>NZ_NFVA01000267.1 GCF_002264395.1 Paenibacillus sp. VTT E-133291
TTGATTAGCCTGCCTCTTGTTCTCATCCTGTGCACCTTGAACACCTTTTACTGCAAGACGAATAATATCTTCAAGCTTTTCAGCTTCTACCGTCAGTTCATTGATAAGTGTCTGAGCTCGTATCAAATCTGAACCCAGCGGAATACCACCCCAGTTATTGGTCTGACCTCTCAGCTGCAAGTAAAGCCGGTTGGTATCTTGGCTTACCAGTTTGATTTTTGTCTGCAGGCGTTCGACTTCATCTTCTTTAAATACCATTTTGTCCAATGCCATTTATGACCTCCAGTTCTTACA
>NZ_NFVA01000131.1 GCF_002264395.1 Paenibacillus sp. VTT E-133291
TGGGGGCGGCTTGCAGCGATCCTGGAAGAGATTTGAAGCCTTTGAGGACAACTAATCACTGTCCGCCGGAGAGGGTTTTTGAAGAGAAGCAACCAAAACTGAGGCGGAAGCGGAGATGCGTACATTTAATTTCGTTCGTTGCGCATCTCTGTTTTTCGGTCAATTTGTTCTTTGGTAACAAACTGCATAAGATCACGACCTATATCATCATGTTACCTTCATTATAACAAAAATCCGAATATGTATCACAGCATCAAAATAAGACCGCGTCTGTATGCGGTCTTATTTTGATGCCCTTGTTAATATGGTTCAAACTTGTCTGCGGCTGCATGATCCGCGGTGCGAAGAGCATGTCAATTAATATTCATTGTTATGGCAATACCCGAATGGTCAAGTCGATCTGCAATGATCTTAGAATGTACACCTTGGTTAATCAGCAACGTCGCAGAGGTATAACGGAGATTATGAAAGCGGATGCTATCGGGAGATATTTATTTTACAAATTGACGAAACATGAGTTTTACTGCGTGAATGTGATTACGAAAGAATCTTATAAGTTACATCATAAAACTTGGCGTTGGGTTAACCTCTGCCCCTCACCTTATTCAGATCAAGATTACAACTTGCTGTTATCCACGAAAAGTTCCAGTATAAAAATATCAGCGTTCGACTAGCCATCCTCTTTAGATGCTGCCCAATGTAATTGTTATCCCCCTTGCCACAACCATACTCTCACTGTAACATCGAAACATTCTTGAGGGAGAGGAGGTTAAATGTATGCGTGATAGATTCCCAGAATGGATGAAGATAGCAACTGATCAACGATTTATTGAAATGACAACACAAGCAGAGAAGCAGAACGAAGTTATTCAACTCGGGATCAGGCTAAGAGAGATTGATAAGATGTTAAAAAATGAGCTTTCGCAATCTCAGTACAAGTTGATACTCGAATGGGAAGAAATTTTGAACTATCGAAGTGCTTTGGAAAAGAAATGGTTATATTCCGCCGGAATCAAAGACGGTAAGGAACTTCTTTGATTTTTTCGAGTAATCATTAGATTTTCTTCAACCAATGGAACGCATCGGCCAGATGAAAGATTCTATCTGATCGATGCGTTCTTTGGCCATTCAGTTGAAAACTTCGATAAGGAACAGGGGAGGATGGGAAGAATTTCGAATACTCTATAATAGAACCTTATTCCTGCTTGGTAACCCATCCGGAATCAAGTTCAACCAATCTAATAAATTCAGAAGCTTTGATATTTAATGCGTTGGATAATGCAAACAATGTAGTGATTGTCGGTTGATGAATTCCTCTTTCTAGCATTGAGATATAGGTTCGATCAAGATCACTTTTAAGGGCAAGTTCCTCTTGGCTAATCTTGCTATTAACCCTCAACATTTTTAGTGTTTTTGCGAAAGATAGTTCAATTGTCATAGACAACCCCCTCGAAATGTTAATCATGATGTAGTGGAGGCACATATTCAACGGAGTATACTCTACAAAATGGTTTATTTTGGCGAACTATTGTGGTAATATTGACCTAGATGTATTTTTATTAGGGTTTGTGTCGAATTTGGTCGAACCATGTTGTAATGTATCTATTTTATCAAATATAATGATGATAAGGATGCAGATAATGGCTTAGGTATAAAGACCAAAAAATTAGAGGGGGAGTCCCATGAATACTATCGAGTTTCTGGATGCTCCACTTCACAACTTGAATTGAAAGGTTAAACGTGCTTTATAACAACAACATACTCTCAAACGAAAAAGGCAAACCTCTCGAAAGAGTGGGACGCAAAGATATGGACCTACTGAACACTATATGTTCTATGGTCGCCAGTCCGCCGAATTGGGTGTCATTCACATCATCCATTCGAGGTGATGTTTTTTTATCCTTTAAGAAGGAGGGGAACATCGCGAAAATTGTAATTGCAGATGACCATGCAATCATTCGCTTCCTTTACAAGGAGCTTTTAACGGAACAAGGTCATGTCATTATAGCAGAAACGGATAACGGTTTTGATGCACTCACATCCAATTTTGAGCTATCTCCCGATCTGATCATCATCGATAATCACATGGGGTTGATGAATGGGATTGACGTTGTACGGGAGATTCTTCAAAAAGATGACAACGCGAAGATTATTATGTGTACGGCAAGTCCACATGATATTAAGAACGAAGCGAAGCTGCCCAATTAGGTGTGAAGGAAGTTCTGTCTAAGCCGTTTTCAGTTGAAAGGCTCATTGAATCCGTTTCAAACGTATTTAATCTTTAGCACAACCAGTTCGGCCGCTGTTTGAGAGGTGAGGTGTTTTACATGACAAAAGGAATGACTGAACAAGAATTAACACAACTGATTAAACAATTAAATATTGACGAGTTTCCCGATGAAACGAATAAAGTCAGGGACACATCAAAATTTGATGAGTGGATACAAGTAAAGGATCAGACCATCATTGTTCATGATCCTACGGATGGGGGAAAGCTTCCTGTTATAAGTTCAGCATCCCCTGTCAAAATAAAAGTGAATGACAAGCTTGTAGAGTCCGAATGTGTTGTCTCCTCCACGGATCGTATCCACTGGGAAATCGATGAAAAAGCGATGTTTCAGATTACTGTCTCCAAAGATAAACTCCACGCTTATTTTCATCTAATGTCACGAGAGCGATATGCTTGGAGATTAATAGATACAGAACCGATGCAAAATATTATCATCTCTGCAGAAGAACTTAAGGATATTGTATTAGAGACTGTACATTTAGCGGATGTCGTCGAACATATCGAACGGAAATCCATTAAATCGAATCTTGACATTGCTTCTATTCAGTTGGAATTGATCAATCCAACATATAAACCGGTTCTTATTGCAAAGGGTAAAGCGGAAGTAGCTGGAAAAGATGCTCAAGTAGAAGTCTATTTCCCAGAGCAAGTGGAGAGCCAGTTTTTTGAGGTTTCGGGAAATATCGATTTTCGAAATCACTTACAAATCCCTACGGTAAGCGCTGGCGATTTGATTGCCAAAAAAATCCCGTTAGTAGATGGCATTCCGGGGTATGACGTTTACGGAAATGTCCTAATCCCCGGACCGCCAAAAGATATTATCGTTGTTACTAAGCCGAGTGTGGAGCTAACTTCGGATGGGGAGATTTTTGCATTAAAGGATGGCAGACCGCGGATTACAGGAGGGAAAATTAAAACCCTCGATATTTCCACATCTTATGTTGTTTCTGGCGATGTTGACATTGAAAGTGGGAATATCGTGTTCTCAGGTGATGTAATTGTTTACGGTAACGTGACAGATAAAATGATTATTGAATCGCTTGGCAATGTATATGTGTATGGAAGTGCGTATAATGCCATAATCACGGCCACTGGAAGTATCTTTGTCCGAGGGAATGTGTTGGGGAGCAAATTATACTGTGGATATTTTGGTGTCATGTTTAACCGCTTGTATACTGCTTCGAAAACGCTTGGCGAACTCATGGACAAGCTACTGATTGCCTCAAAAATACTGGTTCAAGAACTTGAATTACGAAAACAAAAGATTCGCTTTGGTCAAATCATAATCTTACTCATGGAAAACAAGTTCAAGGAAATTCCAACAATAATCAGAGAGATGTTGGATGTGCTGACAAATTTCCAACATATTAAAAAGGAAGAATATCAAAAGTTAAGGGAAATGTCTGCCGTTTTCATGTTCCCATCAAAATTACTAGAAGTAGCGACAAGCAGCTTTATTCAAAGCTTTGTCTCGTTACTTCAAGAAACCCATCAAGAAGTCGCACGAATGCAGGAAGAAAAAACAGAAATTATATTGAATCAGTGCTATAACAGCGATATCAAATCAAATGGCGATATCATTATTAAGAACGATGGAGTAATCTTAAGCGATTTGTATGCGGCGAGGCATATTGTGTTCAAGCGTGATACTTCGGTTTGCCGTGGCTCTCATTTGGAGGCTGGAGGTAGCATCGTAGCCAAAGTGATTGGCGGACAATCTGATGTCATTACTTTACTGAAGGCAAATCGAAAAATAACGATTAAAAAAATGTTTTCGGGTCGAGTTTGTATTGGCAAGAGATGTATTGACATTTACGATGTTGTTGAAAATAAGACTTTTAATGCTGACAGTTTTAAGCAAAGAGCTTGAAACCGGATGTCCTTCTATGATTGAGAAACTAAGGGAAGTTCCATTATTTCGTAATTTTAATGTTGAAGCTATAAACGGATGAAAGCAGGTGAGACAATGGATATTTGTCTGCGACGATATCAATATTATGGATTGAGAGTGAATAAAAACATTTATAGTCGTATGGGGACTTTGGTTATACCCGCCTACACGATATTGACTTGGAAAGAAATTGATATGTTAAGGCATCTAAACATTCCTCTTGACGAGGGCGATGTAGAACATGGCTCTATACTTTTTCTTGTGGAATCTGCCATAAAAGAAATGAAAGAAGTATGTGAAAAAATTAGATTTTCAGATCAGCTTCCGCTCCATGATATCCGCGAAAAAATCATACCCATTATTGTGGAAATGAGCCAGCACATAGACCTAAAGCCTATTTTCAACCATTTGGAACAGCATGACGATTATACATATCGTCATAGTATTGGTGTTGCTTTACTTTCCCGATTGATTGGCAAAGCAAAAGGATTGTCATCACCGGAAATACTTGAATTAACAACTGCAGGATTTCTTCATGATATCGGAAAGGCGCATATCCCCGAAGAAATTCTGAATAAGCCTGGAAAACTAACTCGCGAGGAATTTAGCTTGGTTAAAGATCATACGAAATTCGGTTACGATTTGCTCAGAAAGGCGTCGGGTCTTTCAGTTCGTCATGCATTAGTTGCTCTGCAACACCACGAGCGGGAAGATGGCAGTGGTTATCCATATGGATTAAAAGGAAAAGATATTGATCCATACAGCAAAATCGTTGCTGTTGCTGATGTGTTTCATGCAATGATCTCAAAGCGCTCCTATAAAGAGCCGGTTCCTTTCTATACAGTTCTTAAGGAAATATCGGATGATATGTACGGACCGCTTGAGCCGAGTACAACCCTCTGTTTTCTCAGGCGGATAATGGATATGTTGATTGGAAGCAGTGTGATTCTATCAAACGGAAGTGAAGGAAAGATTATTATGGTGAGTTCAACTGACCCTGTTCATCCTCTAGTTGAAGTGAATGGAAAATACATTGATCTAAGTAAGGAACAGACGATTCAATTGGACCGGATCGTTTGAAAACACGTATCAACAAATGACACCAGGGATACGCAATGGAGAGAGATCCGTTTTGAGTCATAAGAAGAGAAATCGATAAGGATCGCCGGAAATTATTCATACTGTTTCCCTTCCATAAATTAGTTTCGGGGAGGTAACCAACATGAAACATAGCATCACACTGGATCCATTCGATCGTTTCATCGTTTGGAAATTTGGAAATGATGACAGCGGTAATCAATTGTTTCGCTATTTTAAGGAACAGGTACTTCTTCGTTACAATATCTCCTCAGTTTTCTTAATTGATTTGAGAAATACCCAATCCGTTCCTTCATCTGAATTACAGGCTGAAATCTTTGACTTCAATGAACGATATCTTCAATATTCGTTAGTAGGTATAGCCTAACTGATCGGTGACCAAGTTTATGAAACGAGTACATACGGAAGTTTTTGGGCTTATATTTTACGACAGGAATCTGTCTTTTTCACTGAAGAGGAAGCTAGATTCTATTTAAACGGGTTGCTACTGGCGAATAATCAATGTGTAGGTGAGTGGGAGGAGAAAGTACCCATTCGGCGTAACCATGATTCAACGACGTGGTACAAACATTGATTTGCACCAATTTCCGTAAGAAGACCTAAATAAACAATCCGCTTGGAGCGGCTACCGTTGATATATAGTGTTTACGGAAAAATATGTGTAAGATACGAAAAGGAAATAGTGGGGTTTGAAAGCATGAAACAAGTAGCTGAGTTTTTATTAAGGGCAGATGACAGCGATATCGGTATTGTTGTGGTGAATACGGATTTGAAAGTTACCCATGCAAACGCGAAAGGCAAAAGTCTGTATGGGCTATCCGAGGATAGCGGATTTCCCAGCCATACAAAAGTAGGACAAATGATACGAACGGGTCAGCTGCAACCAAAAAAAACTGCGGGAATTCCCGTGGAAGAAACGGTTGGCGGGCAATCGGTTCACCTTTTACTATATATGTACCCTTTTTACAAAGGAGAGAAAATTGATTTCTTTTTGGTCGTTTTATGTGATAATACTTTGTTTCAACAGCACTGCGAATCAAGGTACCAACAGGAGACCACTGCACTTGTAGGGGAAATGGCCGCGGGTACGGCGAATGTTATTTTGAATCCGCTTGCCGTTATTCAGGGTATGCTGCAATTGATAGAACATGCAGTAAAAACCAATTGCACATTGACTGGGCCGGCTTTTCAGATCAAAATAAATCAGTTTTTTCAGACGCTTTACGATCAGGTGAAAGAAATCGACGTGGTACTTCAACGATTTCTGCTGTTTAAACCTTCGGATATTCATTTCATCCCGATTGATTGGACGCCTTTTCTTCATGTGGTCATCTCCCGCTTTCAGTTGAAGACCCAAGAAAAAAACATCCGCTTGGTATGCGAATATCCCAGAATACCGGTCCGTGTGTTCGGAAGTGATCTTTATCTCCAAGAAGCGTGTTATGCAATATTACTCAATGCATTTGAAGTGACACCTGATAACGGAAAAATCCTGATTCAAATGGACGTAGCGGAGTTGTTTTTTTTACGGTCATTGATTACGGAACAGGGATTCCGAAAGACGTTCTTCCCTATGTAAAGCACCCGTTTTTTACAACAAAACCCAACGCACTCGGATTTGGACTCAGTTTTTGCGAACATATCCTGCGGAAAGTGGGTGGTGAGCTGGACATTGAAAGTTCATTAAACGGAACAAAAGTACAACTGATGCTTCCATTGTTGGAATGATTACTGGTACATTATAAGGAGTTATTTTGATGCTGCACAAGACAATAGGAATTGATCTGGGAACGTCAAATATTCGCATATTTGTATATAAAAAAGGTATAGTAATCGATGAACCGACAGTAGCGGCCATGGACGGTGCGACGATGACATTACTTGCTGCAGGAGAAGGTGCTGTAGGTATGCTGGGGCGTACGCCGGAATCGGTTACTGTGTTTAGACCGATACGCGATGGTGTAGTCGCCGAGTTTGCAGTAGCGGTGGCGATGTTGAAATATTTTTTTTAGCAAAATTCGTACCCTGTCTTGGCCCTTGTCCCGGCTTTTCATCTGTTGTTCACAGCAATGTACCCCCCTGGAAAAACAAACACTGTAACACCGTTCCAATGGCCCCAAATGCAAAATTTGCACTTTTTAGGTTGCTTAGGAATGTCATTAGGACTAATTGCTTTTAGCTTCACGTACTACTTCACCAACCCCACATGTTCTTTCCGAATAACAAGTTAGAGGTTAACCTACTTATTGCAAACTTATACATCTTAAGCCGAAGTACATTGGGTTTCACAGGGAAAGATGAATTAAGTCGAGTTGCGGAGGCAATCAGGACCGAAGGCTCAGGACATCGCGTTTGCGATCCAACTGTTAGCTTCTGACAGTCTGAATACGTTCGCCAAGCCGATTAACTTTAATTTTCATAATAGGCTCTTTGCTACGTTATTAGATAGCATCCTGTATCGGATTACGCAAATTCGTGCTGCTTTGATATAATAACGTTCGTCTTGCAAATCCCCCTGTATATGGGTTATATCACACTTATTACCTTAACTTAAGGAGCATTTACGTGTGATGTAATAACTCCTATAAATCTCTAAAATTGGTGGCGGTATATATTGGAACAAGATGAAGTTAAGAAAAAAATCATATATTTCTTAAATAGCGTTAGGGATGATGGTCGGGACGTAGAATTATGCGTTGATTTTCTAAATAAGTTAATAGTCAATTCATCGAGAGAAAGCCCCGCTCCGGTATTAGAGATTATTACGTTAATCAAGTATGAGAAGCCGATACTTTTCTATGAATTAAGGAAAAGATTAAAGGTAAGAACAAATTTTAAGATGCTTTTTGAACTTGATTTAGATTACGTTCAGGCAAAGAAAAAACTGTTTTAAGACATTGGTAAGCTCTGGGGAAAGTTCTGTACGTACGAAACAAAACTGTTGAGGGGAATACTCGTCATTGATACTGCTGATCCCAATGCAGTGAATAATCCACGAAGGTTCAACCTATGTGAACACAAAATATTATAAAGAGCCAGCAGAACTAAATTCAAAGCAATAGAATAATCTAAAGTCTATCCTTCCAGGTAGGCTTTTCATTTTAAGTGTCGTAGTGAAGTACAATGCAACGCTACAAGAATTATTTACGAAACGAACACGGGTATTGCAACACTAGAGGAGGCGCTACACTTCAATGAGTGGACGAGACAAGCTAGGGCGCGCTCCTGGCAATCAAATCGCTGTAGACCAACCAGGGAAACTGCAATCCTAAGTGGGGCAACAGGAACGCTGTTAAGCACAGCTTCTATGAAAAGATTACAGCCTATAACGTGGATCCAGACGGATGGCTGAATATTAGTGTACTAAATAGTGCAGATGCTCGGATTCGCATACACCCAGATGCATACTTTTTTTGGATAGAGAGGGGTGCATATAAGGGAAGATATACTGGAGAAGCTGCGATGGATGTAATGTTAAGGTTTGTTAAGGTTGAGAGCGTATTGTGTCGTTCGTCAGTCACTTATAGGTGGCTCTTTTGGCATTAAAAAGACGGCACAAAGGCCGTCAGAATACTAGGGTGTGTATTCTGTGTTGTGGCATTTCGGACATGGCGGAAGCGTGTCGGTATTATCATCTAGTGTTACTTTTGTTCCGCATTTAGTGCAAGTATAAGTACCTACTCCAGGCTTTTCTCCAGTGGTCGACAATTTAATCACCTCCCTTGTCTTGATATTTTCGACACTCATGCAGGGGAAACCTCCCTTCTCGTTGAAGTATGACGGGGATAGGGGGTGATGGGATATGGAAAAAACGAGATATGCAAAAGTTATTGGTGAAATTGGCGAGGAAATCGGTTTAATCTCTAACCGGATTGGGGTAGCGGCTTTAAATATAGAAGAGGGCAAGAGCGCTGAATCGTTACAGAATGCGAAACAAGATTATTTGAATGCAGTAGATGGGTACAAAAAATGCAAGGAGGATTTAATTCAGGTTATGCCCCCTAATATAGTGGGCGAAGAGCACAAGGAATTAATCGAAACTTTCGAACTATTCATTCAAGGTACGGAAGAGATGTTTAACGGAATAAACATTGAGCAGGCAACGATTGATTTCGCCATTATATTGGAGGGACGGACGATACAAAAAAATGCTGAAACTAGAGTCGAGGACATTGGCGATCGGATTGTGAAGAAACTATTAAAATAAATAACACTCACTATGACGGGAACACTTGGATGCCCCCCTTGTTAGCAAATTTACCAAGGACATAATAAATTTATCGGCATACAATGAAAGCAATTTAACAATGATTTCTTATTTATTAATTGGGAACCAATAATGAACTGATAATGATGTATGAATTTTACTCAGAATTATTGACAAAGAGTTGGATATATAATATTGTCGAATTATAAGGAATTTTGCAGAAATAATCCTGTTGATAATAGAAAAAGGCACACCCATTGAAAGATGGGGCCGCAAAGCTAAAGGGGCTACAACGCAATAGTAAAAAAGCGTTATGCCAGCCAGTTGCCGAAATAAAGACGGAGATTTCCAGATAAACATCCTCCCTTTTTTCGGGAGGTTTTTTTATATCCATTTAGCTGAAATGAGTGATTGGGATGAAAGCAATCTACATTAATCCGTTTCTAAAAGCCGCTTTGTACGTGTTCGGACAATTTCAACTGCCTTGTCAGGTGGGGAATCCTTCCATCAAGGGTTCTCCATTTTCCGGGAAAGAAATTTTGACTGTTGTCGGAATCACAGGGGATATTCGTGGCCAAATGTACTTTGGTTTACCTCTGGACAGCGCAAAAAGAATTGTCTCTGCAATGATGGGTGGAATTCATCTTTCTACACTGGATGCTTTAGGGCAAAGTGCGATTTCTGAATTAAGTAACATGATTTGCGGTAATGCCATGACACTCTTTGCAAAAGAAGGAGTTTCTTTGGATATTACTCCACCATCCTTAATTATGGGAAATCAAATTGAAGTTTCTGCCGATAAAATGCGTGTGTTGTCCATTCCCATCATCATTACTGGTTTTGAAGAAGAACTAGAGATGAATATCGTATTCGCAGATTAGAAAGGAAGATGTTTCCGTGGCTTTGCTGAACTGTATCCGTTGCGGCAAATTATTTGTTCAAGACAAGTTGGCGGTTGATACCTGTCCAGCTTGCTTTGCTTTACAGGAACAGGAATTTCAGCTTTGCAAAGCTTACTTAAGGGAACATCCAACAACTACAATACAAGAACTCTCCGAAAATACCGGAATACCTTTAAGTAGAATGATGTATTGGATTAAGGAAGGGCGAATCCACTTTTAGATTGTGTAAAAGTCGTCTTGAATTATATCGTAACTGATTTGGGTATGGCGGGTTATTTCAAATGGAAAGATTACAATCAGTGGGCTTATTGGTTTAGATTTTCTCATTAAAGCGAATATCATCCTTAACCTCTCAGAACTTAAAATGTATCCAGCCATTGTTGAAAAAGATTAGATTGTTCGATGGAAAGGTTATGAGTATGACTGCTAACTTATATTCGTCCTATTGGGCAAAGATACCAACGTCGGTTTAACGTCCGTGCAGCTTGAATGGGTAGCGCGCGAGTTGCCCGTTGGCGAGAAAGGCAGCGAAGCGGTCAAGCTGAATCAAGTTGCCATTCACTCCAATACCTACAGTGTGTACCAACTAGATATAGCGGCTCTGCAAAATAATTACGCTTAGCATCCTACTGCCTCTATAATTAGCTACTACTTTCCACTTCCTTAAAAAGCATATCCTCAACAGTCTCCTGGACTTTGCTTTTTATCGTGCGCGCATTTTCTCCGGTCGCTTGTATTTTGGGACTTACTGCTTTATATATTTGTTCGGCTGTAAATCGCTCTCCACATTCTCTTACGTGCACGTCAATTTCGCTCATAGTTATATCAAATATAGTCTTTTCATTAAAATCATTAAAATGAATAAACTTATCTATTCGATAAAATATTGGTAGACCTAAATAGTCTTTCATTTCTTTTTCGTTTTTATAATTGGAAGTTAATATAATCAATAACCCGGATATATCCAATTCATATGTAGCATCGCTAAAAATTGTATTATCAAAAAGCGTATAGAATGCAGAATAAAAATATTCTGGGCATTTGTCAAGCTCATCAAGAAAAATAAGATTTGATTCCCTTTCCAAAAGATCAAACCCCAAGCTTATTCGATTCGGTTTGTCACCGAAAAAGTAATATGAGTATGTTTCATTTTTAAACATAGACAAGTGTTTTTCAACCATTTTTCCATCGAAAAACTTTTTGGAGATTTCACGCACTAATTCTGATTTACCTAAACTACTATCTCCATACAACATAATCACGTATGGTTTTTTACGATTTACTGTTGTCATGTACCACATGCTTTTGCTAATTTCGGCTATAGCCTCGTTCTGGCCAAAAATATTTTTACTGATAAGATTCATATTCTCAGAGAATTTATCTGGCTCACGCTTAACATCATATGTTTCTCTTGCATAATTAAGCTCAATCTTTGAACGTGTATGAAGTCCTTCAAGATATGTTTCCAATGTTGTTGGGGGGTTGTGTATATAGATAATTGCATCAGCAGTTGTCAGTTCTTCAATTAATGAACCTAATCTATCATGTGCGGTTTCGACAATTCCATGATAATTGTGATTTTTAACAAGCATTACTGATGCCTTATCATTATCGGTATATAGATTTCCACGTTGTTTACGGTCATCAGAAAGACGTACTAGCTCCAAAAAGTTTTCAATGAAATAGTCATCATACTCTTGAGCTAATTTTTCTTCAAGCAACCTAACTTGATCATCAAAATAGGCTTTTGAGCCAATGACTATTTTATATTCTCTGATATCTTCCTCCATTATTCACCACCACTTTCTATGCATGCGTACACAACATCATACAGAAGAATATCTGGCAGAGGAATATGCCGATGATGCTCACCTGTAATTTTTACTTCTCCATTTGGATCGATATCATTTGGAGGGAAAGCATCAGCAAGGGTTTTATTTTGATTTGCTTCTGTAAGCAAGTTTTCCATTTTATTAAGCTGTTTCATAAAATCAAATTTTTCCTTATGAAATTTTCCGACTTCAATGCAAAATAAAGTCATTCTTGTTGCAAGTAAATCATTACGTTTGTAGTTGCTGACAAAAGCTGAATTATTAAAACGGACATATCGTTGAGCGTCTACTTTATATGTATCATAACCGTCATATCCATCCATGACGGCGTTGAACTCTTTTGTATCAACTCCCTCAACTCCACCTTTTACAATACGCAGATATCCCCCTGCGACCCGAAAAAAAGTAGAAGAGTTCTCTATGTCATAAATTAAAGTGCTATTAATTTCTGTAAGGAGATTTTTCATTTCTTCAAATTCTGAAATTTCTGTCGAAGTGATAGTTGTTTCATTGTCCCGTCGAACGATAAAAGATGCTCCTAATTTACCTGAAAATAAAAAAGCGATTCTATCCCAAAAGGGAACGCTCAACTTGATTTTAGCTTCAATAGCTATTTCAGCATTAGCTTCAGTTGAGGTAGAAATACCTGTTTGAGATGTTCTTGCTCCTTTGTGCTGTTCTTGCAGAATATTGCGGATAGTCTCTTTATCAAAGTAAATAATTTTATTAATTGGCTTTTTATTCATCTGATAAGCGCCCCCATATTGTTTAACTTAAAAAGCAATACGAAAGTAAATATAAAGATATTATACACCATGATTGAAGGAATGTTCGACGAAAAACAATAAGAGTAATCATTGCCTGTAATCATCGTAATAAGAACCAAACAAAGCACCTTCCCCTCTCGCTTCCTTTCTACTCCTTCATTGTCGCTCTTTTCATCTAGGTAATTTTAAAAGATTATCATTTCAAGGTCCGATTTTACATAGAAAATGAAATGAATAGTAGAGGGACTTATTCGTTCCCCTAAAATGGATCTTTGAAAATTGAATACAATCTGATCCGGTACATTCCCCGCATGGCCTAAGAGGATAGCCGAATTGCAGGTGCGCCACGAC
>NZ_NFVA01000264.1 GCF_002264395.1 Paenibacillus sp. VTT E-133291
GGTATCAAGTACGTCGGTTAAATTCACGCAATAATAACGGAGAGGGGGATTTTATAGATGGCGCAGGTAGAAATGTTCGCAGCAAAAGCGAATAGTCCGGCAACGGAATTGACCGCAGCAATCACGGACGTAGCAACGACTGTCTCCGTATTGGATGCGTCGAAATTACCGGACGCTCCGAATATTGCGACGATTGGCGTAGATGAGAGCGCGGAAACGGTGCGGTACGAAGGCAAAAGCGGTAATGACCTGACGGGAGTAACGCGGGGATTTAGTGGGACGGCGGCGAAAGCGTGGGCGACTGGCGTAGGAGT
>NZ_NFVA01000218.1 GCF_002264395.1 Paenibacillus sp. VTT E-133291
CGCTTCCGACATCATCGCGGGATTTCCTAACCCTTGTTCGCCCGCCGCTTGTATTTCGTTAAGGCGTTTCTCCATAGATGCGCGTTCGTTGAGGGCCTCCGTAAGATCCTTCGTTTTGGCTGTGAGCGTTTCGATATCCGCGGCAGATTGGTCGACTGGCGCTTTATCGAGTAGCGCGTTAAGTTCCTTCTGCGCCTTAAGCATGTCCTGCGTAGCTCTTGCGTCTTCTCCCTTTTTCGCAACTAACGCACCGATTCCGCCCGCCAGCGCACCGATAGCGACGATAGCCAATCCGATCGGTCCTGCGGATGCTCCTAGCGCCATCATCCCGGTCTTAATCAACGCGAATAGCGGTGGTAGCATTGTAAGGCCCGATACGAATAGCAGAACCCCGCCAGTTGCGGTAGCTAGCCCTGATACGAGCGCTTTGTTCTCCGTCACAAAATCCGCAATTCCGATTATTACGGGAGTCAAAGCCTCAAGCGTTTTCTGTACAACGGGAGTAAACGCCTCGCCGAGCGCGACGGAGGCACTATTGGTCGCCTGAGCGAAACGGTTCTGCGTACCGGTAAATCCTTGCATCGCTTCGTCCGCGTTCCCGGTAAAGATCGCACCCTCACGCATAAATCCGTAGTACGCCGCTTGGATCTTTTCTGCGTCCGTCAATCTGCCCGCTGTTGTTCCGATTGATTCCGCGTATTCCTTTTGCATAACGGAAAGGTTCTTTGTTACGCCGACCGCATCGGATAGTACGGAGTTACCGTTCTTAATGCCGTCGAGTGACGCCTGGATAGCGCCGCCCATCGTATAAAAAGACTGCCGATTATATGCGGCTGAGTCTGCGAGCGAGTTAATAAGCTTCGTAGACTCTCCGAGATCAAGTCCGGTTGACATCGCAGTCTTAAACGCTAGCACCGATTCAGTGAGC
>NZ_NFVA01000253.1 GCF_002264395.1 Paenibacillus sp. VTT E-133291
GTCATGACCATGATTGAGGCTGGTTGGGACGTGAGATCCCGTATAACAAGCGATACTATGGAGCGACAAAAAAGAAATCATAGGGGCTACCAGTAAATCTAAATTAGGAAGGTGCATTGAATGAATTCAATGATTGGTCAGCGTGGTAAACCGTACAAAGGAACGTTTAAATTCGAACATATAGTTCTTAGAGGAGCATGCTGATGCCTATCTATTGAGAGAGTTGTACTACAATGAAGAGTTTGAGCCCTTTAAAAAATAGGTGTTCAACTGCTTAATCTGCGTTATCCAACGCGACAATACGAGTCTCTTTCAAAGAGAGTGCGAGTTAAGCGTCTATTAAACGCGGCAAAACAAAATCC
>NZ_NFVA01000244.1 GCF_002264395.1 Paenibacillus sp. VTT E-133291
CTTATTTTGGACGTACTAAAAAGAGCCGCCCGACAACGGACAGCCCTGCGTTTGGTTTATTAAACTGCGGTAAACGTGAAATTCACGGAATACATCGTCCGACTGTTCTCGTCAACGCCAAGATAAAACGGCGCGCTCTGTTCAGCCTCGCTACGGATGACCCGCGTTGTCCCTACCGCAAACTCACGCTTATTATGCAGCGTCGTAAAAAACGCGTTAGCTTTCGCCTCTGCGTCCGATGCTTTCTTCGCGCGTACCACGATTTGTATCGAAGGGTAACTGACGGACGACCACTCTTTCGGAGGCGGCCCGCCATTAATCCGTGCATATGCACAATCGTCCGGATTCTTTGCGGCAAAGTCGTTGCCGACGATTTCGATTCCTGGTACTAGCGTCCTCAGCAGCGCAGTAAGTTCCGCCATCATAAATAGCGCCATTATACGTCCACCTCCGTTA
>NZ_NFVA01000252.1 GCF_002264395.1 Paenibacillus sp. VTT E-133291
AGCCTTTACATCTACCGGTGCAATCTTGGTGCTCTTTATCCTGCTGGTCATCATTATAAAAGCCTGTATATTTTAATTGTATTCAATGACGAAGGAAGAATAATGATGGGGAATTTGCTGGAGGTTTTGGCAGAGGTTTTATCTATGACTGCAATTCTGGTTCTGTTTATATTGTTGGTAATCATATCTAAGACTTTCTCGATTTAAGTTTGAAACCTTCCACTATGACCAGTACCCATAGTTAAAGAGGCTGTCCCAAAAGCCATGAAATGGCTGCTTGGGTCAGCCCTTTTTCTAGTAGGATATACGTGGGCGCTTTGAGAGGACGCTCCGCGAACGGACCGTTGTTCCAATCGCTGTGCTCTCCAG
>NZ_NFVA01000012.1 GCF_002264395.1 Paenibacillus sp. VTT E-133291
GCGTCTGCCAATTCCGCCACGACCGCACATCATAATGACTACATATCAATCTTGCGGTCACAAGAAGTATCATATCATGCTGAGATTAAAGCGTCAATATATTTTACAGATTTTCTTGTCGATCATTATTTTATGGATAATTATTGCTTTTACTTCCGATTATAAGGTATAATGAGAACAAAAGTTCGCATAATATAAATGAGGTGATTTATAATGGCGACTACGAAGTTAAAGACATCCATTGTTGATGAAGATATTACTAAAGAAGAACTGTCCCTTGTCAGAAGCTATTTGCTGCTAACGTTTATTCATAAAGTTTTCGAGCGTGACTGCCGTGTAATCAGCAAGAGCGGCCTGTTTAAGACCCCTCAGCTTTATATGGAGCTCGTGTCTGGTGCCACTAAGAAAACCTCATTAATGCTCCAAGAGGTTACGCGCGAATTGAGTTCGCATGATCTGAAGATCACAACCGTTCGCCAAGATCAACGAGGAGTTGAGGCCTTGTACTCCTGTAGAGGATATCAAGGTGAACTGAATATATTATGGCCAGGATTCCGTAGAGAGATGTTGCTGCGAATGCGTGCATATCTCGGACTGTCCACAGAGCTCTCTATACTCTCCAGAGAAGAAAGTGACACCCAGCTAGCTCTAAGTATATAATCCGTCAGAGGCATAGATGTTAGCAGAACAGCTCCCCACCCAATTTGGGTAAGGAGCTGTTCTGCTGCGGAAACTATATATTATCAAGTTCTTTCCTTGGTTCGCTGAAGGGTTGGAATAAATAATTCCGATCTAGCTTTACTACTCGTCTATTCTGACGACGTATCATTACCTGCGAATCATCCCAAGCCAGAACAATCCCTTTTACATCGTTACTTTCTATGCCATCCCGGACCACACGAATTTTCTCGCCGGAAATTCGGTACGCATCCAATTGTTCATCGCTAATCATCATGAATCCCTCCCTCTGTATAGCTTATCCTATTTTCATTAAGAAAAAAGACCCAAATGAAAAATCATCTGGGCCTCGTATAAATAATTGACCAATTGCATGTCTACTAAAGCATTCTTATATCAGCGCTTCATTCTTCTCGAACCAGAAATCAAGAACTTTAGCGGACATCACACGTTGCTCCAGATACTCCACTTGGTTTGTAGTGAATTTCTCCCTCCAAGGGAAGGAAAGTTCCTCACATAAACCTTTAATTGTCAGAAGCTCTGACCAAGCTACATAGCGTTTGTACCAAAAAAACTGAGGATGTTCAATCATATAGGGATACAGATCGTCGAATTCCGTGTGTTTGCAATCCAGCGCACGCTCGAAGTGATCCTTGGCCTCGGTTAATTTATCAATAAAAAATTGCTCAGTCACCGGTTCTTTCCCCATTGTGACGCCTCCTCCCTATGTCTGATTTTATTATAAAGGAAAATCTATAGGGTGAAAAGCAGTTGTTTGAAAAATAGGCCTGTTTAGGCCTGTTCTTATCTCTAAAACGGGTTATTCCCCAAATTCAATGGTGCCACCACTAAGAGAAGTAATTCTTACGAGTGACTCCAGTCGGATGCCTTGTTCTTTGATTGTCCGAGCTCCAGCCTGAAAGCTTTTTTCCACTACAACGCCAAGACCTACCAGCTCAGCGCCAGAGCGCTCGATGATCTTAATCAATCCACGTGCAGCATCACCATTAGCAATGATATCATCGATAAAGAGGATTTTATCCTCTGGAGAGATGAATTGCCGAGACAACATAATGTCGGTGACAATACCTTTCGTAAAAGAAGGAACTCTTTCACAAAGTGCGTCCGGATCTGCTAACAGTGTTTTTTTGCGACGTGCAAAAACTAACGGCACCTTTAACTCATATGCGGTGGCAAATGCCACGGCAATGCCCGAGGATTCCACGGTCACAATACGTGTAATTCCGCAGTCCGCAAACCTCCCGGCAAACTCCCGTCCCATTTCCATCGTAAGCTGTGGATCTACCTGATGATTCAACAGTGCATCCAGCTTCAGCACTTCATCTGAAACGACGACACCTTCCTCCAAAATCCGCTGTTTCAACACTTCCATGACTTTGAACCTCCAATACCCTTTATAATCGCAGACGTTCCGTACAAATGAATCACGGAAGTCATGTCCTACTGATCCTCATCATAACCTGTACTATACAGAGTACACAAGGCAATCCTGCATAGCACGCATTATGATTTTTCTTTTGTTCTTAAAACTATTAGGAGGGGAGCCATGAAATCACATGTCCGAACATTACAGATCGCATTCACTTACATTGGCACCATTGTAGGAGCCGGATTCGCCACCGGACAAGAAATATTAAAATTCTTCACTCGTTACGGACACTGGGCAGTCCTGACCATCCTGCTCTCTACTATACTGTTCATATGGCTGGGTACGAAAATGATGGTCATCGCTCGGCGCATAGAAGCAGAGTCTTATGAAGACTTTAACCGACACCTCTTCGGCGACCAAGTCGGAAGCACCATTAGTTTGTTCACGATGGTCATCTTAATCGGTGTCAACAGTATTATGCTTGCAGGCGCGGGCGCTATATTTCAAGAGCATCTTGGACTTCATTATCAAACAGGGCTAATACTGACGCTGGTTGGTTCTTATTTTCTGCTTAAACGGGGAATTTCCGGTATTCTGCAAATGAACAGTCTGATCGTCCCATTAATGCTTACGCTGTCACTCATCATTATTTTTAATACCTTTCAAATTCCAGGAGCTCAGCGGTTCTTATTCCTAGAAACAGATCGGACTATATTTGGCGCTTGGATGTCACCGCTGCTCTACACCGCCTTCAATCTAGGTATGGCTCAAGCCGTATTAGTGCCCATGGCGCGACATACTGATGAAGAAAAATCGCTTGTCTGGGGCGGTATTATTGGTGGTGCCGGAATCGGCTTTATGTTGATCGCCGCACATTTCGCGATGAGCTCACAGATGCCGGGTATTCTCCAATTTGAAATCCCTATGGGCAACATAGCTATCCGGTTGGGTACTGTAGTACAAACTATATATTTGCTTCTGATCTTTTGTGAGATCTTCAGTACGTTTGTAGCCGACATTTATGGTGTTACTATGCAGCTTAAACAACGAATTCCTGTTAAACCCACATTAATTACGCCGATTCTAATGTTGGTCTGTTATTTACTGAGCCAGTTTGGCTTTAGCTCACTTCTCTCCATCTTCTACCCGATCTTCGGAGCTTTGTCGATGGTCTGGGCTGTCATGCTACTACGTACGCCATGGTCTACCCCACCACGTAGCGATTCCTCATCGGGTTCGAACGGAAAAGGGAACAGCCTTGTATCCATAAAACCAGTTACACGGAAATAACTGCTGCTGTTGGAATGATTCGTGCTGCCGCTTCCGCCACATGCTTGTGACAGGTCATCATCACAATCTGGCGGGAGACCGACAGTTCACCAAGCAGTGAAAGCGCAGCATGAAGACGAGCTTCGTCAAAATTGACGAATAGATCATCGAACAGCAGTGGCAGCGTTACTTGCCGAGACATCGTCTCAGCAAGTGCCAAGCGGATGGAAAGGTACAACTGTTCTGCCGTCCCACGGCTGAGCAGACCGCTGTCCAGCAGTCCAGCATCTTTGTGTTCCGCTTTTAGTTCTTTATGACCTAGAGTCATAACTACTCTCTTGTATTCCCCTTCGGTCAGCTTGGAGAAATAGTCAGATGCAAGCAAAAGTACCTGCGGTTGCTTCTCCTGTTCATAAATACGGCGGGTTCTTCCGATTAATTCAGCAGTTAATGCAGCTACCGCATACTTATCAGCCACGATTCGCAGAGCAGCTCTCTGCTCTTCCAATTGCTGAATAACTGAGTCCTCCATACAGCGTTCTTTCAAATACTCCCTTTCCTGTAGCAGCTTCCCTCGTTGCTCCAGCAGGGTGTTCCACATTTCTTCCTCCCGTTCAGCTAGCTCTTCTGCTGCTGTTCGCTCTTTCTGGAGTGCTGAGGCATCATGATGAGCTAATAATACTTGCAGAGCGGTAACTCGCTCTTCCTCCCAGCCTCCAAACATAGCAAGCTCCCACTGGCGAATGGATTTATTCAGCTCACTACGCCGCTGTACACCAGCCGATCTGCGTAGGAAATCCTCACCACCAATTGCTCCGCCTTCATGCAGCAATTGGTCACGCTGTTCTCTAAGTTCATCTAATACCCTATGGCTCTCTTTAAGCTCTTCCAGTAGTTCTTGTAACCGGGAATGAATACCTTCCCGCCGAATCAGATCCTTTTTCAGCTCATCCCAAGCTCTTTTTCGAAGTTCCAGCCAGCTTAGTAAAGTTAGTGCAGATCGTCGCTGTCCATCCTGTGGATCCATCTCAAAGCTAGTTGCCGCCACGCCAGACTCGTCCAGAGGATCGGTACCTGAGTCATGAATAAGCGCAAGCAGTTCCTCCTCGAACACAGTACACTCCTCTTCAAGCTCCTTCAGTCGTAAAAAGAGCTTATGCTCTTGGCGCAGCAGTTCGTTCCCCTGCTCCACCATAGCGAAGATATCCGTCAGCCCTTCCGGGGACAAGCCTTCGGGCAATCTGCGCTCACGCAGCCATTCTTCATATTGCTCAGCGGTTTGCGTGAAAGCCAGCTCCGCTCGGCTCATTTCTTCCTCGAGCACCTTCTCTTGCGCCGCCAGCGTCTCCAGCTCCGTGCGGCAGGCATCCCGCTCGGCGGCATAGCGTTCAATGCGCTGCCGCCAAGCTGACCAAGCCTCCATGAGCCTGCGAAGCCCCCTCATGGAGGCCTCCAGCCCGCCTGCGTCAGGGCTGGACCCCGGGGCGGCCGATCGCCGCCCCGGCATAGTGCTCTCCGGCTCTGCACCGGAGAGCAGCTGCCCCCGCAGCCGCAGCATCTCGGCTGCGGCAGTGCCCACATCCCCGCCATGCCCTGGCGGGGATGCTTCCGGCCGGCGCGCTCCGCTGAGGCCGGCCCAAAGGGCCAGATCGGCCGCACCAAGCAGGCCGATCGCAAGCACGGCGCTGACCGGCGGTGCACCGGTCAGCCACAGCGCTGTGGGCAGCAGCACGGTTAGTGCTGCCCCAGCCCACAGCAGGCGCCGGTAGAGCGCGGCCATGCGCTGTGCGCCAGGGCCGTCACTTCCGGCGCCGGGGCCGCGCTGCGGCCCTGCGCTGAGCTGCGCTTCGCGCCAGCGCTCGGCCGCCTGCTGCAGCTCGTCCCACAGCTGCAGCAATTCTCTAGCGCTGCGCGGAGCCAGCTGCGCAAAGGATTCGGCGCCGGTGGCGTGTTCACGCGCCAGCGCCCGTTCCGCTGCCTGCAGCGAAGCTGAGGCAGCGGCCAAGCGGGATCGAAGCGTCTGCCGCGCTGCGCCCTCCGCTTCCATGCGGCGATCATAACTCGCGAACGCCGCCGCAAACCTCCGTGCAGCTTCACGATCCGCCGCTGCACCCGAAAATGAAGTCAGCTCTGCCGCGCTCCAGCTGGCATCAATCCCTCGCAGAATTCGCTGCAAATGCTCTTTCAGCGCGGTCAATTCACCTTCTAGCCGCTGTCTTTCCGCTCGCAGGTTCTCATAGCTGCTCCGATGACGGTCCAGCCGCTCCAGGGCAGGCCCTTGCGCTGTTAACAACGAATCCGGCGGATTCTGCGCCAGCTCAGCCGTAAGCTCACTTTGCAGACGTTCATCACGAGTTACTGCTCCCTGGGCATTCCGAATCTCACCTTCAAGTGCCTGATAGCGAATCGCTCCATCTTCAGGAAAGGTTGTAATCACTGGCAGGTCCTGCAGTTCGAGCTGCGCATCGCTCCATTTTAACCACAATTCACGAACATCTTGAGCTTTGCGAAGCATCACAAGCTTGTCTCCAGTAAGCTTACGTTGTTGTTCCAGTTGATCCAGCTCAGATTCCGTAACCTTTAAGGCAGCTATATTACCGTTATAGCGCGGAAGATAAGAGCGGCTCTCCGCCATCTGGCGCTCTAGTTTCTCAATAGCCTGAACGATTTTAGCAGCTTCCTGCAGCTTGCCCCGAGGTTTATACAGCTTCTCAGCTTCCTGTACCAATCGGCGTTCCGCCCGCATGATCGTTCCTCCACCGCCCATACCCGCGTGAAAGAGAAAGCTGCCCATCTCTTCTGATTGAAGCGCAGCAAGCTCCTGCAGCTCATCGAGAGAAACCGCGAACAATTGATGGAACATGCTCCGAGAGATACCACCAAGCAGAAGCCGCTCCATTTCAGCTTGCCCTAGCTCTTGCGTGGTTCCATTCGGATGGTTAACCGTGATGTTCAGCTTCTCATTTCTTCCTGAGCCCTCACCACCAGCTGTATGGCGACGAATGGTCCACAGGGCACCATTACTATCACGTGCCTTTAGTATTCCCCCATGTAATCCGCCTTGCATAGGTTCATATCTCTCCGTAGGGTTACCACGACTTGGAATTCCGAACAGCATGGAACGAATAAACTGTAACGTAGTGCTTTTTCCTGCTTCATTCCGTCCATAGAGTATAGTAACTCCTTCCGATAGATCAATCTCTCGGTTATACAAACGTCCGAAGCCATGGATTTGCAAATGTTCAATTCTCATCTTCGGGAGCACCCTCCATTCCACCGAGCAGGGTAATCCCCTGTTCCGCTGCACTACGAAGCCAACTTAACTTCTCCTCTTGACTTGTCCCCGAGAGCAGCTGTCGCAGCTCCTGGTTCTCCATGAGCGGCTTAAGCGCACTGTTTATTAATTCTTCAAGCGCTTCTGCTGAATGTTCCGTACGCTCTGTAATTCGCAGCATTTCTCCAAGAAAGCTATCCTCCTCTAATAACCTTTCCCGGTCAATAGCTAACCCGGACTCTACAGCAAATCCTTCCACCCAGACAAGTCCCTTATAATCCTTACGTTCCGCCCGAATCGTCTCACGGCGCTGGAGTTCAGACAGCAGATCCTCTGCCGCTCCTTTTTCTGCTAATACTTTATGTACGTCCCCCCGTCCGATCAGACGAAGTCTGACCACTGACATCAGCTCCGGGAGTTCCTCTCTGATATCGTCAATCACCTGCTCTACCCTTTGTATCCATTCTGCTTCATTACTCAATCCCTCAATGGACAGATCCCGTACCTGCCAGCGAACATAATCAAGCTCATGAAACTCTAACAGTGTACTTCCAGCTTCATCAACATCCACAACATAACAACCTTTTGCTCCGGTTTCCTTGATGCTGCGCCCTTGTATATTGCCTGGATACACAATCGCTGGTTTCTCATGCAATACACTTCGTTTATGGATATGTCCAAGTGCCCAATAATCAAACCCCCGTTCGATAAGGTCCCTACGACTGCATGGAGAATACGTCTCGTGCAGCAAATCACCGTCTACATTCCCATGCAGCATAGCAATATGAAACAGAAGGCTGCCAGGCTTTCGAGAAAAGGTCACTGCAGTGTTGTCCGTAACTTTCGCTGTCGGATAGGAGATTCCACTAACAATAGCCACTTCTTGTCCATCTTTTCGTCGGTAAGCCGTAGCGAGATCTGGCTTCTCTCCTCCAAACACGGTAACATGCTTTGGCATTTCTGTAGTCAGACGCAATCCGTCAAGTGGATCATGGTTGCCATGGATCAGAAACACGTGTATTCCTTGCTGACCCAGTTCCTTGAGTGCTTCCTGAAATCGTAGCTGACCCTGTAAGGAAGCGTCAGAAACATCGTACACATCTCCACTGATGACAATAAAATCAACGTTCTCTTGGATGGCAACGCGGACAAGCCGCCCGAGGGCGGCGAAGGTTGACTCACGTAAATAAGAACGAATGGCTGGCGAAATATGCGCCAGCCCAGCAAAACGGCTATCCAGATGTAAGTCAGCAGCATGTAGAAATCGAAATGGAATCATAGCTGCTCACCCTTTCGTTCCTGAGGGATACTGTAAGTATGTTTTTTTAAGTTCATTCGCGACACGAGTCAGCGAATACAAGCTTTTCGCTTTATCCCAAGCTGAACGAGAAAGCTCGTAACGATAAGCCGGATCGGAGATCACCTTCTCTAAAGCGTCAGCAAGAGCAATCTCATCATCCGGACTGACCAGCAGACCATTCACACCATCTTCAATCTGCTCTGGTATCCCACCGACATTCGTCCCCACTAAAGC
The DNA here is from genome assembly GCF_002264395.1 of Paenibacillus sp. VTT E-133291. Lineage (GTDB taxonomy): Bacteria > Bacillota > Bacilli > Paenibacillales > Paenibacillaceae > Paenibacillus_AQ > Paenibacillus_AQ nitricinens. Next base: position 8,146 of record NZ_NFVA01000012.1, read on the forward strand.
CAGGCAGCTAAGCGCCGCTTCTGCAAACACCGATCCGAAGGCTTCGGCCCGAGAAGGCAGCACGAAAATATCAAAGAATGGCATAAATTCTTCTGGATGAAGGGTGTATCCATAAAAAATCGTTTCATTATAAATCCCTAATTGTTTAGCCATATTTTCCAAATCCGTACGGGAAGGCCCATCACCAATAATATGCAGGACATACTCATGGCCGCGATCTTTAAGCTCAGCACAGGCCTTAAGTAAAGTATCAATGCCTTTGGCTGGAACTAGGCGCGTCACAGTTACTAGCTGCGGTACAGCATTGTCATGCGGAACTGGCTTAAACCTTTTTTCATCAAAACCATTCGGTATTACTCCTATATTAGAAGGATCTAGAATATAAGGTGCCACATACTCTGCAAAAGCTTGTGACACGGTCATTAAGCGATCACTAACATGCTCAAGTTCACGATAAAGCGAAACAAGAAACTGATGCTCAAGCCCACCCTCAGAAATAGCTCCATTAAGAATCAGCTCTCGCTCATAACTCGAGTGTAAGGTTTGAATTAACGGAGTATCTGGAAATATTTTTTTCATCGCTAAACCAGCAATTGGATGATGGGAATGGATTAGATCATAGGCCTTGCTCATTCGCAGTTTAGTCCACCATAGATAATCACGATAGGTCTGAATATATTTCTGAACGATCTGACTTTCCCCAAACTGGGTCCAATCAAAGGTCTCGAATATGACTTCTTCATGTCCCTTGTTGCGAATCCGCTTAGGTAACCAAAACAAATCCATTTCCCAGCGGCTTGAACGGAACCTCTCCTGAAGATAAGGGATCATGGATGATACACCACCGGGTTGCTCCGGCGGGAAGAAGAGCGCTTGCAGCAAATTCATATGGTACATCCCCTTTACAATTGCCTTACGTACAGTAAGACTTGGCAATTATGATATAGTTGTGTATATGTAGAATTTCAGGTACGATTACGTTCCCCATACCTTGATTTTATCGGTATAAACATGAAACAGCAACTAAGAAAAAGGAGAATGAACTATGAAGGAAGAACAGCTGCCTGCCTCTTACACCGCATATATACAAGAAATGCTGGGGGAAGAGGCAAATGCTTTTCTAGAAAGTTATTCAGCACCACGAACGCAGGGACTTCGTTTTAATCCACTGAAAAGTATCTCTGATGCAGGTCAAGTTGCAGTAGAGCGCACAGTCTCACAATTTGATTTAAAACCTATCCCATGGTGCCCTGATGGTTATTATTATGAAGCACCCGCTCGCCCAGGTCGACACCCTTACCATGCTGCTGGACTATATTATATTCAGGAGCCTTCCGCAATGTCCGCAGCTGAAATGCTGGCACCTAAACCCGGTGAAACCGTTCTCGACCTTGCAGCAGCCCCTGGCGGTAAAACTACGCATATCGCTGGTTTAATGCAAGGACAAGGCCTCTTAATCTCTAATGAAATTCATCCAGAGCGCGCAAAAATCCTTGCAGAGAACGTAGAACGTTTAGGCATAATGAATACCCTCGTAACCTGTGCAACGCCAGAACAGCTGTCTTCGCGCTTCCCGCAAGTTTTTGATCGAATTATGTTAGACGCACCTTGCTCAGGAGAAGGCATGTTCCGAAAAGACCCAAAAGCCGTTCAAGAGTGGTCTCCGGATCATGTGGTTATGTGTGCAGCGAGACAATGGGACATTCTGCAAGACGCCTACCTGATGCTTAAGCCTGGGGGGACTCTAGCCTACTCTACTTGTACCTTTAACCGCCAAGAGAATGAAGAGACCATTTCCCGAATGACGGATCGATACCCCGATATGGAACTTCTTGCCCACAAGCGCCTTTGGCCACATTTAGAAAAAGGCGAAGGCCACTTTGTTGCACTCCTACGTAAACAAAGTGTCATCGAAAACGACGTTAATGATGATGCCAAACGCAGCACCAATAAACGTCGAGGCAAAAGCAACCTAAAAATTAATTCTTCCATTCGCGATGCGTATCAGTTATTCCAAGACTGGGCAGCGGTAGAACTGCCTGGTTTCTCATATCAAGGCGTCCCTCTGCTGTTCGGAGAATCCCTTTATTTGCTGCCTGAATCCTTTAAAGGCAACCTCCATACGGGGCTGCTGGATGGTTTGCGTATTCCACGAGCCGGGCTACATATTGCCCATTTGAAGAAAAATCGGATTGAGCCTGCTCACGCCCTTGCAATGGCGATTCAACACACACAAGTAACTCGTAGTTTTGATCTCAGTAGTGGGGGGCTGGAAATTCATGCTTGGCTCCGGGGCGAAAGCTTACCTGTGCCCGTGGAATTACATGGTTGGACACTTGTAACTTTAGATGGTTTGCCAATTAGTTGGGGCAAAGCGAGTGCAGGCCAACTTAAGAATCATCTTCCTAAAGGACTCCGCATCTTAAAAGCCCATATTGACGAGCAATAGGCCATTGACCAGTTCATCTAGTCCACTTTGGCATATGATGTCATTATCTCAGAAAGCTGCGACACCCGCTGCAGCAATGAGAATAAGTCATACGTTAAGGAGGAATATATCATGGGTGAATTTGGAGGAGGCTTCACTTCGACTGGTGCGATCTTGGTACTTTTTATCTTGCTTGTAATCATCTCCCGTTCGTTGTTCGTTTAATACCAACCCGACTAAATAGACGGTGAAATTAAAGCGGCTGTGTCGTCCTTTTTAGGGCGGTGCGGCCGCTTTATTTCTTTCCGATATAGCATCTCCATTTATTGTTCTCGTGAATATTCACCGTTTGAAAGCCGGATTGCCGAAATAACTGATCGATCTCATCATTTTTTGTATATTTTTTCATGTGATAATTGATTTTATAGATTTCGGAAATCATAACAAACGTTCCGCCTGCCTTCAGCACCCTAAACACTTCACTTATATCATGTTCAAGATCGGGCCAGAAATAATGCGTTTGAATAGCCGTAATCGTCCCGAAAAATCCATCGTTGAATGGTAACGCTGATACGTCTCCCCGACTAATCTTTACCCTACCCGCAGCTACAGCCTTATTGTTTTTTTGAATGGATGTCTCCACAGCTTGTTGTGAATAATCTATTCCGTAGATTTCCTGATGTTTATTTTGGTTTGAAAGCATATGTATAGTTTGACCGCCACCACAGCCTATGTCCAGAATAGGTGCGTTGTTTATAATCTGAAATTTTTTTAAGCCCCCACGCTGTTATGCTAGTATGCGCCTGGTTCATGATCTTGATCATGATATTCCCCACAAACCCTCTCGGGTTCTTAGCTTGATCGATCAGCGTATTCAATAATCCCATATCTGTACCTCCCTATCAATTGCCCATACCAGCAGCCTGATCACTTGATATATGTTCCGTAAGATTTTCAGCTGTAACTAACCACTTATCTACTTGATACTCTATTTTATGAATACTAGTATATGAAGTCGGGAAATGGGCATTCTTATTCGTCCATGTTAGCCCTTTTAAAATATGGTATATAACATTGATTACGCCACCATGAGTGACCACAATTACATTTTCATTTGGATCAGTACTCTCCAGTTCAATACATAAATTTGAGAGACTTGAACTTATTCGCGTAAAAAACTCCTGAGGACTTTCTCCTCCTGGAAATCTTTCATCCATTCTTAAAGCCGAGAAATAAAGACCCGGGTATCGTTCATTTGCGATTTCATGGGGCATTCCAGCGATTACACCATTGTTTGTTTCTCTCCAATTTGAACTGCTTTCAACAGGCAAGCTAAGCGCTCTGGCTATCTCATTTGCTGTATCTAACGCACGTTGCAAATCACTGCTAAGGATACGAGTGATGTTAAAGTTAGATTGATTCTCCTTAAGATAACAACCAAGCCGTTCGGCTTGTCTATACCCCTCTACTACAAGTCCGCGTTGACTCCACCCCCCACGAAAGCCCTCATCATCTATTCCATGCCTCATAAAATATATAGCCATTGAATGTATACCTCCAGATCAAAGATTGTTATACATTTCCATAACACACTTTATTAATCCTCCATTTTTGCTAAACATTTCTATCCTCCCAGCTAAAAAAGCCACCGTCTCATCGGTAGCCCTTTAAGCTGAGTATTTATTCCTACTGCCAATTCGTATAGACTATCCATTATACTTCGAGATCGCTTGTTTTTGAAGTTGATCCCAATGGGGCGTCGCAACCTTTGCTTGTTGCTTCAAAATATCGAACGAATCAAACATCGCAACAATTTCGCTGAAAGAACCATCTACTAATTTCATAAACGGTAATTTATGAATGATTTTTAGGCCATAGTATACAGCCTGTTTATGTTTTCGAATAACGTTAACTTGACCTGCAGGCGTGATCGTATACCCTAATGCCTCCATGATCTGAAATCCCTCATCCATGACTGAAATAGCTTGTTTTAATAACTTTTTGTCCTTGGATACTTTTTTCAAATCCCCGTCATGAAGATAACTAAGAGAGTTTAATGCCACGATCGGCACGATATGGCTTTTAAGCCAAGCATCCATATCCTCATGATAAGTTAGCTTATACTTAACATTGTTAAACGCATTTTCCAGTAAAGGCTTTATTGGAATCTCACCGTCTAGACTGCCAAGTACCATTTGCCCTCCTGCGTGTATTTTGATAACGCGACCGCTAGCTTCACGAATTCCTGCACTAAGCTGAAATCCGAAGACTATATTTTTCCTCACATTGCTCATTTCCTGTAAATCTTGTTGCATCCCATGGGCATCGCCATTATTCCCCACAAGAATTATATTCAGACTCTGATTATTAGCTAAAGTAGGTAAGACGGCTGGAAAATCATTGTATTTCATAACAACAAAAATTAGATCATAGCGATCATCCGTTTGAAGCTCAGAGATGACTTTTACAGCATCAACAGTGTTTTTATATTGAAAATAATGACGAAGTACAAGTCCGTCTTTCGTCAATTGTTCCGCACGCTTCCCTCTGGCAAGCACCGTAACATCGTTTCCCCCACGCACTAGGACATGCGCAAGATAGCTGCCTAAAACTCCCGCTCCAAAAACTAATACTCTCATAATAGTAACCCCTCTATCCCTTTTTAGACATTTGTTGATTTACAATCAACTGTTCGATAAAATCAGATTAGCACATCTCCAGTATGTATCAATCGCTAGATTTATCGGTTTTGTTGGTTTTTCAACAGATCACAACATATTGTTTAATAAAAAGGGAGTATTACCATGGATAGAAGAATTAAAAAAAACCAAACAGCCATCATGAATGCATTCATTCAACTGATGGCTGAAAAAGATTTTGAAAAAATAACAATTAACGAAATCGCAGAGCGCGCTGATGTAAACCGCGGAACGATTTATTCCCATTATGCGGATAAATACGATCTGATGGATAAATGCCTGGCGGCTCAGCTCCAACAACTAATCGAAAGCTGCTCCGCAGTGGAGGATGAAACCGAACCTAATCCCTCTAAGTCATCATTACTCCGCACGCTGGAACAATTGGAGGAGAATGCTCTCTTTTATAAGACTTTATTAAGAAACAAAACGCTGCTCTCCTTTAGAAACCAATTACAAGATATGATAAATAATCAGATCAAATTACAATTCTTAGAAAACAATTTAAACCTAGATGAGTTAAGTAAGGATATATCCGTGCAATTTTTGAGTTCGGCGACTGTCGGCGTAATTGAATGGTGGTTTACTCATAACAATCCTTGTTCTGCAAAAGAGATCACCGAAAAGTTATGGTCCATGCTTGAACTTAATCTGCAGATGATCCGTACTCAGTCTTGAGACTGTCATTGTCTATCTCATAAATAGAGCTAATAATCTTTTCAATCGGGATTTCCTTAATGGATATATCAAGAATCTCTACCTTTTCGCTAAGAATATGAAGAAACTCACCCATTTTACACTGCTCGGTATCGATTTCTAATTCCACTTCGTAATCCGATATTCTATCCGATATCAGAGTCCCAGGCAGGTCAATATCTCCAATCGTTGTAGCTGCAGAAAGCCTGACCACTTTTTTAGCGCCCAGATGAAGTCGAAGTTCGGAGAACTTATCGTCATAAACTTTTTTACCTTGATGAATAATTAGTACTCTTTGCACCAAACGCTCAACGTCTTCCAAATCATGTGTCGTTAGAATAAATGTGGTGCCTTCCTGATTCATTTGCTTAATGAATTCTCTGATTCTTTGTTTAGCTATAACATCCAGCCCGATCGTTGGCTCATCCAAAAAAACCACTGGCGGAGAATGAAGCATGGCCATAATAAACTCACATTTCATTCGTTCCCCCAGAGAGAGGGTTCGCGTAGGTTTAGTGATAATATCGCCAATTTCGAACATACTTACAAACCGGTCTAGTCTTGTACGAAAATCATTCATGGGAATATCATATATTTCCTTGTTCATATAAAAGCTATCCAAAGGAGGAATGTCCCAAATTAACTGCGATTTCTGTCCGAACAATACCCCGATTTGTTTTACATATTGATTTTTCTGCTTATGAGGGTTGTACCCAAGAACATTTATTTCTCCCGATGTGGGATAGAGAACGCCTGTCAGCATTTTAATCGTCGTTGATTTCCCCGCACCGTTTGGACCTAGAATGCCAATGATCTCTCCTTTTCCAACACTGAACGAAAGATCCTCTACAGAGGTAATTATCGATTTTTCACGGTGAAACAGACTTTTAAATACGCTTTTTGCATCTTGTCCACGGTGATAGGTTTCATATTGCTTAGTTAAGTTTTTGACGGTAATAATATCCAATGTAATTCTCCTTCATACAAATTCATCCTCCGGCACTTTTGTAACTACGAAGCATGTACGTATAGAGCCAAATTCCGAAGGCAGCAAATAACACACAAGGGATAATCGCTATAAAAAAATAGGCATCCCATCGTCCAATCAGAGTAGATGCTGGAAAGTAAGCAATCATGGAAACCGGAAATAGAAAAGAACTTACTGCTACGACTGCTTTAGGGAAAATCGTCCCTGGATACCGCCCAAAAGACTTAATACTTTCAAACATCTCCGGCAAGCGGGAATTCGCCACCCATTTGAAGGAAATCGCTGCAACGATAAGCGCCACGCCGAACATGACCAGCAGCCCAGCTCCAAACAACAACAGGAATAATAACCAAGAGCTGAAAGTCACCCCTTCGATTCCACTAAGAGCGTACGCGAACATAATTACCCCACCACCCAAAAGCCCGATACTTTCGAATTCAAAAGATCTAGCCAACAGTAAAAATAAGCTCGAGGTCGGTTTAATTAATACCACTTCCAGCGTACCCTCGACTACATGGGACATCGTATTCCACATAATTCCGTTAAAAAAAATCCCGGCACAAGCCGTAGACAGAATAAACACAGATTGAATTAATAGTGCCTCTTTAAAGGTCCATCCTTCAAATGAAGCATTCGAATTATAGATGAACACCGTTACTAAGGGAAACAACCCATTCCCTATGAGCATGATCAAACTATTAAGAATAAAATTAACACGATAGGTGATCGCAGAAGCAATATTCGCCTTCATACAAGTTTTGTAGATTAGATACATACGTTTCATGCGCCCACCCCCGTAAAATGCTTAAGCGATACCGCATACAGCACCCGGCAGACTATTCCGGCAATAATAACAGCTATGAACTGTAACAACAAAACTTGAGGAATAGGTAAGGTTATATCAGCTAAAGTATAGCTACCTGTATAGACCATTGCAGGCAGAAAGGTCGTATATTGAAACGGTAAGAAAAAGGAAGCCATCTGTAAGGATTTTGGGAAAAAGACTAATGGAATCAGTGATCCTGAGAATATCCCCTCACAAAGACTGAAAAAGTTACGAATACTGGAGGATTGCACCATCCAAAAGGCGACCATTCCAATACTATAATGAATGAAAAAATTCATCATGAACGCCATCGCTATAGAAAGAATTGCGTATAGTAAATTTGCGGGTATAACATCAATATGAAAAATAAAGAAGAAGATCATAAAGCAGGGTATAAATTCAAATAGAAGCCCAAGTACCCTATGCCCTGCCTTCTGAGACAATGCATAGAACATATGATTCATTGGTCTTAAAGAGAACGTAATGAACTTCCCGGTGCGAATGAGCATTTGTAAGTTCCAATCGGCAAAATCCATGGTCAAGTAGTTGATCAACATCGTGGCGCAAAAATAAGAGAGCATCTGAGAGAGCGACATCCCATTAATAGAGGATTCTCCGCTATAAACAGCGCTCCATATATAATACTGCACTAGAAAATATACCGGGCCTACAAAAATAGAAACCATCGAATGCGTTCTGTACGCACTCCATTCCTTATAAGTAACAAAAGCAACCGCTCTCATAACGTGAAAGCGGTGCTTTATCTTCTCAAACATAAGTCACATCCTGCCTATCTTTGATATCTCACAACATATAATCTTTTTCTTATTCGAGTCCGGACCAGATCACATTGTTTGAGCCGAAAATCCCTCTACCGTCCCATATATTTTTATGAAAAGGGATATACCAAACGGCAATCAGCTTTTCTACCGGATCAACGACCAAAGAACAAGACCCCCATCCTTCGTGAAAAAAAGTGCCTTCAGAATAAGATGTACTTTCATTATATCGAAGGTCTGGCCCAAGACCGTAGGGTCTATCTGCTCCTCCATCTCCCCATGCGTAATTTGGAAGCTTCTCAGAATTAAACCGCTTGGTCATTTTCTGAACAGCCATCCGGCTTAAGATATGACCACCTTCGTATTCCCCTTGGTTAAGCAGCATGATTCCGAACTTTTGTAGATCATTAACGGTTGAATACAGTCCCCCACCAGTCCCGGGAGTCTTGATTTCCTCATCAGACTTTCTTTCTTCATCGGTTAGATCGCCTGCTTGAAGTTTCTGAAGATATTCCTTAGCCTCTTCCGAACGAATGGCGATCCTACCAGCTTTCTCAGGCGGTATATCAAAGAAAGTATCTGTCATGCCTAACGGTTTTACAATGTTGTCCATTATGTAATCTTCTGCAAACACACCTGTTATTTTCTCGATAATTGCACCAAGAACCACGTATCCGAACGAGGAATACATCCATTGCGTGCCTACCGGAAAACGAATACCATAAGAAAGTCCGGCTTTTATCCAGTTTTCTTTTCCGAGCTCTGATTCATAAATATACCACCATGCACTTTTATAGTAGGTATCACTTATAGTGCCATGATCAGGTGCGATGCCGGAGGTATGCGTCAGTAAATGAGCAATCGTAATCGGCTTAAAAGGATCGGCATCAAACTCAGGAAGAATAGAACTAACTGGCTGCCCCATGAAAATCTTACCGTCATCTGCTAGCTGCCAGATCGCTGTTGCCGTAAAGAGCTTAGTAATTGAAGCGATCCGAAAGATTGTATCCGTTTTCATTCCTTGGGTGCTATCTTCTTCGTAACTGAAGCGTCCCCCCGCTCCATTAACAAATATTTTTCCATAACGACTAAGAGAATAAATATAACCATCAGCCACTTTCTGATCACAGAGATCCTCATAAAAATGATTAAGTGCCTCTAAACGGTCCTCCCTGTAATTCGCCTCATTCAGCTTGCTTAGCTCTGTGGATGATAACATGATTCGCACTCCCCCTATCATTCTACGAATTGCAATATCAATTCTCAAAAATGTAAATATGCACCTTACCAATAATACCCTTACACTACTATTCTTACAACAAAAGCCACCAAACTGGAAGGTCAACTTTATATTTAAATATTCTATACGGCCTCGCTTCCAGTTGGCTGCTGCCATGAATCGAGCTGAAAACGCTGTTCTACCTTAGTATTAACGAATAATTTCCATGTTACGCTTTTGGGTTGAACAGTCTCTCCATCAGCTAAGCCTTATGATCCATAAAACATCCTATGGTGCCTGGGGATAGTAATGGCGTATGTTACGCCTACCTGCTTAATTCAATTTTTTCTTTTTTCCCGTCCCATTCAATGCTTACATCTTTAGTACTTTCTTGATCGTGAATTGAACTAATTTGATCATCCGTGATTATTATTGAGCGGTTTAACAAACCATCTTCTTCTAAAATGAGCTCGTTCTTACCGACGGTTACAGTGTATTTACCAACATCTTTCCAATCATCTTTCTGATAGTTAAAGGTATATTTTCCACTCCTGCTATTTCCTGTAACACTAACTCTATAGTCACCTTTCCAACTTTCACTTTCCCCTTTTAGCATATATCCGTCATTATTACATCCCAACAGAAATATAAGGAGAATTAACGGGAGTACATGTATTAAAGAACTTCGAATAACATTTCACCCCTTTAAGCTTTACTATGGGTTCCAATAGCTTAATCCTAGACGGATGTGCATTCATAAAATTACTGAACCTGATTAGCTAAGTCTATTAAATCAGAATCATTCAATTTGTAATCACCTAACGGATCAAGATACCCGTTGATATAATAAACAAAGCGGGCCAAGAAACCATCTTTACTTTCCCACCAAATGGATTGACTATTCTCATCCTCCTCGTAATAGGCTTGCTTACCATTTTTTAGTGTAAAAGGTGACTTACCTACCTCTGATATATTCTCTGGATCATCAAAAACCTTACTAAGAATTAACTTTATTTCCTGTGTAGTCTGCTTATTTTTATAATGAAATACATATTGTTGGAGTGCATATGGATCATCCATTTCTACTTCCGTACGAACTTCATTCACTTCAAATGGAAATCTAAACGGTTCAGCGAAATCATAATTCATTGTTAAATTTCTATCTGGATTACCACCGCTACATCCACTTATTAGAATAATCAAAATTAATAACACATAATAAGAAGTACGCCTCATCCTTTCCCTCCTTCGTATTCATATCAGTAAAAGCTAACAACTTATCGGAGTCCGTATCCCATCATGTTACTAATTACATATCAACTAAATATTGGAATTAATATCTATCAATTATATCAAATATGATTAGAGATTGAAGGAGAAAATGAAATTTGCAAATCAAAGAGTAGTGGAACAACCGACTTTTTCAATAACAAAAAAGCATAAAACGGATTTAAGCCCGCTTTATGCTTTGCATCTAAACTTATTCTTCAAATTCAAAAGAACTTAGGATAAACAGTATTTAACCAGTGCATCACGCACACCATGCTCGTTGTTCGAACCCGTAACAGCATTCGCTGCCGCTTTTACCTCTATAGGAGAATTATCCATCGCCACGCCCATCCCCGCATAAGTAAGCATAGAAATATCATTAAAATAATTACCGATAGAGAGGACTTCTTCTTGCGGAATTCCCAGCTTCACAGCGAGATTTCTTAATGCGTTGCCCTTAGAAGATTCGGGATGCATCAAATCAACGAAAAATTCACCACTCCGCAAAATATTGTACTCAGGAGCCCAAGTACGCCATTCACGTTCAGCTTCGTCAAGGATTTCTGGCTGTGTAAATACAGTAAACTTAACAACCGGTTCACGGAAATCTTCCCAGGCTGGTAGCGTCGCTGGCACAATGCGGAAGTGCTCATACATATAATTAGCTTCTTTAGTCAGATTCTCTACATTATCAACATACATATCAAAAGCAGTATTCACATCATAATGAATATTGTGCTTACGGCAATAGTCAATATAGGGGTCAAGACCACGTGCATCCATACCATATTGATGCAGCACTTCTCGATCTTCCACTCGTACCGTCGCTGCTCCATTGTGACCAAGCACGTAACCGGTCAGCCCCATTTCCTCCATGAAAGGAATCGAGTTCTGTGGACTGCGTCCCGTACACAATACGATTTGACCGCCAAGACGTGTAACCTCAGCAATAGCTTCCTTATTCTCAGAGCTTAAGTGGTGATCATCATTTAATAGCGTACCGTCCACATCTAGTGCAATCAGTTTGTATCTCATACTCCACCATCCTTGTCTTTCTTTTTCTATATTATCCTTGAGATGATTCTGTACCTAAGAGTGCCAGTTCCTCTAACGTCAGTTCCCGACAAGCTCCCAGCGGCAGACTTTCATCCAGCTTCAATTCTCCCATAGATACACGTTTCAGAAAAGTGACTTTTTTGCCAACCGCCTGAAACATACGCTTCACCTGATGAAATTTCCCCTCAGTGATGATAAGTGAAATATGAGAAATCACTTTGCCGCCACGCTCTCTACCAAGAATGGTTAAGTGTGCAGGTAAAGTAACGTAGCCATCTTCTAGCTCCACCCCTGCTGCAAAAGCCGCGACATCATCCGCGTCTACATCGCCCTCGATGGTTGCCTCGTACGTTTTCGGGACATGCTTACGTGGCGACAGCAATTCATGGGCAAGCTTCCCATCATTAGTGATCAGCAGCAGTCCTACAGTATCCTTATCTAGCCTTCCTACTGGAAACGGCTCAAACTGTGCATATTCGTGCTTTAATAGATCCAAAACTGTCCGATCCCGCTTGTCCTCCGTAGCTGACAGGACACCCGGGGGTTTGTTCATCATAAGATATACGAATTCACGGTAGGTAACAACCTCTCCCCCTACCTCTATTTTATCGGCATAAGGATCCACATGAAACCCACTATCTTTTACCACTGTCCCGTTCACCAATATTAAGCCTTGTTTAGCTTGTTTACGGATATCACTGCGCGACCCCACTCCAATATGGGACAACACTTTATCTAATCGTTGTTTTTTGGCGGGCTTACCTGATTGGCTCATTGTTACATCCACCTCCAGCCTGCGGGATATTCGTTCTTGAGTATGCCATCCTGCCACTTACCCCAGCCTGCGCTGTAGCCATCAATGCAGACCAGAACATATCCCTTTTGGGCACTTCCTATTCTAATAGAGAGACGTTCTTGAGAAATCGACAACGTCTCTCCTTTAAGATAGGAAATAGCTTCATGATTCGTACTGGAGAGTGAGACACTTCGGCAGCTTTCTTCCGGATGCAAAGCTGTAGCCATCGGATGTCCCGGGATAAATCTTCCGTTACGGATTTGTCCTACATACCATCCTGGACGAATCGTCTTTAATCCATTTAGTCTTTCCTTAGGAAGTGGAGAAATGTACAGATGGTCACCGAACAGAACCGGATATCCTTTAGGTTCCCACCCAAGCTGATCTCGTACAAAATTCCCATACAGAGCCAAAGCTTGCTCCTCAACAGAGCCTTGCCGACCACTGTCAGCTCCCCCAGTAGGTTTGTGAGAAGGTCTCCCTTCTTTCCCCCGTCTTCCTTCTGATTTATTGGATGATTTAACATGTGCTACACCTTTTGGAGTAGTAGTTCTTGCAGATTCCTTAAACTTGACCTCTAAGTGATCACGTTCCTCCATTGAAAGCTTCGTTCCTCCATGTTGCAGTACAGCCATGAAATGTCCTTCGCCTTTCACCTTATGCGGCCACAGTCTAGCTGTACCTGAGAGTGCTCCAAAGCCAGGAGCGAATGAGCCTGTACCTCCTACCGTTACCACTGAGAATTGTGGATGTTCAGAAATAAACTCCGCTATAATTTCTTCATTTTCTTCTGTGGCAAACGTACAGGTGGAATAGACAAGGGTACCTCCCGGTGCCAATGCTGTTGCAGCAGAACGTAAAATATCCCGCTGCATGGAAGCATATTTGGCAGGTGTACCTGAATCCCACTGCTTCACCATGTCTTCATCTTTACGGAACATCCCTTCACCAGAGCAAGGAGCATCAATCAAGATCTTGTCAAAAAAAAGCGGGAATGCAGCCGCGATATGATCTGGACTTTCGTTCAGTACAATACCATTACGAACCCCGTAAAGCTCCAGATTTTTGGCTAGGGCTTTAGTCCGTTCTGGATGAAGGTCATTACTAACCAGGAATCCTTCACCTAACAGCTTGGCAGAAATCTGCGTAGATTTACCTCCAGGAGCGGCACATAAATCAAGTACACGATCACCTGGTTCAATATTAAGCAATTCCACAGGTGCCATCGCACTCGGCTCTTGAATGTAATACAAACCTGCGTGGTAGTGAGGATGTTTACCAGGTCTAGCCCCGTTCTCTGTATAAAATCCTGTCGGACACCAAGGAATGGGTTCCAGTCCTAAAGTAGAAAGAGCCTTTAAGCTCTCCACGGAAATCTTCAAGGTGTTAACACGGACGCCTCCGTATGGGGTTTCCTTATAAGAATCCGCAAATTGATTATAATCTGTTCCCAGCATGGCCATCATACGCTCGCTGAAAGAACTGGGCAATTGTGCCGCCATGATGCCGTCCTCCTGATAGTATTGCAAAAATTTAGGTGTTTAAAGATTCAAGGAACACCCTTACGGGTGTCCCTTATACAATACTCATATATAGAGGATCTTTTACTTACGATGAAAGGATGTCGGTCTCTGAGGACCACGTCGTTGAGGGTTATTTGGTGTGATAGCTACAGCTGCATTCTCCACTTGGTCCGCTAGACTTGGATCAATAATCTCTATGGTTAGATCGTAATAAGAAAATGGCCGCTCATCATATGATGCTAAGCGCCGAACATAATCTTTCACTTCCTCCACGAGTTTCGCCAGATTAATCCCGAGTGTCGCTGCTGGATATTCTTCCAGTTTGGCAGAAGCACCACTCAGCATAATAGCTGCACCGCGCACATTCTGATTGCGAAAATGGTATAACCCTACCGCTACTTGGAGAAGTGCTTTGTACAAAGGATCTCGTTCCTGGGCAAGCCACAGTTCTTCGAGTACCTCGTGACATTCGAAATAATCCCTGTCACGATTAAAGTACACTAGGTATTCCAAGTACAATGGTTCATAAGCCATCCGGCAAACTATCCTTTTTAGCTGCGGAAAGAAGTCCCCGCACATGATCTAGAAGTTCCTTCATCGCTTCCATATCCTGAACCTGCCATATTTCGTTAAAGCGAGCCTGCGTATCTATAGCCTCATTCACCAAGTGATAGAAATACAATTGATGAATAGCCTTGAGAATCTGAGTGGTCATATTCGAGTTTTCCTCAAATGTCTTCTGTGCTTCCAGAATCTCTTCCCGAATACTGGACATTTCACTGTCGAGGATCGATGCTGCTTCGGCTGCCGTCTTTAGTCGAACACGCATTTCATCGGGCAGACTCTCACGATATTTATAGTTCAGGGAATGCTCTATGGTAGCCCAGAAATTCATAGCTAGCGTACGAATTTGGATCTCCGCGAGCACAATTTTCTGGCCAAGCGCTGTTTGCACAGGATATTTAATAATCATATGGAAGCTGCGGTAGCCGCTTTCTTTATAATTAGTGATGTAATCCTTCTCATAGAGTACTTCAAGGTCCTTACGGGCCCGGATATATTCGGCCACTCTGCGGATATCCTCCACGAATTGGCACATGATCCGAATTCCTGCAATGTCTTCAATCCCCGTCTCCAGATCTTCCATCTTCACATTCAGCCGTTTCGCCTTTTCCAGAATGCTTGACAGCCGCTTTACACGCCCTGTTACGAATTCTATCGGCGTGTATTCCTCTCTTTTCTTCAACTCCGAACGCATTGTTTTGAATTTAACTTTCAATTCTTCCACAGTCTGTTCATATGGAAGCAAAAAAGTTCCCCAGTCCCTGCCGTCCATCGCCTTCGTCCTCCTGTCCTTTCGTCTCCTTCAGTGATGATCAGCACCCACTGCTTCAGAGATATGACTGAATCCATCCCGCCGTAATAGCTGCCGTAATCCGGCATGCAATTTGCGGTTAACCTCCGGTCCTTCGTAGATGAGAGCTGTATAAATTTCGACCAGACTCGCACCTGCTCTTATCTTGTCATACGCATCCTGACTGGTGAAAATGCCGCCTGATCCTATGATCGGCATCTTCCCTTCCGTCTGGCTATAAATACTGCGAATGATCTCCGTTGAGCGGTCCCGCAGCGGTTTGCCGCTTAAGCCCCCCGTCTCATTAGCCTTTTCATGACTAAGTCCATCACGGTTCAATGTAGTATTCGTAGCAATAATACCATCCATACCAGCTTCTGTCAGCGTCTGAACCATATACTCCAGCTCTCCATCACTTACGTCTGGTGCTATTTTAACCAACAAGCTTTT
Organism: Paenibacillus sp. VTT E-133291; assembly: GCF_002264395.1. Taxonomy (GTDB): domain Bacteria; phylum Bacillota; class Bacilli; order Paenibacillales; family Paenibacillaceae; genus Paenibacillus_AQ; species Paenibacillus_AQ nitricinens. The sequence goes on from NZ_NFVA01000012.1 coordinate 24,226, forward strand.
GGTAATCCCGGTCGCTTTACGCTGAATCTCCATTTCTTCCTTCACTTGCGCCAGCAGGAACGATAATTCACTGCCATGCTGGAGATTGCGAAGACCAGGTGTATTCGGCGAGCTGATATTGACCACAAAAAAATCACCGTACGGATAAAGCGTACGGATGCACTGACGATAGTCTTCATGAGCCGCTTCATTACTAGTTATCTTATTCCGGCCAATATTAACTGCTATAGGAATTCTCCGATTCTTTAATTTCTTCAGACGCTGTGCCATAGCATCAGCCCCTTCATTATTGAAGCCCATTCGATTAATCAGCGCTTCATCCGAAGGAAGACGGAACAATCGAGGGCTATCATTACCCGGTTGACCCTTAGGGGTAACCGTGCCCACTTCCATAAATCCAAACCCGATCGAAGAGAATCCGACTACCGCATCGGCATTTTTATCTAAACCTGCAGCAAGACCAACTGGCGTCGGGAAATGCGTGCCAAACAGATCAACCGCTAAATCCGCCGTTTCAGGAACTCCGTACATTAAACGTAGCGCCGCGCTTCCACCTGGCACGGATGACGATTTATCCAATCCACCTATGACGAGATGGTGAGCCTTCTCGGGATCAATCTTGAAAAAAATTGGTTTACCAAAATTACGATACAACACCGTTCTCGCTCCTTAAGGGGTACTTCACTAATCCACGTGTCTACCCGTTTCTGTAGGTTTCTTCTTAATTTTAGCCTTTTCTTGAACAAAAGAAAAGTATTTTACAGTGCGAGTATGTTGCGTACATAACGCAGAGTATAGTAATTTTCTTGTAAACGCATTACAATATAGGTGTAATCAGCGATTAAGAGAGAAAGAAGGTATGCCCAGTATGTCTACTAAACGTAAACCACCAACTTTGCAGCAAAAGAAAGAAGAAGTTAACCGTAAAGCGCTAATGTGGATCGGCGTCAGTTTAACTTTACTAATTCTTCTAATCATCGTTCTGTTTATCGTTGCAGGAAACTAATTCAGCCAGTGGTATACTTTATGGGGGTTGGTCTGATCATGCTTAGCAGTAGAGCTGAAGCGTTTAGCCGGCACAAGCTGCTTTTCAGGCAGAACCCCTTTACTAATCACTACTGTTGTACCTTTAGGAATCAGCGCGAAGAGCTCCTCCACATCTCCTCTGCCCATTCGAATACATCCAAGGGATTCATCCTTACCCACACTGTCAGGCTCATTCGTGCCATGAATAGCATAATTACTGTCTGAAAGCTGAAGCCCTCTGCTACCGAAATCCCCATCATCTCGGCCATTTGGATTGACTACTTTATCTGTAATCACGAAATTGCCCTCTGGTGTCTTATCTCCGCCAAGTCCTACCTCATAATTTCGTAGAATAATAGAACCGCTGACTACCGCCAATCGGTGATTTTGTTTATCTACAACGACCCTTAGCGGCTGATCAAAAAAAGGAACGTCACTCGCAACACTTCCACTCACACTTAATGCTGTCGGTATAATCCTCACACCATCGTTAGATGAGCTTGAAGGCTGCGCTATGTCTTCTGTTCCCGGTGCCATCTTGTTCTTAGCCACCGCTTTAAGAGGGCTGAATTCCCGCTTCATGACGGTTGTCGTCCCACCTATCCAGTTCTCAGGAAAAGATCCCGTCAAATCCGCTAATGTATCTGGAAGCTTCCCTTTAGCATCTTGATAAGCCCGGATTGCACTCCATAGTGTGGCAAGCTCCTCTTGTTCACCCTGCCATTCTGCTCCATCCTTGGCGAGTTGCCCTTGCTCTGGCGGCTCACATGCACATACCTTAGGATCGTAAGACTGATATACCATCCGGCCCTTTCCATTCTTTTGCAGTGTGAAATTTAGCGGAAGCTTTTCTTTCCAGAGTAGCCACTTTCCCTCTCGCTCCATCCCTAACGCAGCAGCTTCAAAAGGTTCTTTACGTATTAGCATTTTCGCCATTAACTTCCCTTGCGAAGCCTCAGTTGCATTTTCCTGCGCTGTATACATCACTTTTTTCGCCTCAATAACTGGCTCTTGGACGGAGTCTTTTGGATCTGACAGATCTTTGACTTCTGGAGCCGCCGTGTCTTGAAGGACTTCTTGCTCTTCTGTAACACCAATACCCGGAGCCACTGCTGAAGGTACCATTAACAGTATAAGAAGCATTAGCGCCAGTGATATGTATCTCAATCTTTGTTGGCCGCGCTCACGCTGGCGACTCGCTTGCAGCAATCCATCTTCGTATTCGCGCAGCATTTCAGCAGGTACCTTACTATGCTCGAAAGCCTCATACACTTCACCAGCCTGATTGAAGCAATAATTAGCTTTTCCATGTTGACCGTTCTTATAGTATTCCTTCCCCAGCAAGTACCATGCCATTTTGTTATCTGGGTGCATCTGTACATATGCTTTGAGGTGCTGTGAGTTCTTCATCGGAACCTCCGAGAGTTTATAATTCCTACTTTATTAATATCGGTCAGACACAGCAAAAAAGACATCCCTAGCCGAACAAAATGTTCGCAGAAGATGTCTTTATCTGGTGTCGCACGTTACTCTTTATCGAGTAATTAACCTTCTTTGTTAAAAGGTTCGTCCGCAATTTTAATGGAGTCGGTTGGGCAACCATCACAGGAATCTTGGAGATCATCAAACAAATCGTCCGGAATCGCTGTCACACCGCAGTTTCTGTCATTTTCGTAAATAACTTCTGCCAAACCTTCATCATCGTAATCAAAAATATCAGGAGCCGTTGCGCCACATGCACCACAAGCGATACAAGTGTCTTTTTCGACCCAAGTGTACTTAGCCATTTTTTCTCTGCCTCCCGTTAAGCAATGCTGCGCTGTTGAACCAGCGTCTTATTTTTCTCATATTAATATAAAAAGAATACAATTTCAATTGATTTTCAATACGTTTGCATTTCTGACGCATTCTATAGTATCAATTTCGACACGTTTTTTCAATCTTTATCTGACTCAACAGACAACAGATTATCCTTTTGCAGTGAGGTGCCTCGTTCCTTATGATTACGGAGTCTTGCAGAATGGGTGTCACTTAACATCCCAGCGGTCAAAACTGCATTTTCACCAAATTTATTGCGAAGCATATCCATAGCCTTGGTCAGTGACTCTTTCTTAGGCTGCTGTTCGTAATCGAACAAATCCAGCTGAATGGCAGAATCCTCTTTTGCGATTAATCCTTGCAAGGTCACACCAAGCAGTCGGACTGGTTTCTCGCCATTCCAATGTCGAACATAAAGATCACAGACAGACTTGTAAATATCTTCTCCACTCTCTGAAGGTGCCTCAAGCTGACGCGAACGAGTAATGGTCTTCATATCCGGCGTCCGAATGGTAAGCTGCACACCTGAAGCCACAAGCCCTTGCTTTCGCAAGCGCCGCGCTACCTGATCACTTAGATTCAGCAAAATGGGGCGTACCTCAGCGAGGCCAATAACATCCCGAGGCAGTGTAGTGGTGTGTCCGATCGACTTACTTTGTTCTCGCTCAGGATTTACTATCCCATGATCGATGCCGTTCCCTGCACGCTTTAGCCATGAGCCCATAACTCCAAAGTTCTCAACCAGCATTTTCTCATCAGACGCCGCTAATTGACCAATGCTGTAAATTCCCAGCTTACGGAGCTTCTCTGCCGTTTTTCCACCGATACCGAACATTTCATTACATGGCTTGTTCCATAAAATCTTAGGTACATCACGCAGCCGCAGCACCGAAATACCATTTGGCTTTTTTAAATCCGAAGCCATCTTCGCCAGAAGCTTATTTGGAGCAATACCAATGGAGCATGGCAAGCCCAATTCTTCCATTATACGGCGCTGAATAGTTTCCGCAATTTCCATAGGCGTACCGAATTGTCGAGAGCCAGTTATATCTAAGTAACATTCATCTATCGACACTGCCTCCAATAATGGTGTATAGCTATAAGCAATCTGCATAAACGCATTAGAATATTTGCGGTATAAATGGAAGTCCGGCTTAATAACGATAAGCGATGGACAAATACGAAGCGCCTTCTGAACCTGCATACCCGTCGAGATCCCCAATCTGCGGGCGACATAGGAACAAGTAACAATAATCCCTTTCCGCAATTCAACGCTACCCGCAACCGCAGTAGCCTTACCTCTGAATTGGTCAGGATCCTCTGCCTCATGTACCGAGCAATAAAAAGCATTCATATCCACATGCAGGATGACCCTGCCACTCGTTGGATAATACTGATCAACATTCTGCACAATATCTACCTTCTTATCCTCAGGGTCTCTATTGTCCAATTTAGAATACCTCTCCGCTGCGGTTAGGTCAACTTAAGAGGCTGTAAAGTTCTTTGTTACATTCCCGCGTAAAAATGCTATAATATATAAATTCATTTCCCTTGCCAATGCTTCCGATGTGAGTTTTGCACGAAGTGAATCCGGAAGACGAAGCTTACAAAACTTTTAGGAGGACACTCATGTCTAAGTCCATCTCCATCTTCGATACTACATTACGCGACGGCACCCAAGGTGAAGGCATCAGTCTGTCGGCTGACGACAAGCTGAAGATTGCCAAGAAGCTCGATGATCTGGGTGTGCACTATATTGAAGGTGGCATCCCGGGAAGCAACAATAAAGACATTGAATTTTTCAAAAGAGTCAAGGAGCTTCATCTGAACGCCAAAATCACAGCGTTCGGCAGCACTCGGCGGAAGAATTCCTTGGCCGAAAACGATGACAATTTAAAACGTATGATTGATGCAGGGGTTCCTGCTGCTACACTCGTCGGAAAATCTTGGGATTTTCATGTACACACTGCATTACAGACTACGCTTGAGGAGAATCTCGCCATGATTGGCGACTCCATATCCTACTTGAAACGCCAAGGCCTTGAAGTGATTTTTGATGCCGAGCATTTCTTCGACGGATACAAGAACAATCCTGAGTATGCAGCAGCCGTCCTGTCCAAAGCCCGGGAAGCCGGAGCAGATTGGCTTGTCATGTGCGACACCAATGGTGGAACATTGCCTTTTGAAATTCATGAGATTGTTACCGCTCTGGCTGGGCAGCTACCTGGAGCAAACCTCGGAATTCACACTCACAATGACTGTGAGCTGGCGGTAGCTAATACCCTTAGCGCCATCGGTGCTGGAGCACGGCAAGTTCAAGGTACCATTAATGGTTACGGCGAACGATGCGGCAATGCCAACCTATGTTCCATCATCCCTACCCTTCAGCTTAAAATGGGATACCACTGTATTCCTGATGATTCTTTACCGCAGCTTACGAACACAGCACGTTATATTAGTGAAGTTGCCAATGTTAATCTGCCGGTAAATCAACCTTATGTCGGAAATGCAGCTTTCGCACACAAAGGTGGAATCCATGTCTCCGCTATCATGCGTGATTCACGGACCTATGAGCACATTGCTCCTGAGCTTGTCGGGAATAAACAACGTGTGCTGGTCTCTGAACTGGCTGGACAGAGCAATGTGCTCTCCAAGGCGCAAGATATGGGTTTGAATTTGGATCCAAGCAGCGAGCAAGCTCGCCGGGTGATCGAGAAGATCAAAACGATGGAGCATCAGGGGTATCAATTCGAAGGTGCCGATGCCTCGCTGGAGCTATTGCTTCGGGAAGCTACAGGCGAGATGAATGAAACCTTTACCTTTGAATCCTTCAAGATGTTAGTCGAAAAAACCGCAGAGCATCCAGTTGTATCTGAAGCCTTCGTTAAACTGAAGGTTGGCAATGAGAACCTTTATACCGCTGCTGAAGGTAACGGTCCGGTCAATGCACTCGACAACGCGCTGCGTAAAGCGCTGCAGACCTACTTCCCGCAACTGAAGGAAATGCATCTGTCCGACTATAAAGTCCGTGTTATAGACGAACAGGATCAGACTGCTGCCAAAGTACGGGTATTGATTGAATCCAAGAACTTCACAGACACTTGGAGTACGGTTGGCGTCTCCGGTAACGTCATTGAAGCCAGCTGGGAAGCGCTTGTGGACAGTATGCGTTACGCACTTCTCAATGAGCTCTCGTTGGAGAATGAGAAGACGACCAGCAACGAGCCAAGAGGCCTGGTCAATCATTAATTAATCCCTTATAGACTTTTGTAAGACAAAAAAGAAGCTTCCCAAAAGTAGTATTCTACGTATGGGGTGGCTTCTTTTTTTATCAAATAGGCTGTATAACGACGTCTGACTTAAAGCCATAGATTATGTACGGTGGGCGTTAAAGCGATCAGGGAAAAACTCCCTAAAAATAGCTGATTTTCGCTCTAAATGAACAGAAACAGGGAATTTCTCCCTAAAAGTCAGGGTGATTTCGTTATTTTCAACCAAAACAACTAAATTATAGGGATGTTTTCCCTAATTATGAGTTGGATGACGAAGAATCTCTGTATTTTAGGGAGAATTTCCCTGATTATTTTATTTTAGCCTCCATCAACCCTTGTACAACACAACCATTTTGTTAACCTTTGCGATTTTGATAGCGTGAATCAATTTTACGATTCGGTAAGCTTGATAATTTTCTCCTCCAGCTCTTCCGGACTAAGAACGCCCAGAATGATCTCAGAGATCACTCCATTCTTGTCAATAAGTACGTTGGTAGGAAATACAGCTCCGTTATATTTGCTATACACCTCATCTTTCATATCAAACATCACCGGGAACACAAGACCGTATTTCTTGATAAAACGTTCTGCATTGGGTTTATAATCTTGACTACTCACATTAATACCGTAAATATCTAGAACATCCTTATACTTAGTAGCCATGGCGTTGAGCTCTGGAGCTTCCAGCTTGCAGGGATCACACCAAGATGCCCAGAAATTAACAATGACTGCTTTCTCTCTTGGCCCATCTACTACATAGGTAGTCCCATCCGTACCTTGGAGTGAAAATGAAGGCGCGAGCAGTCCAGCTTTAGGTCCTACTTTCATCGGCGACTCATCTTGTTGTCCAAAAACTGCTTCAGCCTTCGGCTCACGATTATGCCATACAGCAAAACCTGCAATACACACAACTAAGAGTAATACGGTTATATTTAATTTGTTGCTTGGTTTCATAGCGCTCTGTTCCTTTGCAATTGGAATAGTTTTCTACTATTGTACCCTCATCAGGTTAAATTTCAAACCATCCAATTTTTATGGAAAAATATATGGATTATAATAAAAAAGAGAGTTTCGTCAGCGACGAAACCCTAATGAAGAGAGAGGGGTGAACAAATGGCAGCATTACAGGGAAATGTCCAGCCTATAAGACTGAAATATTCCGTACAGCAAGCACTGGGGAAGCACCTGCTGTCCAGTTATCCACATGAAGCATGTGGAGTCCTGCTGGGTGCTGCCGCAGCGGGTGGCATGCTCATCGATACTTACGTACCTATGCGCAACGTAGCGCCAGACCCGCTGCACACATTTATTCCCCACCCTGAAGAGTGGATTCATGTGCTTTATAATGAGCCGACACTCATCGGTTTATTTCATTCCCATCCTAATTCAGAACCTATCCCTTCGGTCGCTGATTATATAGGACTAGCAGCACTAGGATCTGAATTTAAGGTCTACCTTATTGGTTCTCCGAGAACTGAAGATGATTGTTCTCCATTGCTGAATGGATTTTATATTGAGCGGTCGCTAAATGAACAAGGAATACCATTCCCTCAACTATCTCATACCCCGCTTCACGTTCTACTTAAATAAGCATATAAATCACCTAAGGTATCTACTTGGCCCCGTTCCGAAATTTCCCGAAGGTAAGCTACCCACAGCTGGGCTGTCATTTTGGCATCTTCTAACGCATGGTGACGGCCTTGAATTGGAATTTCATGAACTAATAGCAGTTCATCGAGCGAATAGTTACTTCGCTGTGGCTCGAGCCAACGTGCAAGCATCATCGTGTCCAGCACCCTGTGTGTAAGCTGAACTTTAGAAGTTTTCCATAGCGCCGCATTAAGGAAAGCTTTATCGTGTGAGCTTGCATGTGCTACCAGCACATTTTGTCCCACAAAAGACATGAAATTATGAAGACCATCTATTAAGGAGGGGGCAGACCCCGTCATTTCTTCCGTTATTCCTGTTAATCTTGTAATATCATCCGGAATTGCTGTCTGACAATTCACCAAGGTATAAAAGCATTCCTCTTCCTTAATTTCCTCTCCAACCACCTTAATTGCACCAAACGACATGATTTCATCCCCATGCTGATAGGAGAATCCAGTTGTCTCTAAATCAAAGATAACCGTCTCCAGTTCACACAGCGGAGTACGTAGCACCTCAGGACGACGCTTCTCTCGCATAAGTGAGCGGATATAGGCCATTTGCTGCGCAGTTTGATGAGCCGTTTCTCCACCTTTCATTGAAGCAAATGCCGAAGGCATTCCGCCTTGTCTCAGATTATTCCAAAAGCCTCCGTTCTTGTTCGGCTCCCTCATGTTCGCCACCTTTCCGCTGAACGGAGCTGACGCTGCAACATCCGATGAAGGCGTCTAACCAGCAGCAGACTTTCACGCAGCTCAGACAACAGCTGCTTATTCTTCAGTTCACTCTCCGTAACATAATCACTACTGACTAACAATCCATCCTGCACACTAATAGGCGTGTTCACTCGCATCCGTATAGCCAACAAGAAAGCTTGCCGAATAGCATTCAAATGTTGATACTCATTTAGCCGGTCAAGCGCTTCAATTCGCGCTAAGGTCGAGCTAGCTTTAATGCCATGTAATAACGACAAGCGTCTGACAATGTTCACTAGCGGGATATAGACTCCATACTTAATGTCGAATCCACCTGCATAATCCCCAAAGCGCTCTGTCAACACCTTCCCCAAAAGATTTAAAGTCGCTTTATGGCGGACTGTATTGCGAAGAACAGCCACAGACAACTCCTCATTGTCAATAAAACCCTCATAGAAAGCCGCTTGCCACAATGCTGATAACTCCCTATTTCCCGCAACATGGCGCATATCTGAAGAAATGATAAGATACCGAATAGGCTCCCATTCCAACTGGTTTCTCCATTCCTTCAGCTGCTCCTTCCATTCCGTTAACGTCCTCCTCCACATCCCTTGGGAGCACATTACCTTTCCTGCACATTTCTCATATCCTACTTCTTCAAGCAGATCGGATAACATCATTCCAAAAGATTCAAAGTATCTATTCTTCACCCCATCCGGTTCACCTTCAACGATCAAACCATTATCCTGATCGCTCCACAGAGTGGCTTCTTGCCTTCCACAACTACCAAACACAATAAAGGAGTAAGCACAGGGAGGCGGGCCATAGCCCGCCTCTTTCATCTGCGCCTCACATATTAGTACTGCAGTCTTTGCAATAAGATCATGCATTGTATTCACACGAAACATCCATTCCTCAATAGGAATTACATTCAACTGTTCCAGAAGAATACTTTGGCAGGCAATTCGCCTCTCTCTAAGTTCCTGTGGCGAACCGGCTAAAACGATGGTCCTAAAGCTTTCTTCATTATACCCATCTGTTAACTCCATCGAAGCCACACGGTCCGCCTCCCTATTCTCAGGATTAATATTATTGTTTAAGGGTTTTGGATTCCGATTCTGCAATTAATTTCATTTGTTCAGGGTATCCATAAGTACCATGCTCACTGATATCCAGACCCATCAATTCTTCTTCTTCCGTAACACGAAGTCCTGTTGTTACCTTCATTACATATAGAATAATGAAAGAAAGCACGGCTACGAAAGCAAATGTTCCTACTACCCCAAGCACTTGAACACCCAATTGGTGGAAACCTCCACCGTAGAACAATCCGGCTTCCCCTACCAAAGCGCCTTTAGTGATAAGATCCGGTGCAGCGAACAGACCCGTGGAAACCGCGCCCCACATCCCCGCAATACCATGTACTGAGAAAGCATAGATTGGATCATCAAGTCCAGCACGTTCCAGCCATTGGGAAGTCATGAATGTGAACGCACCCGCTACTAAACCAATAATGATTGCTGCCCATGGTTCAACGTAAGCACATGCACCAGTGATCGCAACTAATGCAGCTAAAACACCATTCAGCATTGCTGGAATATCAGATTTACCAAAATACAACCAAGAAGCAATTAATGCCGCCAAGCCGCCTGCTGCTGCTGCGATATTCGTAGTTAATGCTACGTGACCAAAGAAACCTCCCATTGGGGACAAAGCACTACCTGGATTGAATCCGAACCAACCAAACCAGAGGATAATCACACCGAGTACAGTAAATACTTGATTATGACCTGGAATAATAACAGGTTTACCTTCTTTATTAAACTTACCAAGTCGTGGCTTAAGCAATATGGTTGCCACTACCGCTGCAGTGGCACCTGTAAGATGGACAACCGTGGAACCTGCATAATCTTGCATTCCCAGCTCAGCCAACCAGCCGCCGCCCCATACCCAGTGTGCTACGACAGGATAAATTACGATTGAGAATAGAATTCCGAATATAATGTACACACTTATCTTTGCACGTTCTGCCATGCCTCCAGATACGATAGCTAAGGAAACTGCTGCAAATGCCATTTGGAACAAGAATTTAACATTTAAAGTAACATCAGAAAATGCAAGTGATTCAAATGAAGATGCTGTTGAATCTCCGCCATACAAGAAGCCTGTAGTACCGAAGAAGCCGTTACCGTTACCGAAGCCAAGTCCAAAGCCAATGGCCCAGAAACATACACTCGCAATGGCTAGTGTCAGTACTGTCTTACCGGCTACGTGACCTGCATTCTTCATTCGAACTGATCCTGCTTCAAGCATTGCGAACCCTGCTTGCATAAAGAAAACTAAGATGAATGCCAGGAAGGTAAACGCGGTATCCAATCCGACCTGCAAATCTGCATTTGTTGGACCTTCCGCCGCAAAAGCACTCACCGGATACACCATCAGTGTAATCATGGCCAGTAACATCATCAACCATTTCTTTTTCATTTTTACCCCACTCCCCAATGTTATATTTTCTAACAAAGCGTGAAACTCTTAATGTCATTATAATCAGAAGTCAGGTAAATTGACAAGACTATTTTTGGGAATGTTTTTATTTTATTTTCATCAAACCCGCAAATTTCCCACAGTACGCTTGGATTATATCAGAATATTAGGACCATACAACCATGAAATTCATTGAAATAACTACGTGAACACCCGCTCTAATATTACTTTTTATCGAATTCTTCTTATTGATTATTCTATAAACATAACATTAAATGTAATGTTTATAGTCGAGCTATTTTAATGAGCATAATCGGTTCAAATTTGATATCATATGGAGTTTGAGTGTATTGTATATAAACAACGCATTTTCATTTCATGAATTAACCTCTTATTAATGCATATACTTTATGAAAGTATGACGTTTGACTGTATGGTTTCCAGTTTGTTATCATTACAGATAGCATAATAGAAACCACCAATATAGGAGCGACTCCCCTCAGTGGGCAGTCGAATTCGATTAGTGAGGCGAGGTAGCATGGGGATATGATTCTATATCGAATCGGAGAATTAGCTAAGGCTGCTCATATCAGTGAGCGTACTATTGATTATTACACGAAGCTGGGATTAATCTCCCCAGAGTCAAGAAGCACCAAGAATTACCGACTTTACAGTCATGAAACCTTGGTCGACTTAGAACGTATTAATCAATTAAAGCATGACAAGTATTCATTGGAAGAAATCAAATCCATGATGAGCAAATGGAGCGAGGCTACTCCTGAAACTGACGTATCTGATAAATTAGTCGAGCTTGAGCAGCATATGCAGCGACTAGAACGTGAAGTAAAGGCACTTGAACCAATTATAAGCGGTCTGAAGCCGGGACAGGCCAGACGCGCGCTCTCTAACCTACTCCCACAAGGAGTGGCCTGCATGGAGGCGATTCGGCTTCTATTGCTTACGCAAGGACCGCCAATGTAAATACCATATTTACAATACAGTGGAGGAATGCAGCTATGGGAATGTATCTATTAGTAATTATCGCTTTTATTTTTTCATTATGGGCCCAGTTCAGAGTTAAAGGGACATTCAGCAAATGGTCCAAGGTGGCCAACTTAAACGGTCTGACAGGATATGAAGCAGCTAGACGTATGCTCGACGCAAATGGACTTCACGATGTTCCGATTGAGCCTGTAAGAGGTACACTTTCTGACCACTATGATCCGATTCACAGAGTTGTACGCTTATCAGAACCCGTATATTATGAGAGTTCTATCGCAGCAGTCTCAGTCGCTTGTCACGAAGTGGGTCACGCCATTCAGCATAAAGTAAGTTATCCTATGTTAACACTACGTCACCGGATGTTCCCAGTAGTTAATTTCGCATCAGGTATAGCACCATTCATGCTTATGGCAGGATTTATATTCGGTTACTTTAATCTTGTAGGCCTTGGAATCATTTTCTTCTCGGCCGCTGTTGCCTTCCAGCTTGTGACACTACCTGTTGAATTCAATGCCAGCAACCGGGCACGTCAAGTCATGGTAGAGCAAGGCTACATTCGTAACGAAGAGGAACGCGGAGTAGCCAAAGTCCTAAACGCAGCTGCATTAACGTACGTTGCCGCCGCGCTAGTTTCCTTACTCGAGCTGCTTCGTTTGATTACCGTCTTTTTAGGTAACCGCGACTAATACAAAATACAGCGCAAAAAGAAACCCCGGTAGGCTAAGAGCCAACCGGGGTATTATTTTGTTTTGCTTTAAAGTAGGATATCAAAAAAGTCCGAAACGAACGTGCAACCAGCGGTAACTTACTATCTGTTCGGTAAATCAAACCAACCGTCCTCGTCACAGCAGGCTCCACAACCCTTACTTGAGCCGGTTGGAGAGGGTTCGTCTGATAGAACGCCATCTCCGGAAGAAGGCTTACACCCATTCCTGCCGCCACTAAACCACGAATGGTATCAGTCTCCCCACCTTCAAATGCAATCTGCGGCTGAAAACCCGCTTGCAAGCACGCTTGCCAAACGATCGGTCTCAAAGAATAACCTTGACTGAATAGCACAAACTTTTCATTTTGAAGCTGTTCCAGTCGGATCTCAGATTCTCCTGCCAGCTGATGATTCTGAGGAAGTATTGCAAATAACTCTTCAGTCATAACAATATCTCCAGAGACATGCTCATCATTTTCCGGAAAAGGCGAAATAAATGTTAAATCCACCTCTCCAGATAATACGTCCTTTATCAACGAAGGGTAAGAGCCCTGTTTAAAGCGAAACTTGACATGGGGATAGTGCTGGCGGAATTCTGCAACGATAGTCGGGATAAGATGCGTTCCAAGACTGTGAGGAAACCCTATACGAATCTCTCCACGTTCCGGATCTAGAAATTCATGCACTTCATTTACCGAATGTTCCAATTCCTTAAGAATACTATCCACCCGCTTGCAAAAGAGCTGTCCAACCGGCGTAAGCTGCAAATTACGCCCTTTTTGCATGAACAAGTCAACCCCTAGCTCTTGCTCCAATTGATGAATCTGACGGCTTACCGCAGACTGCGCTACATGAAGTTCCTCCGCCGCTCTTGTTACATGTTCTTTTTGGGCTACCTTTAGAAAATATTGCAGCTGTCTTAGCTCCACTCCATCATCGCCCCTGTCTTAGGCTTTTATTGAATATACGAATAATAAGTCCATATAGGAAAAAGCCAGAAACCAAGCCTCCGATATGTGCAACCCAATTCACTTTTGGTGTTGCAAACGACATAATGATCCCAATTACAAGCAAACCGTATAACGTCTTTCGAGAGCCTTCGTCCATCATCGCCCGTTGAATAACAGCAATGTATAAAAATGCGCCATAGACGGCGTAGATTGCTCCAGAAGCACCTACCGAGACCGTACCTACCTCTAATACTGAGCGACTGCTGATTGCAACCGTTAGAATATTCGCAATAACTCCACCTACCACATAAAGAATTGCATATCGCCACCAGCCAAGCAAGCGCTCCAGAGGCGGTGCAAATACCAGTAGAGCGAAGCTATTAAAGAATAGATGGGAAAACCCATTATGTAAAAAAATTGCCGCCACATAACGCCACAGTTCCTCTTTATACGGGCTAACATCAACTATTGCACCAAAATCAACAAGTGTTTGTATATTGGTGGATCCACCATTGAACGCCATGAGCATAAACATAATCACGTTAGCTACAATGAGAAGACATGTTACCGGGTAATACCGGAGATAACTTTTCCAATTTTCATACCGAATAAATATCATTACACCCATCCCTTTACATTTATATCTTGCCCTGTTGGACATCTCCCTGTAAATAAGATTATAATTTATTGTGGCAGTAAGAGCCAATATTACAATTCGAGGAGGAAAACAAGGATATGACGCAAGAAAGAACAGGCGTAGCTACTTTCAAAAGCAGCCCCATCACTCTCGTAGGACCCAAGCTTACAGCTGGTGATCCCGCTCCTGATTTTGTTCTCAGTAAGAATCTACTGGAAGAAGTTTCTCTTAGTGATTATGCCGGTAAAATCAAGCTGATCAGTGTTGTACCTTCTCTAGATACCGGTGTATGTGATGCACAGACCCGCCGGTTCAATAGCGAAGCTGCAGAGCTAGGTGACAATGTAGTTATTCTCACGGTAAGTATGGACCTACCATTTGCTCAAGCCCGCTGGTGTGGCGCTGCAGGGATCGATCGTGTAATCACACTATCCGACCACAAAGCAGCCTCATTCGGACAAGCTTATGGCGTACTAATCAAAGAATTCCGGTTAGATATGCGTTCAATTTTTGTACTAGACAAGAACAACACACTCACCTATGTTGAATATTTGAGTGAAATGACTGAGCACCCTAATTACGAAGACGCTATAGCTGCTGTGAAGAGTTTGCTCTAATTCTCTAGAACAGTAAGTCAGCGGCCATTTTCGACAATACTTACTTATCACTGCAAGCATAATTCCTTTGTCGTCCTTATAAGGACGACAAGCGTTTATGCGAGAAATATAAGACCTAAAGTATAGGTGTAGAACTTTGCTTTCTTATATTTTGAAAAAAGCGGAAGAAGGTCCATCCTTCTCCCGCTTTTTTTGTAATAGAAAGATTTATCGATAACGTCCAGAGCAGCCACATTTGCGTAAACGCATTCATACAATCCCTAAGTAAGAAGGTTTAGTAAGAATCTCTGAAAATTAGTCTGCTTTGTATTTTCCTAATTTTTTGTCCAAAGACGCATACAACCGCTGAATGACACGGTAATTAGCACCCAAATCACCTAGCGAACCTCTAGATGCAGAGTACATATCTACGCCACAACGTACAGGTGTGGTATTGAGCACAGAGACAGTAATGTCCAGTGTACGGCCGAATGCCGTTCTCTTCTCCAGAGTGATCTCACCTACTGACTCCACTTCATGGAGCACCTTGAATCCAGGAACCTTCTTAAGCGTTGATGAAACTTCCTCCCAAGCTTTGTCTTTCGTAAGATTGTAATAACGCGTTTTTAATGTCGGATCTTTTGCGCGGTCGCTTGTTCCATCATGACTACGGAATAAACCGACCAAGGTTCTTTTTAACGACAAAATTCTTCCCCCTCTACAAATCCCAAGTTCATTATTCTAAGTGTAACACTCTTGTCTCAGGAACAAAAGGGTATTACTCACTTTCTCCTTGTTCCAGACACACAAAAAAGCGCCCGTTCCCCAACTTTCACGGGATACAGGGCGCTTTGGCCTAAACAATAGAAAACCCGCTTATGCCGTCCGGCTACAGTGTCTTCTGAACCTGCTAGAGCAGGTGGGTGATCGCAGAAAACGTTTTTGAATTCCCCAAGTCATATAGACAGGGCTGTTCAGCTGCGCTTCGTGTAGATCTCCCAAGACATTATCATTGGTTCAAAACAACGAGCAACCGTAACGAACATCGCAGGATTTGTTATTATTATATTGCGTTTTAACGAAAAAGTAAACCTGTATGCGCTTTATTTTACACTGGAATTAAATTACTGACGATTTCCGAGTGCTTAATACTCGTCTTTGTTAAATACGTTTTACATCTTTATCCTCAACATCATCTTCATAATCATCATCGTCATCGTCGTCATCCTCTTGATTGTTCAAAGCAGCTTCTCTCTCTTCTTCCTCTTTCAGTTTCTTCTGCTCCACCTGCAATTGCAGTTTATTATAGGTAGCATAGAAGTTAAAGAAAGCAGCCATCGCAATCAACGTTGGAATACAGATGAAATACAGTGCTGGATATCTAAGACCAATATAAGCTAGCACTGCAGCTGCAATCAAAGTTGAGAACACGCGAATTGGACGTGCTATAGTCAGCAATATTGAGTTACTCATCACTTGTTTAAAGCTCATTTGATAATGAACGACAATAGAAAAGAAGTTAAACATAGACACCGATAAAATAATCATGAGCACTAACATCAAAATACCAACAATTCTGAAGTTAGGCATTTGTGTCATGTAAACCGTTACATCGACGTACATAATAACGAACATCAATGTGTAGATAATTCCACCGAGCATACTTTTTAAATAATTCTCTTTATACCCCTGAAAAAACGTACGAAAAGTTCCTACATCCGTGTTCCCCATAACCCATTTGCGCACAACGGTAAATAAGGCCGCCGAAGCAGGAAATACAGTAAATGGCGCCAGAATCCCCATAGCCCAGTTTAATGTGAGCTGCTCATTTACTCCACCTGAGCTTGTCCCAAGCATCATCAATTTCATCAATCCAAAAAATAAAAACGGGGCGGAACATAGTGCCCATAAGATATTACTAGCTGCGATACGTGTAATCCATTCTGTGATGCGGTATAAACCACCCATTGCTCCTTTAAACTCCAATTCCCTTCCTCCTCTGTCTCTTGCATACTGCTTATCTTAACTATACCTCATTTGACCTACTCTTTTCCATAGCCCAACTTTCTGAATTCTAGGTCATTGTCTATACATCAAGCCTATAAAGTCCATATATTGGAATTGTAATCATAAGAATTTCCAAAATCACCACATTCTAAAGGAGGTTATTGTATGTCCTCACCTGTTGGCTACGGCGGCTGGACTTCCACTGGTACGATCCTCGTATTGTTTATCCTGCTCGTTATCATCACTCGTACTTTCATTTAAATAAGCTGCTAATTCAATAAATACCCTATATTTAAGCAAAAAGAAGACGAGAACCGCTATTCGGCATCTCGTCTTCTTTGTATTTTGATAAATCATCCCCCGCGGGTTCTGATCACGTATTAATTATCAAAATCTTCGCGTTTTGCTGGACGTGTGCTTGTGCTGCTTGGGCGAGTAGATGGTTTGCGGTCCGCACTGCGGTTCGCTCCACCATCACGGCTAGCTGCGCCATCACGGTTGCCTTTATAGCCACCGCCATAACCGCCACTGCCACTACCATAGTTACCACTACCGCTGCTGTAGCCACCACGACTTCCGCCACCGTTGTTATCACGGTTTCCACGGTATCCACCAGTGCTGCCACCAGAAGTACCACGGTTGCCACCATAACCGCCGTTAGGTTTGCGGCCACTGCGAATGTCGTTCTTACCACCACGACGTTTAGCACGAATTGGATCTTCTGGAGTCAATTCAATTGCAGAATCCTTCTTATCACCAGTCAGAAGCTTCATTGCAGCTGACAGCAATTGAACGGAATCATATTGCTCAAGCAATTGAATAGAAATACCTTTGTACTCATTCAATTCACCGCTCTCAACCATTTCAAGCAAGCGCTCTGCTGTTACGCGTTGTTTACCTTCAATAGCCTCAGCCATAGTTGGCAATGGTTTACGAGTAATACGGTGACGAGTAACGCGTTCGATCAAATGCAGGTGATCCATTTCGCGTGGGGTAACGAAAGACCAAGCTGTACCCTCTTTACCAGCGCGACCAGTACGACCGATACGGTGTACATAGCTTTCTGGATCTTGCGGCAAGTCAAAGTTAATTACGTGAGTAACACCAGATACATCCAAACCACGAGCTGCTACGTCAGTAGCTACCAGCACATCAATGCTGCCATCACGGAATTTACGCATTACAGCATCACGTTGATTCTGAGACAGGTCACCATGTAATCCATCAGCAGAGTATCCACGTTTCTGCAAAGCTTCTGCAAGCTCATCTACCCGGCGCTTCGTGCGTCCGAACACAATCGCAAGCTCAGGTGATTCCATATCGATCAAACGGCTAAGCGCTTCGAACTTTTGACGTTCAGGTACTTCAACATATGCTTGATCAATCAGCGGAGCACTGATTTGTTTCGGAATAACGGAGACGTGTTGCGGGTTGTTCAAGAATTGCTGTGCAAGACGTTGAATGTTTGGAGGCATTGTAGCCGAGAACAACATCGTTTGACGCTCTTCAGGAACGAGCTTGAGGATCGTCTGAATATCTTCCATAAAGCCCATATCCAGCATTTCATCTGCTTCATCCAATACAACAGTTTGAACATCATCCAAACGGATGGTTTTACGGTTGATATGGTCAAGCAAACGTCCTGGTGTACCAATAATAATTTGTGGTTTCTTCTTAAGACCACGGATTTGGCGACCAATATCTTGTCCGCCATAAATTGCCAACGAACGAAGACCTTTAAAACGGCTTAGCTTACCGATTTCTTCTGATACTTGAATGGCCAACTCACGTGTCGGTGCCATAATAAGCGCCAGAATTTTTTCGTCTTCGCGATTAATCTTCGAAATGAGGGGGATACCAAAAGCAGCAGTCTTACCTGTACCAGTCTGTGCTTGACCGATCAGATCCGACCCAGTCAATGCCAATGGAATTGACTGCTCCTGTATCGGTGTTGCCTCCTCAAATCCTAACTCTGTGATTGCTTGTAGCACTTTTGGCTCCAAGCCAAATTCTGCGAATGTTTTCAAATTATTCATGCTCCTTCTATACAGTGGACATTCCACATGCTTGTCTGTATTCTTAAGTAGCGGTAAACACATTTATATGCTGTCCAATCATGCTCTTTTTTCTGCATGATATAGCGCTTTTGGGACGAAAAGCCTCCCTTTCATCAGGTACTTCATTGTACCTGAGCAACTGTAGCTTTACATCCGATGCAATGCAAAAATACCATTGTAACGTCCTACTCAAGAATATCCTGTACATTATATCACAACTCTAAGTAGGAATACCAGTGGGTTCCTTTCTTTTCATTGCATACATGGTTTATTTTTAAATTTATTTATAGAGGTGGATTTGCTTGTTAAGACAGATTTGGAATTGTATTGCAGTTATTTTCGGAGCAGCGTTGATTGCCAGTGGATTTAATCTTTTTCTAATCCCTCATCGCTTACTCAGCGGAGGAGTATCCGGGCTTTCGATGTTAGTGGGTTACTTTACACCACTAAACATAAGCCTCTTATACTTGCTCTTTAATATCCCATTGCTTGTAGCTGGTTGGTTCCAGTTAGGCCGGAGATTTATTATGCTAAGCATGTTATCCGTTGTGGCAACAACCTGGTTTTTGACGGTCATCCCCGAATATTTGGTAGCTACTGATATGCTGCTTTCTTCTGTATTTGGTGGAGTGTTGGTCGGTATTGGCTGTGGCTTCAGCTTCCGTGCAGGTGGTTCATCCGGAGGTTTTGATATCCTGGGATCCATCATCACTAAATTCCGCGATTTCCCAGTTGGAAACGTGGTGGTGAGCTTAAACGGACTCGTTATTCTTGCCGCGGCATATTTTGATAACAACTGGAATTTGGCTCTTGCATCGATGGTATCTATATACGTAACGGGTAAGGTACTGGACATGATTCACATCAGCCATTTAAAGGTAACCGTATATATAGTAACGAATCGTACAGATGAGCTCCTTCAGCATCTAATGGGACTCCAGCGAGGTGTCACAAAGATTAAAACAGAAGGCGCTTATTCTCATGTTGAAAAGGACATGCTAATGACAGTAACAACCCGCTACGAACTTGCAGAACTGCAACGTATTATTCGCACGACAGATCCTCAGGCGTTTGTAAATATTGTGGAGACAGTTGGTGTTATGGGCTCCTTCCGAAAAAGATAAAAACCGGCAGCGAAAAGTATTAATTTGGAAAATGCACCAATCACAGAATTGTGATATATTATAATCACGCAGAACCCTAACAATTTCATAAAGATTGAGATTTACCCCTCTTTTTTCCAAGCACTTCGTTTTCCGATGATTACTGAATTCCATTCAGACCTATCGAAAAAGGAAAGGGTGATTTTTGTGGAAATGGAAACGGTAAAGCTGTCAGCAATCGTCATGAGGTGGTATCCTGATATGATGCCGTTTCTCAAGCAGGACGAATTAAATTCCGTAATCGTTCTGCGTGACGGGCTTAGTATTCTGGAACCTGCAGATGCCATGGATATCATCCATTACAGTATCTGTGAACATCAGAATTCTGCGTATCTTCAATGAGTAAGCCGCAAGAGAAGTCTTGATAGTTGCCGCCTTAAGTTCGGCCATGTTGCCGTGTTGAGGCGGCATTTACTTTTTAACAAAAGGTTTAGAATGTGTGCGTCCCGGTTATATACAACAAGGATGGTTTTCCAGACCCGATCTGAGCCAACATTATTATTACAACACTGTTCTTTTTAGAAGCAACCGTTCCTATATAATTTAGGAAATGTACATAAAGGGGAGAGAATACGAATGAACATCACCTGGGCTCTACTGATGATGGCCTTGGGAAGTGTAGGCGTGCAACAGAATCAACATGACGCTGAAGTGGCAATTGCATTGAAGTCTGCCATGAATCCCCCCATCATCGCTACGCAAAATAATAATTCAAATGTTGCAACTCCAGCTCCAAATGCTACAACAGAGACAAGCGACTCACAAAGTATGCTACACGCAGATCCTCAGCCTGATGCTCCAAAAGTAAAAGGCATCTATGTTACCGCATACAGTGCCGGTGGAGAACGAATGGAAAAGCTTCTTTCTTTACTTGATCAGACGGAACTAAATTCTATGGTCATCGACATTAAGGATGATGCAGGTTACATCACGTACAAAACTGATAACCCAGAACTTCAGAAACTCGGTAATCCGCAGCCATTTATTGGCGACATCAACAAACTGATGGAAAGATTGAATAAACATGATGTTTATCCCATCGCTCGCATTGTTGTCTTTAAAGACTCTATACTTGCCAAAAAGAACCCGCAATTATCCTTTGTTAATACAGACGGCACAGTATGGAAGAATAAAGGCGGCGATAGCTTTGTTAATCCTTATAATGAAGATGTCTGGAAGTACAATGTCGATATCGCCAAAGAAGCTGTCAAACTCGGCTTTAAAGAAATTCAATTCGACTATGTGCGTTTTCCTGAAGGTTTCGAAAAACGTGCAGACACACTTAAATACACTAAAACCAGTGATTCTCGCGTAGATATCATTTCTAATTTTGTAAAATACGCAAAAGCAGAGCTTGCTCCGCTTGGTGTTCGTGTATCCGTAGATATTTTTGGATATGCCGCATCTGCTCCTGCTGAGGGCATAGGGCAAGACTTCGTTAAAATATCCAAAAATGTGGATGTTATCAGCCCGATGGTTTATCCGAGTCACTATTCAACGGGATGGTTTGGAGTGAAAGAGCCTGACTTAGATCCGTATGCTACCATTAAAGGCTCCATGGTTGATACCCATAAAAAGCTCGATCCTCTTGGCAGCTACAAACCTGTTATTCGTCCTTGGATTCAGGATTTTACAGCAAGCTGGCTCGGAAAAGGTCATTATATTAAATACGGTAAAAAACAGGTGGAGGATCAAATCCGCGCTTTAAAAGATGAAAATGTAGAGGAGTTTCTGCTCTGGAACGCCAATAACCGATATACCTCCGATGTCGATTATGAGAAATAATGTATATAGCCCTTATTATTTATAATTGAAATCAGGTATGATATATAAAGATAAAGACCCGGCATCTGCCGGGTCTTTTAATGGAGAAAAAGGAGCATTTTACTGAACGATGATACAAACCACCTCTTTAAAACAAAAAGCAATACAATTTTTTCATATTTTATTTCCAATTCTGGTTACACAGATTGCTTTGTCAGCGATAACCTTCTTTGATACGAACATGTCAGGTAAATTTGGTACAGCCGATCTGGCAGGTGTGGCGATAGGAACCAGTCTCTGGATTCCAATTCAAACGGGCTTAAGTGGAATTCTTATGGGGATTACCCCCATCGTCTCTCAACTCATCGGAAGCAAAAAAGAAAAGGATGTAGCCTATCAAGTCACACAGGGAATCTGGTTATCACTGATCGTCTCTGTAATTGTCTTATTAATCGGGAGCCTCGCCTTGGCACCTATCCTTAATTTCATGAATCTGGAGCCTACTGTAAGAGATGTTGCATTTCGTTTCCTTAGTGCGATCTCCTTCGGAATTATCCCGCTGTTTGGATATACAGTTCTCCGTAGTTGTATAGACGCTCTGGGACAAACACGAGTGTCCATGTTGATCACACTCATAGCCCTACCCGTGAATGTTGGTTTAAACTACTTGCTAATCTTCGGGAAATTCGGGTTTCCTCGACTTGGTGGTGTTGGAGCTGGAGTGGCATCAGCTATCACCTACTGGGTAATCTTTTCGGTTGCCCTGCTGTTCATTTATCGGGCAGAACCCTTTGCAAGCCTTAGAATCTTCCGAAAGTTCTACTTTATATCGCTAAAAAGCTTCAAAGATCTACTAAAGATCGGTGTACCTATTGGCTTCTCGATTTTTTTTGAAACTGCAGTCTTCTCCGCTGTAACCTTGTTGATGAGTCGGTTCGATACTGTAACGATTGCAGCTCATCAAGCAGCCATTAATTTTGCAACAACGTTATATATGATTCCGCTCAGTATCTGTATGAGCCTTACCATTCTCGTCGGCTTCGAGACTGGATCCGGCAGGCAAAAGGATGCCCGTCAATATGCCATTATGGGAATTGGACTTGCGACCATCCTCTCCCTGGCAACTGCACTCCTGCTCTTATTTGCTGGCCATCATGTAGCTGGTCTATACACTGATGAACCTGATGTCATTTCATTAATTCAGCATTTCTTAATCTATGCGATCTTTTTCCAGATTTCCGATGCGATTGCAACACCTACACAAGGAGCACTTCGTGGATATAAGGATGTTAATCCAGCCTTCATTATTTGCTTTATAGCTTATTGGGTTATAGGGCTTCCTACAGGCTATGTACTTGCTACTTATACGGATCTAGGAGCTTATGGTTATTGGATCGGCTTGATCACCGGTCTTGCGATTGGGGCCACACTGCTCTTAACTCGGCTTGTTAAAGTCCAACGCCGTTATACCACGCAATATACAGACGCTCAAACACATCATTAATAATCTAAAGAACACAAAAAAGGAACAGTGCGAAGTTCGCAGCTGTTCCTTTTTTGTGTGTTAATTATTGAGAAAGACGGGATGCAAGCTCGTACAACTCCACGTCAAAGTCTTTCTTCGTATTCACTACAAGATCGATATCTGTAAGGGTTAGTTCTCCCTTGATGATACCGCAACCTTTATCAGACTCACCTTCAATTAGTTTACGAACGGCAAAGTCACCAAGACGGCTAGCAAGATTCCGGTCTCCAGGGGTTGGTGTTCCTCCGCGCTGAATATGTCCAAGTACAGTAACCCGTGCATCCAGAGAAGCATGACGATCCTTCAACGCTTGGGCTACATCTTCGCCTTTACCCACACCTTCTGCAACGATGACGATACTGTGACGTTTACCTCTGACAAAGTTGTCACGCATACGATCCGCAACTTCATTCAAGTCATATGGCATTTCTGGCACAAGAATGGTTTCTGCTCCAGAAGCCAGACCTGCATGCAGCGCGATATCTCCACAATGACGTCCCATAACTTCTACAATGGAAGAACGCTCATGGGAGGACATTGTGTCACGCAGTTTGTTAATAGCATCTACAACGACACCAACGGCTGTATCAAACCCTATGGTGTAATCCGTGTAGGAAATATCATTATCAATAGTTCCCGGTAATGCCATCGTCTTGATACCGAGTTTACTTAGTTTATTAGCGCCTTTATATGAACCATCTCCACCTATAACTACTAGGCCATCGATACCCATTTCATTAAGAATATCTGCACCCTTTTGCTGACCTTCTGGTTTTGTGAACTCCAGACATCTTGCAGATTGCAGAATGGTTCCCCCGCGTTGAATAATGTCACCTACGCTGCGAAGATCCATAGGGAAGATATCGCGATTCAGAAGACCTTGATATCCACGTTGAACTCCAAAAACTTCAATGCCGTAATAAAGTGCGCTTCTTACAACCGCACGAACAGCGGCGTTCATACCTTGTGAATCTCCACCACTAGTCAGTACTGCAATTTTTTTGATTTTTGTCATTCTGTTGTTCCTCCTTAAAGTTATGCAATGCCCCATCCGTTGTATAGGTGAAGCTTCGCAGCCTTGTTACAAAAAACGATTGCGTATCCAGCGGCTATTAGCGAAGAAGAACAGCCTTGTAAGCGGACTTCCTCTCATTAGGCTTTTAGACACACTGCGAACTTCCCGCTGTTCGCTAACTTTCGGATCAGATAAATAAAGTGCCAGCAATCCCTCAATCACCATACGATGCATAGATGATTCCGGTAGTTCACGTACATCCTTACGGGCCCACTCAACCATGGAAGCGATCCGACTTAACATGGTATCCGTGTCGTCATAATAATTGCAGAAATTAAGATCACCGCCTGCTCGGTCCTCTTCCTGATCAATCAAATAATCCAGCATAATGTGCAATCCACACACATGTGGAAAGTATGCAGCTCGAATCGATTCCGAAGAAGACTTATTTAGCTTCGGATCACATGCAGATAGAAAAAGCATGAATACGCCTAAAGTAGAGCCTGTCGCAGCCGCAAACTCGTTCCAGTGCAGATGCGGAGCACGGCTACCCTGCTGCTCCCACCATTCCTTCAGGGCTGTTTCCCTGAGTTCCGGGCGGATATGCTTATATACCTGCAAATCTGTATACAGCACAGCCAAATCACGAATCTCCGCTGCAGCAGCGGAATAACCTGGCAGCAAAGAGATCATCTCCTGGCATTTTCGAACTAGCCTATACAAGTATCCGCCGTCATTCTGTTCATCGCGAAGCGCATAATAATTGACAGGTTCAGCGTTTGGATCAATGGCATCCAGCATAGATTGATGCAGCAGCCTGAAATCTGCAGGATCAAGCGAAGTACTGCGATCACATAAGTTATCTAGATAATCACTGATAGTTTGATAAGCAACAATAAGCGGAATAAGTATATGTCTCATCGATAAATTGCCGGCGGCATAAATACCTCCACCTATGCAATGAAACTCTTTCGTCTCAATGCTGGCAAGTGCTTGCTTCCGGAGCTCGGGATCGGGAATCCCATTCGCATCTTGGCGCCAGAAGTTTAGACTTTCTCTCACTTCGGGCAGCACGTACTTATAGACCCTGTTCATAAGCCCAATAGGGCCACGCGGGCTAAGGTAACGGCCTTGCTCTAATTCACTCAATGATAGTGCCTCCACATTGTTGTCTCCTTATCCAAATCACCACTTATTATAATATGATCAGACGTATTTGTACAAACAACAAAATCACTTTCGTAAAATTATGAAAGATTCAGAAATAACGCAATTCAAGAATAAAACACATAACCCTCCATTGCTTTATGCTATACTAGCCATATTTCAATCTCAGAGGAGTGCACTTTCATGTTTTCAAAACGGACCGGAAGCCCTTACAGTGATCAGAATTGGCTTCGTTCCTTTCTTTTTACGATTTATGGCACAAGCGTTCTTGTAGTATCCTACTTTCCTTTATTCTACACACATTTAGGGTTTAGCAGTTCTCAGGTGGGCTACTTGTATTCCCTCGGTCCCCTCATCTCCATCCTATCCAATCTCTTCTGGAGTATGATGAGCGATAAGCTGGGTACCATTCGAAAAATCATGTTTATTTTACTCGCGGGGCAATTAGTTACCGGACTTTTATTAGCCAGAGCGACCGAATTTTCTTCCGTTATGCTTATTTTGTCCTTTTTCTACTTCTTCTATTACCCAGTTTTTCCGCTTGCTGATACAATGGCCATCAAAATTGCGGAGCGACACGGACGAAACTTCATCACAATTCGTGTATTTGGCTCCTTAGGCTATTCTTTCTTTGCTTTAACCGTTGGTTATGCGCTTAGAGCTTTAGGTGCTACTTGGAGTCTTACCTTATGTATTATCATCATTATAATCGCACTTCTAATTACAATTGGCCTAAAGGATGTCAAAAAAACTGTTCCAGAGCTCTCCAATCAGAAAGCTGTTACTACCAAACCAGACAAGAAAGAGCATGGGCTTAAAGATATTCTTTTGCAAAAAGAAGTGCTGTGGTTCTTCGGATGTGTCTTTGTACTCGCACTGGGCCATAGAATGAACGAAGCTTTTCTCACCATCAGTTTAAAGAATCTGGGCGCTGGTGAGGAAGTAATCGGCTGGGCACTACTTGCCTCAGCACTAAGTGAAATCCCTGTATTATTTATACTCGGCAAATACGGCGACAAATTTAAAGAACTGCCCTTATTAGTTTTAGCCAGTCTCATGTATGCCCTTCGTTTTCTACTCATGGCGCTCGCCGAGCATCCAGGCTCTATAATCGCGATTCAAGCCTTGCATAGCCTGACATTTGGCGTCTTTTTTGTAACATGTGTCCGTTATATCACTCGGATTATTCCTGATCGTCTCCGAGCAACCGGTCTTGCCATCTACACGGTTGTTTGGTCAAGTGCAGCTGGACTTCTAAGTGGTACATTTGGTGGAATGATCTATCAAGAAGCTGGGCGCTTCACCTTTTATATGGTAGCGGTTGGCTTCAGCCTTCTTGCCTTTGTAGGCTTTTTAGGACAGCATTTATTGGATACCCATCGAGATTCAATGCGCTATTTTAAGAAAAAAAACAAAAAAGCTTCTCTATAATAGAACACTTCTGATATTCAAAAATATTAAAAGGTCTTTGCTATCCCTTCACTTGGGAGTGCGAAGACCTTTCATCTAAATTGATGTCTATTAGACGTAAAAAAACACAGTTCCCGAAAGAACTGTGTTTTATAGTTGGTAACCACTCTTGCAAGGGCTTGCCAAGTAAATTATATATTTATAGCAGACAGCTTAGCTGCCTTTGCCGTTTCTTATAATTTTACTACGTTTTCAGCTTGCGGTCCACGGTTACCATCAGTGATATCGAATTCAACTTCTTGACCTTCGTCTAAAGTTTTGAATCCTTCACCTTGAATTGCTGAGAAGTGTACGAATACATCTTCGCCGCCTTCTACTTGAAGAAAGCCATAACCTTTTTCTGCGTTAAACCATTTTACTGTACCTTTCAATTGAACAACCTCCTAAAAAATAACCGCCATATATGGCGTATAACTATATTATACTGCAATCTTCTGCTCAAATCAATCTATCTCAACCTATAAATATGTGATTTAATTTGCTTTTCCCTTCACCAGTGCGTTATCATTGAGCCAAAAGCCAAAAATCGCCAGGGTGGTATTGATAATGATCAAAAAACATGAAATATACAAAACAGACAAATGGAATATGATGACGGTAGAAGTTCAAGGACGTTATATTGTACTTCGCGAAATCTCCGATCAATGGGGAGAAGAAACACATACTTTCCTTAGTCGTCCAGCTATGATGCAGTGGGTGAACAACCGATTCAACAAAGAATCTTATAAAGATAATGAAGAAGAGTACAAAAATATCATCGCAGCTTTCAAACAGGTATAACAGAATATGAACACAGAAAATATCGCGATTTATGTTGTCCTAGTCTTATGTCTAGGCGCAGTTCTAATTATGACCAAGGATCGTGTCCCGCCGCAGTTTAAGCGGGGCATGGCCTTAACTGCAGTCATTATGATTCTGTTCGCCTTCATCTTTGTTATTTATAGTTTATTGGCATAACTTATCCTTTCATATATTTAAAGAAGACTAAATATTAATAATCAGGACTTAACAGGGCATAATAAGCCGACTCTACTTTCAAGAGGAGGACGTTATGCCTATTTCACCCAAGTCCATCCCTCTTCTACTTGTGCTCAGCTTGCTACCGGGTGATTTATCATCTACAGTATTGCCGAGGGAGATTATGCCTACTACATCTCATCATTCTAGGAGGGTTTCTATGGAACAATTATTGAAAAGAAGCGAAGTACCTGCTGAGAATCGTTGGAAGCTTGAAGATGTGTTTGCTTCTCAGAAGGATTGGGATGCAGAATTTGCTGAAGCAAAATCCCTAATCAAAAAAGCTGCGGATTTTCAGGGTACACTAGATTCCGCAGATGCTCTAAAAAAATGTTTTGAGCTGGATGACAAGTTGTCCATCTTAACTGAACGACTCTTCGTGTATGCACATATGCGTCAAGATGAAGACACAGCTAATCCTGAATATCAAGCTTTGTCCTCTAAAGCTAAAAAGCTTGGTATTGAAGCAGGTGAAGCCTTATCTTTTGTAACCCCAGAAATTCTGGCGTTGCCAATTGAGAAGCTCAACCAATTCATCGCTGATCCGAACCTATCCGCTTATAAATTCACCTTAACTGAAATGAAACGTGAAAAAGCCCATGTGCTTTCTAAGGCTGAAGAAGCACTGCTCGCTCAGGTCGGAAATTTAGCTCAAGCACCTCAGAATATTTTCAGTATGCTGAACAATGCGGATCTGAAATTCCCTAAGATCAAAGATGAGGATGGCAAAGAAGTTGAACTGACTCATGGCAACTATATCAAGTTTCTCGAAAGTAGCGACCGTGAGGTTCGCCGAAATGCTTTTAAGGCAGTCTATGATACCTACCGGAAGCAGAAGAACACGATCGCAGCAACGCTTAGCGCCAATGTGAATAAAAATGTCTTTTACTCACGGATTCGCAAATATCCTTCTGTAATGGAAATGTCACTCTATGGAGATAACATTCCTAAAGAGGTTTACACCAACTTGATTGATACGATTCACGAAAGCCTTCCATTGATGCACCGTTATATGAAACTGCGTCAGAAGCTGCTGGGTGTCGATGAGTTACATATGTATGATCTGTTTGCACCGCTTGTTGATGAATATAAATTAGATATCACCTATGAAGAAGCCAAAAAAATCACTAAAGAGGGTCTCAAACCGCTTGGTGAAGATTATCTGAATGTGCTGCAAAAAGGCTACGACAACGGTTGGATCGATGTGTATGAGAACGAGAATAAACGGTCCGGGGCTTACAGCTGGGGGCCATATGGTACGCATCCTTTCGTACTGCTGAACCATAATGATAATTTAAACAGTATGTTTACACTGGCACATGAGATGGGCCATGCATTACACTCGTATTTTTCGGATAGCGCTCTGAATTATCGGGATGCGCAATATACGATTTTCCTAGCAGAGGTTGCTTCTACTACTAACGAGGCGTTGCTAATGGATTATTTACTCAAAAAGTCTACAGATCCTAAAGAAAAAATGTATTTGCTCACCTACTATGCTGATCAGTTCCGGACAACGATTTTCCGGCAGACGATGTTTGCTGAGTTCGAGAAAATCATTCATCAGCGTGTTGAAGAAGGTGAATCGCTTACTCCACAAGATCTTTCGAGCATCTACTACGACCTGAATGTTAAATACTATGGTAAAGAAATGGTTGTAGATCAAGATATCGAGATGGAATGGGCGCGGATTCCGCATTTCTATAACAGCTTCTATGTTTATAAATACGCAACCGGCTTCTCAGCAGCGACTAGCTTTGCCAAACAAATTCTTGAAGAAGGCAAACCTGCGGTGGATCGTTACCTCGGCTTCCTGAAGAGTGGCGGCAGTGACTACTCCATTAATATTCTGTCTAAAGCTGGTGTTGATATGTCTTCTCCTGAGCCGATTCGCGAAGCAATGAGTGTCTTCGAAGATGTTATCGCTCAAATGGAACAGTTGACCAAATAAGGCAGAGAGCTTAGTATTGCATTAATCCCTTGCCCTATTTGGGCAAGGGATTTTATTCTGTTATATCCCCTGAGGAGGAAGAATTCAATGAGAATTCAATGGTCTTTAATTGCAGGTCTAATCTTCGCGCTGCTAACAGCCATATTTGCAGTCATCAACGTGGATCCCGTTCAAGTCAATTTCGGTTTTGATGTAGTTAATATACCGCTGATCCTAGTTATTCTGGGCTGCGCGTTAATTGGTGGAATCATCGTGGGTTCTTACGGTATTTTTCGCCAGTACAAGCTACAAAAACAAATTAAAAGCTTAAATGCTGAGCTAACCAAACTTCGTGATGCCGACACTTCTTTAGATTCTTTTAACACAGACAATGATGGCCTAACAGGAGGACTTAACTAATGATTACTATTCAACCAAACGAAGATTACATACTCTCAATCCTAAAAAAATTACTTGATACACCGAGCCCCAGCGGCTTCACAGCACAAGTAATGAACCTTGTTGCCGAAGAAGCGGCAGCATTAAATGTACCGCTAAGCTGGAATGAAAAAGGCGGCGTAATTCTAACCGTCCCAGGCCTAGATCCTTCCCGTACAATCGGCATCAGCGCTCACGTGGATACACTTGGAGGCATGGTTCGCTCTATTAAATCTGATGGTACACTGCGACTAACCTCTGTTGGTGGCTTCACAATGCACAGCATCGAGAATGAATATTGTGTGATCCATACCCGCAGCGGCAGAACCTATACTGGAACCATCTTAACCAGCCATCCATCCGTTCACGTATATCCTGATGCTCGTGATTTCAAACGTTCAGAAGAGAACATGGAAGTACGGATTGATGAGCTAGTATCTAACAAAGAAGATGTACTTAAGCTAGGCATCTCTGTTGGTGATTTCATTTCCTTCGATGCACGTGCGGTGATTACACCTAGCGGGTATATTAAATCCCGGCATCTGGATGACAAAGCTAGCGTGGCTGCCCTTCTTGGCCTGCTGGAAAGCATGAAGCGCGAAGGCTGGAAACCGCTCCACAACCTTTCTTTCCTCATCTCCAACTATGAGGAAGTGGGACATGGCACATCTTGGATTCCTGGCGAGATTAATGAAATGATCGCAGTCGATATGGGTGCTATGGGCGATGATCTTAGCTGTAAAGAAACCGATGTGTCCATCTGTGCAAAGGATTCTTCCGGCCCTTATGATTATGTTATGACTGGCCGTTTGATTGAGCTGGCAGAAGCACTTGCTATTCCTTATGCCGTTGATATCTATCCCATGTACGGCTCTGATGCTTCCGCTGCCCTTCGAGGCGGCAATAATATTCGTGCCGCACTGATCGGCCCAGGCGTACACGCCTCCCACTCCATGGAACGTACACATAAGCAAGCTGTAGTAAACACTGCTAAGCTTCTCGCTGCTTATGTGGGCACTAACTGAGTCAAGCACTGGCAAGCTAACGCAGCTCTGGAGACGTAGACAATGGCTGATCGTTTCACTTCTGCTGCTCTTGGTAGCAGCGTCAGTGCTCTCAATGATCCTGTTATCCAGAAATCACACGGAAGATCCCTTTGCTGATCTTCCCCACGCCTACACCTATTCAGAGGCTGTAAGTCCAGAAAATGTTCAACTCTATATGATGTCACTTTCGCCAGATGATGTTCAACTCAGAGCCGCTGGTGCACCTCTTCAGCAAGTTATGGCTTATGGGATTAATGGAGGCTTCTTCTATGAAGACGCACTCCTCTCTATTGCTATAATAAATGATGTCCCCACTAACGGGGTTAAAAAGGCATACGGCTCCGGCTGGTTTAACGCTAAATATGCACGCGGAACCCTGGTCTGGGATGGTGCCAGTCGTAGCTTTTCGGTACATGTCGTCTCATCGGGAGAAGAATTGAACGTTACGGATCGCCAGCATTATTTTGCGCAAGGCGGCATTAGTATGAATCTTAAGCATGAAGATGTCTGGGAAGCTGTGATCGCGAAAGAACATCTTCCTTATGCTGATGAGCAACGAATGCGCTCAGGCATGCTGTATGATGATAATGGCAAGCTGTGGCTGATTGTTACGCCAACACTCTCGACGGCGGCAGAGTTCCGCACAGCCATCCTACAGAGCGTGCCTGCTGAAGGTCTCGAAGGTATCTTTCTTGATGGAGATGGCTCCTCACAGATGAATGCTGATGAAATCATCTTACCTGGCGACTCTCGTGCTGTGGTGCAAATGATTGCGGTGGACGGAACGAAATAAAGGATGCTGGAATAGTCTCTTGCAATTAAAAACAGAGTAGGAATTCTCCAATAATTGGAGCACCCTACTCTGTTTTTTTGTTGACTGGCAGTAACTGTGTCCGGGATCAATCCCAGACTTGCTCCAGCTTATCTGAGTAATATGAAATGGCCTTACTATAGCTTCTTATTCCTTCATCCGCTGAGGTTTCAGCCAGCAATTTAAGCAAAATCCCCATAGCCAGACTATGATCTCCAAGATTGTGCAAGGTCATCGCAAGGAACACCGGAAACTCCTTATTCTCTGGGTATTCATGAACGGCCTGCTCCAATATTAATTTGGAGTTTTCATATTCTCCGAGTGTTCGGTAGGTGCTGCCCAGTCCCAATAAAGCGCCGACTCTCTGCTCCGAAGATAAGCCTAGTGTTAGGCTTTTCACATAATAGGGTACTGCCCCGCGTTCCAGGCCGAGCACATCATGCGTCCATGCCAATTGATATAGAAGTTCTGCATCATCACTATTCTGCTCATATAGCTCTAACAGCATCACTCTGGCTTCTTCAGCTTTACCTTCGTTTCGCAGGGCTACAGCTAACATAAGTTGATTCTTCAAACTGAGCCCTCCCTTATCGTCACACCAAGACAATCCGTTTTATGCTTTACCAGCGATTTTCTCTGCAAGCTCATTCAGATAGGTCCAGCGCTCCATTAGACGCTCCAGCTCGGCTTCGGCAAGCCGCTGCTCTTCCATTAACTCCTGCAGTCTCCCAGAGTCAGCAAACGCTGCTTCCATCTTGGCACTAATATCCGTCAAGCGCTGCTCTGCAAGCTCGATCTGCTCGTCAATTCCCTCATATTCACGCTGTTCCTTAAAGCTGAATTTGAGTTTGGTCTTAGGCGCTGATGATGGCGCTGTATTATTACTAGCATCTGTAGTCTCTTTACGCTTTGCATTTCCGTCATCTTTGTTCGATTCTGCATGGCGTGAAGAGACATTTTTGGCCAGCCATTCTTCATATTCCGTATAATCGCCAACATGAATCCGGATATCACCATTTTCAAAAGCGATCAGCTTATCTATTGTACGATCCAGGAAATAACGGTCATGGGATACTGTGAAGACGACGCCCGGGAATTCATCCAGATAGTCTTCTAAAACAGCCAACGTTCCGATATCCAAGTCGTTCGTAGGCTCATCCAACAGCAACACGTTTGGAGCTCCCATCAATACACGAAGCAGATACAGGCGCCTTTTTTCGCCACCTGACAGTTTGGAAATCGGCGTCCATTGCATCGCAGGAGGGAACAAGAAGCGTTCAAGCATTTGGCCTGCCGTAATGACGCTACCATCAGCCGTTCGTATGACTTCCGCTTCTTCCTTCACATATTCAATAGCTCGCATGCTGTCATCCATATCCTGATGTTCTTGCGTAAAATAACCCAACTTAACAGTCGCGCCAAGCTGAACCTCTCCCTTATCCGGCTGCAGCTTACCTGCAATCAGATTCAGAAGGGTTGATTTACCACTGCCATTCGGACCTACAATACCTACGCGGTCTTGGGGTACGGCAATATAGGTCAGATCTTTAATCAACTGACGGCCATCCAGCGATTTCGACAGTTCATTGATTTCAATGATTTTACGACCCAAACGTGTGGATGCCACCGAAATATCCAGCGAACCGTTCGAACTGCTACCTGTACTTTCTTTCAGCTTCTCAAAACGGTCGATTCTTGCCTTCTGTTTCGTTGATCGAGCTTTAGCTCCACGACGAATCCAAGCAAGCTCCGTACGTAGCAGGTTCTTACGCTTTTGCTCCGCAGAGGCCTCACGCTCTTCACGGTCGGCTTTTAGCTCTAGAAAACGGGAATAGTTGGCCTCATAACGGTATAACTGTCCTCCGTCCAGCTCTAGCATGACACTTGCGACACGCTCCAGGAAGTAACGATCATGCGTTACCATTAAGAGGGCGCCACGCCGTTTCTGTAAATATTGCTCTAGCCAAGCCACGGAGTCCGTATCAATATGGTTCGTAGGCTCATCCAGAATAAGTAACTCAGATGGCGTAATCAGGGCTGCCGCAAGTGCTACACGTTTCCGTTGACCACCAGACAGTGTATCCATCAGTGCATCGAATTTCACTATACCCAGCTTAGTAAGCACGCTCTTAGCTTCACTCTCCAAATGCCAAGTACCTGCCGCATCGATAGCCTGTCCAATCCGCACCAGTTTGCCTTCCAGTTCTGCGTTACCTGGTTCTTTTTCAAGGCGAGACATAGTCTCCATATACTCACGCATGGTAGCAAGATCTGGATCCTCTCCGGCGAAGACCTGTTGCAGTACCGTATTTGTCGGCTCATAAGGAGGGTTCTGTGCCAAGTACTGCACTCTAACATTATTTCCGATCGCAATTTGCCCGCCATCCGGAGTATCCAAACCGGCAATAATACGTAAAAACGTTGATTTACCCGTTCCATTCACACCGATCAAACCAATTTTATCCCGATCGTCCATACCAAATGAAGCATCACTAAAAAGTACTTTCTCACCATAACTTTTGGAAAGATGTTCCACGGTCATAATATTCATGCTATTTCCTCGCTTGCCTTATATTTTCATAAAACCGGTCGCAGCATAGTGCTGCTATTCCACCGATCTATCGTCCTGACCTAAATTCAAGTAATCCATTGCCCCTTTAATAAAAAGACCCGCAGCGAAACCAGCACGTTTATACGCATCTTCTTCCTTAAAAGATGGATCGAACAAAATATCCATCTTCAGCCGATCCAACATCCCTATGTAGGACTGCGCCATAAGCTCAGGCTCAGACGCTCCGCCCTCCAGCAACACCTTCACCACTGCCTGCATATATTCTTCCATAAAAAGCGTCATATACGCCACAAGCTCTGGGTTATTGTTAGGTGCGCGGAAAAAGAGCTTCGTGTGTCGCTTTCGCTCATAATAATAGTAAAGATGATGTTTGGCGATGATCGACAGTTTACCTGCCAAAGTATCACTATCCTTCAGCTTTTCCTGTAATTGCTGAAGGAATCCCTCACAATCCCGGCGCGTTACCGCCATGAACAATTCTTCTTTACTCTTAAAATATAAGTAAACGGTGCCCTTAGCAATTCCGGCCTGAACCGCAATTTCCGACATCTTCGTTTCGTAAAATCCACCTGAACCGAAGAGCTCGTATGCGGCATCCAGAATGGCAGTATGTTTATGATTGGACGTGCTGCTCATCGGTTCCTCCTTTAAAACATCATTCCACACAGTAAAGCAATAGCCCCTCCGACGATAGAGCTAATAGCATTAACTGCATCATTGGTCATCCACTTCCAGCCACGTGCGTTTTCAACTTTTTTACCGCAGTGATGTGTACTTTCCACTTCGCGTCCGCATACGGTGCAGCGATTCATCTGCTGAACGGTTGCCCCAAGAATAGAATCCGTGAACGCACCCGCAAGACCTCCAGTGAGTCCAGCCAATGTAAGCAACAAGAAGGATTGATCTGACATGCCGGATATCATCCGCAGCAGCCATGAAGATGCACCGATAAGTGCACCTCCTGCGGCAGCGGCCAGCGTGCCCAGGCTGGATACGCCACCCGAGGCACCGGCCGGAAGTATTTTACCTGTGAGGACAGACCGAGGTGACTTCTTGCTGAGTGTACCAATCTCCGTAGCCCATGTATCAGAGGTTACCGTTGCCATCACCCCGATAAATAAAAATTCCCAATGTTCCATCGGAACCATCGCATTCAGTAGAACGAAAACCATCCCAAGCCCGCCATTAGCAAAGACCTGCCCAGCATCTCGGCGACCCGTCTTGGCATAAGTCTGCTCAAGCTCTGCCTTATTATCATGATGAAGCTTAGACAACAGGCTTGAAGAGATGAAAAAAATTAACAATATTCCAAACCAAAAGGCATTTCCAGCACCAAAATAGATGGTCCCCATAGCTACCGCGGCAAGCATGCCGGAGAGACTTAAGGATTGTTTCCTATAAGCCGCTCCCGCAACTAACAAAGCGCCAAGGGCGCCAATAATCCATAACATAGATTCAACTCCAACAGATGTTTTTAGCCGATCAGGCAAGTCCCCATCAGCTTGTCACCCCAGTACAATTCAAAAGAATCTCCTGATACGGTAGGGCCTACACCTTCTGGTGTTCCTGTGAAAATCACATCGTCTTTACCCAGCCCGTAACGCGCAGCGATAAAATCGACAACTTTTTGGAGCGAAAAAATCATGTTTTTAACATTTCCTCGCTGAACTTCAACACCATTTTTTAAAACCGTGAAATCCGTTCCTTCTAGCTCTTCCTTGTCAGGA
This sequence comes from Paenibacillus sp. VTT E-133291, assembly GCF_002264395.1. Taxonomy (GTDB): domain Bacteria; phylum Bacillota; class Bacilli; order Paenibacillales; family Paenibacillaceae; genus Paenibacillus_AQ; species Paenibacillus_AQ nitricinens. The sequence goes on from NZ_NFVA01000012.1 coordinate 60,768, forward strand.
AACGCAATGTAAGGTGTGAGTGGAGCAGCGTTCTTAAAGCCTTTAGCCGGTGTCCAAGGCAGACCTTTCTTCTGCAGATCATTATGCACATCACGCAGTGTGAAATCTAGTCCCAGTGCCATAACATCCACCAGATCCTCCACGCTCATACCCGGTACATAATCACGCGCGATCCGAAGCACAAGCTCTCCTTCATAATGAACCTGTCCTGAATCCTTTGGAAGCTGAATGACTGCTTTATCGAGGGAAACCGCCGCATGTGAGGGCTTCAAAAAAATGAGTGGCTCTACGGGGACGTTATTTCCTAATTCCTCCGCATGTAGCTTGTAGTTCCGTCCAACACAATACAAATTATTAACAGCAGCGCACACAGACAATCAGCTCTCTTTCCCATCGAATTGGATTATTTATACTTTTAGAAATGTGTCGCCCCAGATATCCGGACGGTTTGTACAAATCATTATATCAGAATGCATATCTGCTAAGCGACGCATCTCTTTCTCTTTGTTCACAGTCCAGGCCATAATCTTCACCCCTTGCTCCGTCAAAACCTTAGCCAATCTAGGATTTAGACGCGAGAAGCTAATCGACAAAAGAGAACATTCCAGTTCACGCAGCCTTCGAGCAGGATTACCAAATCTTGAATCAAAAATTAAGCCTGTACGAAAGTGAGGGTCTATTTCCTTGATTTTTTTCAACACATCTTTGTCAAAAGAGGTCAAAATCACGTCGTCCCGCATGCCTTTAGAGGAAATAAGATCCGTCACCTTCTGCTCGATGCCAGGATACATATTACCCACTGTTTTCAGTTCAATATTGAGACGCAGTCTACCAGAGGCTAAGGTAAGCACCTCTTCCAAGGAAGGCACCCGCTCTCCCCGAAAAGAACGCCCTTTCCAGCTACCCGCATCGAGACGCCGGATATGTTCCCAATCCATATTCTTCACCTTACCATGACCATTGGTTGTACGGTCCAGTGTGAAGTCATGAATGACAACAGGAACACCGTCCTTGGAGAGCTGGACATCCAATTCCATCCAGTGGACAAAAGGCATGGCAATGGCCATCCGGATTGCTGCTAATGTATTCTCCGGAGCTTTACCGGAAAATCCCCGATGGGCAACACACAAATTGTTCATCATAAGGACCTCCCAGGAACCCTATTTTGTAACTTGAGTGACTTTACCGTCACTGTCGATCTTAACTCGACCAGCAGATAAAGACTCTACTTTTTTCAGCAAAAGCTGTCCGTTCACCTGATTCATGGGCACGGGCTGAGCTAGCTCAGCAGTCATAGGCTTCAGCTGTAATGAACATTGACCTTTTTTACTGCATTCCGCCTGAAAAACAGCTGTTTCCCAAGTGGCGGGTACTGTTGATCTCGTAAAAATAAAATTACCGGTGCTGTAGGCGATCCACTTGCCTTTGTATGGCTCCACACCTTGCAATACATGCGGGTGACCACCAATGACAAGATCGGCTCCCGCATCGACAAAACTACGTCCAAGGGTCTGCTGAATATTATCAAACTGCTCCACCCGTTCTTTGCCCCAATGGACAACTACGACAACCAAATCAGCTTTTTGTTTAGCTGCAGCAATCGCTTTAATTCCTTCTCTACTATCATATACTGAAGCAAGCCCCGGTTTATTTTTACCCGCCATCCAGTCCGATGCAGGAATCACCCGTGTGAACCCCAGCAGGGCGATCTTAATCCCTTTACGCTCAAAATATTGTGCTGAGAATGCTTCCTTACTGTTGAGTCCAGCACCAACATAAGGAATGCCTCTTTCTGACAGATGACTAAGCGTGTCTCGCAGACCTTCTTCCCCTTGATCCAGCGTATGATTGTTCGCCATATTTACTGCATCCACTCCGGCTGCTTTAAGAGCATCTAGTGCTTTAGGCGAGCCTTTGAATACGTATTGCTTATTAGCGGCACCAACCCCACCCGTGGTCACAGGAGTCTCCAGATTCACGACCGTTAGGTCATCCTTCTTGAACATTCCATCGAGCGCGGCATACGAATAGTCGTAACCTTTCTTTTCGAGCAATTCCCCGGCTTTCCCCGAAAAAATAACATCTCCACCAAAATTCAAGGTCACTGTAGTGCCAGAAGCCTGGTCATCTGATGGAAGTCCAGACACAGAACCACTATCTGCGACTTGGGAGCTACCTTCATCTGGCGAAGGGGTCTCAGTTGGTACAGGTGCCTGTGTTTCAACATTTTCTTCTCTCTTTGGCTCGGGTGTAGGTGTAGCTTCCGAAGTTACCGTTGGAGAAGGAATGGGAGACTCCGTGGCTTCAGGCGTTGCAGTCACTACAGGTGCTGTCTCCTGAGCAGTACTATCCGGCGTAGGCGAAGCCGTCATTTGTGCCACTGGAGGCGGTTCAGAACTTCCCTTGAATCTGTCATCCATAAAACTATAGCTGAGCGCCACAATAATCATCAGAAGTAGACCTGCATTGACCCACATCCAGGCCGTTCTGCGCTTACGCTTGCTCTTATGTTTGCTCTTCTGTCTAGAACGCGATCGCGGCGGATACATTGTTTCTATGATCTCCTCTACTCTCAAATTGGTTCTATTATAGCATATCTAGCACCTGTCCCTCCAAATAAGAGAGTCCGCCAAGTATAAACGCTCTCGGCGTCCTTTTAAGGACGGTGAGTGTTTAAGCGAGAAATATAAGACATAAAGTATAGCGTAAAACTTATACTTTCTTATATTTTAAAATAGTATGTTCTTAGTTTTAAACAAAAACGGTGAAGCAAAAAAATCTTCGCTTCACCGTTCATTATATAATTCTAACTCTCCCGTAAATGAACAATTAATTCGATATACGCTTTGCAGCGCTTTGTGCTGTAAGCTTAGCCTGCTTAACACAATCAGGCATTGCCACTCCATCATATCCTGCTCCAAAGACATATATCCCAGGAAGTGTGGTCTCAAGCTCCCTATGGAATTTAGAAAGATTGTCAAGATGTCCAACAGGATACTGTGGCATCGAATGTTCCGAACGAGTAATTTCCGTGAATATAGGTTTCGCTGTAATGCCCAAGATCTCTCGTAAATCCTTACTCACTAGTTCCGTAAGCGCCTCATCTGGAAGTTGAACATTCTGCTCATCTCCGGAGCGGCCTACATGACAGCGCATAAGCACTTTATCTTCCGGGCTCGTATGCGGCCAATTCGTAGACGTCCATGTACAAGCAGTAATATTGCGTCCTTCCTTACGTGGCACAAGAAAACCTGCTCCTGCATCATCAATTTCGATATCCTTCTTGTTGAAGGCCAAGACTAAGTTCGCAACCGATACATAATTTACTGCATCGAGTGCTGAAACATCCACATGTGGACGCAAAAGGTCGGCAGCAAAAGAATTTGGTGTGGTGATATATATTTCATCCGCAAGCAGCCGTTCGCCACTTTCCAGTTCTAGCTCATAGCGAGAAGCTTTAGTTTCTGTAGCATGTATAGAGACCACCGCAGCTTCAGTTCGCTGTTCTACATCGTGCAGTTCATGAATCAAGCCATGCACGAGACTTTGTAGTCCTTTTCGAAAGGTCAGAAAAGTGCTGTTCTTTGTGCTCGTTTTTGTCTTGGAGGAATTCCGTTCTTTGATGAATCCACGAATAAGACCACCATACTGCCGCTCTACTTCTCCAAACTGCGGAAAGGTAGCCTGTAGGCTGACTTTGTGTAAATCCCCAGCATACATACCGGCTAATAGCGGTTCGGTCAAATTCTCCATCACTTCAGTACCTAAACGTCGCTCAATCAGCTGTCCGAGGGATTCATCGACATTACTCCGCTTAGGAGGAAGGATCAGGTCCATCAGCGCGCGTACTTTTCCACCGAATGAAACCAGAGCACTTGATAGAAATGGCTTTAGTTCAGTAGGAATTCCAAGCACCAGACCGGTAGGCATAGGATGAAGCTTGTCACGCTGTAGTATATAGGTCTTCTCTGCCTTTGGATTTGTGTTCACCAGCTCGTGATCTAGCTCTAATTCCTTAGCCAATTCAATCATCTCTGTTTTGCTAGCTAAAAAAGAATCCGGACCTTTCTCAATCACAAATCCATCCCGGTGCAATGTTTCGATCTTCCCACCAAGAGTCTTTTCTTTCTCTAGCAGCACAATATCAGGTTTCATGCCGGCTTTTTTGTAAAACTTACGAATGTAAAAGGCGGCGCTGAGTCCACTCAGCCCACCGCCTATGATAACAATTCGCCTAGAGGGACCAGTCATGATTGACCGGCCGGCATTTGATTCAGTCTTGTACGAACAACATCGCTCAATACGGACATGTACGCAGGATCGCTGTTTAATGATTCAATCCGCATAAGACGCATATCCAGCTCTGAAGCTACGGCTGTTGCCTCGATATCAAGGTCATACAGCACTTCTAAATGATCGGATACGAACCCGATCGGTGCCACTAGAACATACTCTACCTGTTCCTTGCTAAGCTGTTGAAGAGTATCCAGAATGTCTGGTCCAAGCCATGGTTCAGCGGTCCGTCCTGCGCTTTGCCACGTAAACTGCCAATTGGTTATCCCCGCTTGATCTGCAATAGCCTTTGAAGTCTCCAATAGTTGATCTTTATAAGGATCCCCCATAGCTAGAATACGCTCTGGAAGGCTATGCGCGCTAAATAATACCCTTATCTCATCGCGAGTAGCACCTGCTTCGATATATTGATCTATTTTCGCAGTTACTCTCCGGCTTAGAACATCGATCAATACTGGGTGCATATGGTAGCTCTCCACAAAACCCATGTTGATTTTACATGCATCAGCCTTTTCCTGAGCACGTTTGATGTAGCCGCCCACGCTCATGCTTGAATAGTGAGGGGCAAGCACAACACCAACCGCTTGGGTAATCCCATCCTTTGCCATAGCCTCGACGCCGTCCTCAATAAACGGATAGGCATGCTTCAAACCCTGATAGCAGACAAATTCTACATCCGCCCCAGCTTTATCCGCGTTTAGTGCTGCCTGTAATGCAGCTACTTGACGGTCTGTATTCTCCCGCAGCGGGAATACACCCCCGACAATCGCTTCATAGCGATCTGTTAATTCTTTAAGCTGCTCCGCAGTCGGCGGATTACCTCGCCGAATATGAGTGTAATATGCTTCAACGTCTTCTAAGCTTTTAGGAGTGCCATACGACATGACGAGAACACCTATTTTTGCTGTCACGGATTCCATCCCCTTATAGATTTAATGGGCTATTTTTAAGAACGCAGTTTGGCTGATTCTTTCAATACTTCCTGTGAATATTCGTGAATATATTCCGTTAATTCTCTAAGCTTCTCTAAGGAAGCCTCCGGGAATAAGCCATGACCCAGATTGAAGATATATCCAGGCTCTTGTACCCCTTCATCAATTAGCTCTTTCGCGTGCTCCTTCAAGACGTCCATCGGCGCTGTAAGTAAATACGGGTCCAGGTTGCCTTGAATCGCAAATTTCCCACCTGTTCTGCGTCGACCTTCGGACAAGCTCACACGCCAGTCCACCCCGATTACATCCGCTTGAAGCTTCGTAAGACTAGGTAGCAATTCGCCAGAGCTCACACCAGGAAAGTATATTTTCGGTACATCAAGATCGGATAATTCGGAAAAAATACGAGAAACCGTCGGTAACACATACTTTTCAAAATCGCGTGGCGCAAGGGCACCGACCCAGCTGTCGAACAATTGAAACGCTTTTCCACCACTACGCACGTGACTGCGGAGGTAAGCGATAATCATATCGCCGAGCTTGTCCATCAGCATTTCCCAGACACGGGGTTCACTGTACATTAGCTCTTTAGTACGAATATATCCTTTGGAAGGTCTGCCTTCGATCAGATAGCTGGCAATTGTAAACGGTGCGCCTGCGAAAGTAATCAAGGGCACGTCCAGCTCCTTATCCAGAATTGCAATTGTCTCCAAAATATGTCCGAGATCGCCTTCAACATCAATGGGCTTCAGTCTCTCGACATCTGCTGCAGAGCGAATCGGATTCTCGATCACAGGGCCAATATCCTTGACGATATCAAATTTCACACCGATAGAAGCGACCGGATTCATAATGTCTGAATACAAAATAGCCGCGTCCACACCTAGCTTGCGCACAGGCATCAAGGTTACTTCAGCCGCCAACTCAGGCTGTTTGCAGATTTCAAGCAATGTGTACTTTTCCTTGATTTTACGGTACTCGGGATCATAACGGCCGGCCTGCCGCATGTACCATACGGGAACGTGCTCCGTCTCCTGCTTTCTGCAGGCGCGGATAAAAGTGTCGTTGTAGGTCATGATAAGATCTCCATTATATTTTATAGGATTTTTTAAAATAAACGCTTACCGTCCTAATAAGAACGCCGATGGCGTTTATGCTTGATCGGCATACTTACTATTATGCCCTTTTTAAAAGGTTGTAACAAGCAAAACGAAGATCGTGGAATGACAATCCTATGACATTACTATGACATGTATTGCACTTTTGAAGCTTAAAAAATGATATACTGATAAAATGTCTATTTTTCTGTGAATCATGTATTTTCTGAAATTCTTTGAAAGGAAGTGAAAGCACTTTGAAGAAATGGGAGACATGGAAGGTCAACCTCTTAGTGCTTTGGTTCGGACAATTCTTGGTAAATGCCGGAATGACGATGATCACACCGTTCCTGACCTTGTATCTTGCTAAGGATCTTGGAGTTCAGGGTGAGCATGAAATTGGAATTTGGGCGGGCCTTATTTTTGCCGCAAACTTTTTAACTTCATTCATTTTCCAGCCACTATGGGGGAAACTCGCTGACAAATATGGGCGTAAAATCATGCTCCTGCGCTCCAGCTTTGGCATGGCTATCGTTATGGTGTTAATGGGTTTCGCACAATCCCCTATACAGCTGCTCTTACTGCGACTGCTAAACGGTACAATCTCCGGCTTCAATCCCGCTTCCATCGCCCTCGTTTCGGGTACTACTCCCAAAGCACGCATGGGATTTTCGATGGGGCTGATGCAGTCGGGTTCTGTTGCAGGTACCATCCTTGGACCACTTATTGGTGGTTTTCTTGCTGATTTAATCGGATTTCGTCCGATCTTTTATGTCGTTGGCGCCTTGCTCTTTATCGCCTCTCTGCTGGCATTATTTCTCGTTAAAGAGAAATTTGATCGTGCAGAAGCGGCACAAGAGCCGCAGGTATCAGTAATGGAGGGCTTGAAGGAATTGATCAAAATCCCTCAGCTCCCGGCACTGTTTGGTGTAACCTTTTTGCTGCAATTTGCAATGATCAGCCCCATGGCCTTGTTGCCGCTTTATGTTGAAAAGTTAAATGGGCCTGCTGAGAATATAGCCTTTTTAGCTGGAATGGTCAGCGCAGTTACAGGGATCTCTAACATGATGGCTTCCCCCTTGCTCGGCAAGCTGAGTGACAAAGTCGGCGCGCATCGCATTCTGACCTACGCCTTAATCGGGGCTTCACTATTCCTGATTCCGCAGGCATTCGTTACTAGCGTTTGGCAGCTAATCATTGTCCGCTTTCTCATGGGGATTTTTATGGGCGGCCTATTGCCCAGCGTTAATGCGCTTATCCGGTCTTATACCCCTGACGGGAAAGAAAGCCGCGCATTCGGCTTCAACGGCAGCACATTGTCACTGGGCAATATGCTAGGAGCTATCATAGGCGGCTTTCTATCTGGTTATATTGGTATTGAGGGACTGTTTATCATCTCCGGAAGCTTGTTGCTGTTAAACACCGTATGGGTCCGGGTTAAGCTATACAAAGCTACTCCGCCACGGCTATTTCGCTAATCTTCTGCTATTTCACCATTGCCAACGCCAGTCCATCATAGGCTGGCAGACAAGTGCTGATCAGACGGTCATCGGTGGCGATCATTTCATTGAAATGCCGTACAGCCAGAATGGCAGGTCCATTTCGATCTGTATTTAGCGTCCGTCCGCGGAGAAAGATATTATCACCAGCAATGATCGCTCCTGGATTAGCCATCTTGATGGCATATTCCAAGTAATTGATATAGTTAATCTTGTCTGCGTCGATAAAGAAGAAATCGAACTTAGCTCCCTCTTCGTCCAGTGCCTTCAGGCTGTCCATAGCGGGTCCTATTCTATATTCCGTAGAATCCCCGAATCCGGCCAGTTCTAAATTACGGCGAGCAAGCTCGGCATAATCGGCCCTCAGCTCTAGCGAAGTCAGCGTGCCACCTTCAGTGAAGCCGCGAGATAAGCAAATCCCGCTGTAGCCGCCAAGTGCACCAATTTCCAAAATACGCGTGGAGCGGGACAGTCTAACAAGCATAGTGAGCAGTCTTCCATACCCCGGCTCGACAGACACCTCGGGCATACCCGATTGGACGATAGCTTCTTTTACCTGAAGCAGGATTTCATCCTCGGTATAAAGTTGTTCACTGTATTCTTCTTGTGTAAGCATAAAGTTTCTCCTTTGATGACCCCCCGTTTTCTCGAATGAAGGGATGACGGGGAAGATTTTATGATTTATGGAATGCCGGGCATTGTGAAGTGTCCCGCATTCCCCTATACTTGTATGGATGCTTTTCTTATGGTACTGGCTTTTCTTATTGTACTGGCTTTTTGTATTTATCTACAAGTTAAACGGAGTTGAGAGTATTTGAGCAAATTACAATTAATCGCTACTGCCCCCATGGGACTAGAAGCTGTAGTAGCGCGCGAATTAAACGAACTGGGTTATGAGACCACGGTCGAGAACGGTCGTGTATTGTTCAGTGGTGATTATATCGACATCTGTCGCTGTAATTTATGGCTGCGTACATCCGACCGCGTATTAGTAAAAATGGGTCAATTCCCCGCTAAAACCTTCGATGAGTTATTTGAGGGTGTTAAAGCGCTGCCTTGGGAAGACTGGATTCCCGAGAATGGAGAATTTCCGGTTGAAGGACGATCCCATAAATCACAACTAACGAGTGTACCCGCTTCCCAAGGGATTGTCAAAAAAGCTATCGTCGAGAAGCTGAAGCTCTCCTATCATACGGACTGGTTCCCAGAGAACGGACCTCGATATGTGATCGAAGTGATACTGTTAAATGATATCGCGCTTATTACGCTAGACACCACCGGACCCGCTCTTCACAAACGTGGATACCGCAGACAAGCTACAGAAGCGCCACTGAAGGAAACGATGGCCGCCGCTTTAATCCAGCTTAGCCGCTGGAATGGCCACCGGCCGCTATATGATCCATGTTGTGGTTCGGGAACATTGTTGATCGAAGCCGCGATGATCGCTTGGAACATCGCACCGGGACTACGTCGTTCCTTCCCTTCAGAACATTGGCCAGTCATTCCTAAGTATCTGTGGGAAGAAGCTCGCGAAGAAGCTTTCGATGCCGTGCGAGATGATTATCCCTTGCAGCTAACCGGCACGGATATCGATCCTGCTGCTATAGAAATTGCTGAAGCCGCTGCTAAAAGCGCCGGCCTGTCCGGAGAAATCACCTTCACCGTGATGGCTGCCGCCAAAGCAAGACCCCAAGGCGAATATGGCTGTATCATTACCAACCCCCCATATGGTGAACGGATCAGTAATGATAAAGAGGTGGAGAAGCTGACTCGCCAGTTTGGTGAAATGATGCTGTATCTACCGACTTGGTCATTCTTCGCGATTAGTCCCTATAAGGAATTCGAACAATATTACGGCCGTAAAGCGGACAAGCGTCGCAAGTTGTATAACGGACGTATTGAGTGTCAATATTATCAATACTTGGGTCCACTTCCACCTAGAAATCCGAAATAATTCGGAAGACAATTACGCCAAGCATGAACGCCTTCGGCGTCCTTATAAGGATGGTAAGCGTTTATGCGAGAAATATAAGAACGGACATCTCCCTCGACTGAGGACGGTGTCCGTTTCTTCTTACATACTCAACTTCTACGCTAGGAGGCTTTAACGTGTCACGAGATCTATTTAGTAGGAGCAGCTCATCGATAACGGATAGAATGATCACTATTGTCAGCTCCCGTTATATTGGTTACATCCTTTTTCTTGTCCTTATGCTCGCTAAGCTAATGTTTCTTCACAGCGGCCTGCATGCCCCTAATATTGATATGAACCGTCTCGATAAGCTAATTGCTATCGGTTCAGTTATGCTGTTATCATTTTGGGTGTTATGGCTCCCCCGACGTGGACAGACCATAGCCCTGATAATCATAAACGTGCTCCTGACATTACTTATTTATTCTGATATTGTCTACTATCGCTACTTTCAGGATTTCATCACCGTTCCTGTTCTTTTTCAAGCCGGACAGATGGATGCACTTGGCGGAAGTATCTTTGCACTACTCCGTCCCTCTGATCTCTACTTGTTCGCGGATTGGCTGATATTTCTGGTTTACACCATTTGCGTGGTGTTATTCCGTCGGAACACGCCTACCTATAATAATAAACAGCCAGCCTATTATGCTCGTACAAGTCATTTCCGTCCCTCTTCACGCTTAATGAGAGGACTAAAACAGAGCGTTAACGGAGTCGTTGCATTACTATTAGGCTGCATTCTGACCTTTGGTCCTATCCACTCTTACGCTACTACGTGGGCCAAGGGTTTATTCACTGGTAATTGGTGGAGCTTGGCGATGTATAACGTTACTGGACTCATTGGATTTCATGGTTATGATATTTACTTGTATACCAAAGATCATTTAGGCCCGCAGCCTGAGCTTTCACAAAAGGAAGCCAGCTCCATGAAGCTCTGGTTCAATGAACACAATGCTGAGCAAAGTGCTCTTAACGACAGCTTTGGAAAATACAGCGGAAGCAACATCGTTGTTATTCAGGCCGAAGCTTTTATGAATTTTGTAGTGGGACGTTCGATCAATGGACAAGAGGTCACACCTAATTTGAACGCTCTAATCAAAGAGAATACCTATTTCAGTAATTACTATCATCAGACCTCACAAGGACGAACCTCCGATGCCGATTTCGCCTCGAATGGTTCAATGTATCCGCTGGTCTCCGGCTCAGTATTTGTCCGTTACCCGGATCATCAATTCGACACGTTACCTGCCATTTTGAAGTCCAAGGGCTATAGCACCAATGCCTTCCATGCGTATGAAGGAAGCTTCTGGAATCGGCAGATTATGTATAAGGCGATGGGATATGACCATTTTTATAGCAAAAAAGACTTTAAGATCGACGAGCCTCTAGGCTGGTCATTGGGAGATAAATCATTCCTGCGGCAGTCCCTAAATATTATGGATTCTGCAGAATCGATCCAGAAGCCCTTTTACTCTTTTTTGACTACACTATCTAGTCATCACCCATATTCTCTCCCTGCGGCTAAACAAGGGCTTGATACCGGAGAGTTTAAAGGTACCATCTTCGGAGATTATTTGCAGGCTGTTCATTATACAGATGAAGCTCTAGGTGAATTGGTGAGTGATATGAAGCAGCGTGAGTTGTGGGATAACACGATCCTTGCCTTTTATGGTGATCATGATAACTCTATCCAAGACACCTCTTATTACGAACAATTTCTTGGTAAAAGCTTAAGCAAACTCGACATGCATCAAATTATGCATCAAGTTCCATTGCTCATTCATCTGCCGGATAATAACACCTCGGTGCTTGATTCTAATCCGGCTGGTCAATTGGATCTCACACCTTCCTTACTCCATCTGCTGGGGATCTCACAAGATCCTTATTATCTTATGGGTAATAATCTGTTCAGCGGCAAAGAGCGACTTGTGACACTGCGAACCGGTTCCTTTGCTAATGCGAAGAGATCCTATCTACCAAGTGATAATGGACAATTCAACAACGGCACCTGTTATAGCCTTGACAGCCGCGAAGCTATAGACGTTGCGGGTTGTAGCACCGGGTTCGAGACAAGCAAGCAAAGACTGCAAATCTCAGACGATATCATGAAATACGATGGCATCAAGATGCTCCGAAAAGAAGAATCCGCACCATAAATATTTGATTTTATAAACAAAAAGCCCTAGACTCCGTCATCAGAACGGGTTTAGGGCTTTTTAAGTTGATGGATAAGACCTCTGCATTATTTCTGAACGGCCGGTTGCTTGATAAAAGCTTCTACCTTCTTCAACACTTCTTCCTCTGTTGGAGCACTCACATAACGACCATTAACATATACAAAGGCCCGTTTGCCACATGGACCGCAGTACGACTTACAGCCGACCTTGATCTCTGCATCAGGCGCCATCTTTTGCAGTTTGGGTATGATACTTTTCAATTTCATAAAATTACATTCATCGCACACTTGTATATCGTTAGCCATGGAGCAACCCTTCTTTATGTCCCAAATTTAAGGCGAAACGTTTAGTGATCGCCGTGATTACCTTTAGATGGATTAGTAATAACAAAACCTTCTTCAGGAAGATATAAATAATCAACGACCACACCATCAAGAAGCGGTTGATTCGGATCAAGAATAACATCGATTTCTTTATCTGTCGAGACTACAACATCATTCTCATTAGGCGTGTCCAAATCCAATCCGTAGTGAGCATGATCACCGTGAGCATGCGTAATCGCTACGCGAAGCTTCAGCTCGCTGTTTCCTTCAAGTTCCATTTGTTTCTTTATCACTTTAGCCGCATTGCGGGTAATTTTGACCTTCATCTATCATCCATCTCCTAGTACTTAAATTAAATACTCAATTACTTATTTTAAAGGTAAATGATATCTAAAAGCAACTATATTAACAAATTAGATACACAATCCGAGCTAAATCTCACTTCACTGCCTTAGTTTCCGGCCTGAAGTGCCGGGTATTTCCGTCCCATCCGTGACACGAACCAGCCCATAAGGAGCATTGTCACACCAATATCATCGATCGGTAAAAAAGGCATGAAATCCGGCAACACCCAATAGAGCAGCACTGGGATTGTGAATAAAAGCTTGTCCCCTATTGCGACTTTTGGGGAGATCACATATCGCCAGGAACTACTGAAGATAGTAGACCATTGTTTCAGTGACAGCAGTTTTTTCAGTTTCATAGTGGCTCTCCTCCCAAGTAAAAAGGATACAGCCGCGGATAACGTGTAGTGACGACAGCGGCCATACCCTATGGTTTATGTTACGCAAGTTTACTGTAATTGTTTCATAATTTTTTCACATTGGATAGTATCGTTCCCAAAATCAGACCTGTTTCTAACGCCATATCCTCAAAATCTGCCAGTGGCAACGGATTTTTGCCGATCCCCAGCTCTACAGTAAATCCTGGTTTGCGAAAGGTTTGGATAAACCAATCCTTATATCCGGCATCGCTGCCCGTTAATTCGACTGCACGATAGCTACTCGCAGCCGCCAACCGTGTTGCTAATTCGCGGCTTTCGGGCGGCTCATATCCCCGGTAATTCCAGTAGATCTCTCCACCTTGGCTATGCAAAGACACTGCAGCTTCTCCGGGCGCGTTCTCAGCAAGTACCGCTAGAGCGGCTGCCTCAGGTTCACTTAACGCCTTAGGACCACTGTAATCACGCGGAGAGGGCCCGATTACACCACGGCGTTCCCGTTCCTCTTCCCAATGAGCAGGGAACTGATCCCCGAGATCCACACCGCGTATATTGGCCTTCCAATGGCGAAAACTCCGCCGTCCCCCGTTCCATATCATAAGGTCCTCATAATAAGGGTGGCCTGGTAAAACGCCCTCCTGCACTAACTCCACACCGTCTGGGTTTGCCATGGGTACAGCCCATAGGGTCCAATTATTGTACCATTCCTCTGGACAATGACCATTCCATGCCAAACCTTTAACATAAGCTGCCGCATACTCTTCTATGAACGACATCAGGCAAGGCGAGGTCAGCCATTCATTAGCATGTAGAGCCGCATTAACATGCAAATGACGGGTTCCCTTGCCTATTTTAAGCACATGAATTGGCTTGCCGAGCACACTGTTGCCAATTGGATGTGCTTGTATAAAAGGATATTGTGCAATCAGACTGCTGATGTCCTTCTCAACATCAACCGGACCGTACTCTCCACGTAAGAATACCACTCGCTCTGGAATCGGAGGTGGTATGACGAGCACTTTTCCCGGTGTACAGAAGCGCCCTGAGGACACACCTGGATTAAGCTTCTCCAAATCATCTAAACTCACATTGAATAATGACGTTATACGTTCAAGGTCGTCCCCTTCCTGCACCGCATATCTTTTACGTGGCGAAGACGGCAGAAATAAAACCTGACCCGGATATAAATAAGACTGTCTCCCAACCCATGGATTGCCTTGAATGACATGCTCAGGGGTTAATCCATGCAGGGCAGCAATTCGGCTTACGGTATCTCCCCTGCTTGCAATATATTGTCGCATTAGGTCTCATCCTCTCGGCCTTAAATTGCTGATACGGCGGATACAAAAATAGCAGCAAACAGCACTTAACTCTATTGTATGCAAGAGCCACTACCTTGCATGAAGGAGAAATGAATCACAAGAAGATAAAATAGGCTGGGAATTATGCTTCCCAGCCTATTTTATCTTACACTCCGTAGAGTTTGTCCCTATTCAATTCAACATTGCTCTGCTTATAACGTGGATACTTGCCATACTACTGGGGTGCGTTTAATTTGTTCTCCAAGCCAGTCACGGGCAATTCGCTGAAACATTTCTGCATCACCACTGCAAAAGAACTGATGAATTGGACTTTCATCCCCGATGGACAGCTTGCCTTTATCATATAAAATCGTGCTGATCTCACGAGCTGTCTCATCTGCGGAACTGATCAGTTTGACTCCCGGTCCCATGGTCTCACCAATAGGCTCAACAAGAAATGGATAATGAGTGCATCCTAAAATTAAAGTATCGATGTTATTATCTTTAATGCCTTCCAATGCCTGCTCTACAATTTCATAACTTTTCTCTGAGCGGAACATACCTTGCTCAACGAGTGGGACAAGCGCTGGGCAGGCTTGACTTACAACCTCAACAAAAGGAGACAGCTGCTTTAGTGCATTAGTATAAGCCCCACTGCCGATGGTTCCTATTGTACCGATCACGCCGACATGTCCGCTTTTGGTCGCGCTAATTGCAGCACGGGCTCCGGGATGAATCACCCCAATGACAGGAATAGAGACCTTGGCTGAGATATAATCGAGTGCCGCAGCTGTTGCGGTATTACAAGCGATAACAATCATTTTAGGATTAAACTGGATCAAATAATCTACAATTTGTTCTGTAAACAATGTTACTTCCTCGGTCGAACGGGGTCCGTACGGAGCTCGGGCCGTATCTCCGAAATAAATGATCTTCTCCCGCGGGAGTTGCCTCATCACTTCTTTGACAACTGTTAGCCCTCCCACACCTGAGTCTAATATTGCAATAGCTTGCTGCACGAACACACCGCTTCCTTCTACTTGTTTTGTGTAGCTTATGTAAGCCGAAAACAAAATGTACCTGACTTTCAGCCCCAATTGCAGATAATACTCCTTTTGGACTCTTTGTTCAAGACAAGACTTTTTACATTATTTCACAGGTCCTTAAAAATGAAATAAAAAAGCCACTCTCCGCCCAATGCGAAAAAGCGGCTCTATTAAAAGAGAATAAGTACTTTTTGACCGTAAAACCAAACACTCCATCCACTGTTTCATTATGCGATTTCGTTATTGTCCTTGTCATCTGTTTGAGCTTCTTCAAGGCTAGCTTCTTCACTGCTTACTTCAACACTAACAGGTAAAACCTCTAACTCCGTTACCTCTTCCAAAGTAGCCGCAGCCTCTTGAATCGTTTCTTCCGTAGCAATTCCACTTACTGCTACAGTAGCAGTATCTTCTTCTACAGCATTCGAACATGATTTGCTCCATTCGCGAACCTCATGGACTACATGACCTATAGAATCCTTAGCCTTGTCGTACAGCTCAACGCTCTTGTCTCCAGCCTGCACGGCAATTCCCTGTACCTTTTCAATGCCGGCAGCTGTTCCTTCCGCAATATCCTTGCGCAGCTCTTTACCTGGCTTAGGCGCGAACAGAAGTGCTGTCACTGATCCAACCACACTTCCGACTAAAGCTCCCCATAACAAACCTTTAGTGTCCTTTTTCATCGTTTCATCTCTCCTTTAAATTCATTGCTCCCCGCTCTACCGGGCTAATGCCTATATCTGCTATATCATAAGCAGCAGGAGTTTGTCTTGTGACTAATTATTACGACTTTTCAGAAGTTTTGTCTGTTACATTTTTGGGTGCAATTGCGTATCGGCAGCATTGTCCGCCTTCTGCCATACATTCACTTCGTGTAACCTTAGCACCCAGCAATTCCTCAAATAGGCTATGCTCGCATTGACAAGCTTTACGATACTGAGTAGCCACCTGGCGAATCGGGCAGTTGTATTCTCTTATGACAAACGAACCATCCTCTTCACGGTTCCACTCTGCCATATATCCACCGGCGTTTTGGATCGACGATAACTCAGCTACTCGTTCTTCCAAACTCCGGCGTTCCATCATTGGTGCATACTGTGTGAGCATCCGGCGACGGCGTCCCTCAAACAATGTATTAACAGCATCCAATCCACTGCCATAATCCAATTCACGCAGAAGCTCCAAAGCCAGATTGTGATAACTTTTTGGAAAATACTCTTCGGACTTCTCTGTTAAAGAATACATATGTAAAGGCCGCCCCATCGCTTGCCGAACCACTTTTGTCTTAGCAAGTCCCTCCTGCTCCAGCTGAAGCACATGGCGACGGACACCCATCTCTGTAATTCCCAATTCTTCTGCCAGCGCGCCGATGGTCAGTGGTCCTTTCGTCTTCAGGAGCGTCATAATCAAGTGCCTTGTCGATCCATTTTCCTGCCCCATCTTCATCATAAAGGAACCCCCTCTCTTTCACGGCTACCGCCTATTTTATATGATTCTATCTTATGCTATTATAGCGTTACACCGGACCCAAGTTCCTGATCCAAATAATTCCCTACTTCAACTGCAAACTTCTCTAGCACCTCTGAAAGGATTGGTGTGAGCGGGTGCAGCGCTTCTCTTTCCCAGGCAAAATAATCCTGCACGAGCGGCTTACGAAGTGCGACAAGCTCTATCAATCGCTCGTAGATCTCACTTTTACCTAGCACTTTTTCTTCATGTATGATTGAAATGATATCCTCATAACTTCCAGCATCGCGCATAATAAAACCGTCAATCAGACAACTACCAACGTCCGTAACCACCTCTATCGCCAGATGAAGGCAGCGTTCTTGTATTAGTCCGGTTAAAGTATTGCCATCCCATGAAGCTGTTACAGTCCGAAGACCCGTCGTTATATCTGGGATTTGAGCAAGAATGGTTTCGATTTGTTTGCGGTTGACATAATACACAGCAATACCCCCATGTCAAAAATAGTTAGAGAAATCTGCATTATCCCTACTTACCGCGTTTGCCGCGGCGTTTCAGCCAGAAGAACATAATGAAACATGCCGCAAGAAAAACGACCAAATAAGTTAACGCTTCCATCGGATACTCGAGCTCACGCATTCCTGTCACCGCTTCCGGTATAAAATGATGATGCTTGTTAATCAGTAGACCGCTTAAATTACGTAATCCACAGCAATTGAAAGTTCTTTAACCTCATTAATATGAGCTATAACTTCCTTGTGCGCCGGATGAACCTGATAAGCCTGTAAATCATCTAGAGAAGCTACCACCGTAACTAGAGCAATATCAAAGGATCGATCAGAATGAATGATATCAGCACCCACTTCAATCGAAAGGAGCTGCGGAATTTTACCTTCCATATTTCGCAGTACGGCTACCGTTGCCGCAACGCTTTCTTCGGACCGGTCCTTCAATTTAAAAAACACAATATGCTTGATCATTCTAACTCGCTCCCTGTTGTAATATTGTAATTAGATATTAAAAATATATCATAAGCTTACGTGTTCTGAAAGAAACTTAAAAGGTGATTACAGAAATAGCAGCATTAACCATTGCCGATGTACAGGAAAGTGTTGTAGTATATTTTTAAAAAATCGGAGGAATTATGCCTAGTAACCAACAAGAAACTCATAATATCCAGGCGTGGTCTCTGATCAACCGCAAATATCTTGGACAAGGCGTTCGTGTAAAAAGATTCCGCCGTCCAAAGCGTAGCCAGATTAGAAACCGTGTGTTACTTGCTGTATTGATGGCTAAGGATATCAAACTTTCAAAACTCGCAGAAGATCTGGGTATATCCTCTCGCAGCGTAAGTGCCTGGGTATACGAAGGTCGTATCCCTTCCAACAATAACATTGACAAGACCTGCCGCCTACTCGGGTACCCGCCCCACATTTTGTTTAATGAAGCACTGATTCGTCAAAGTCCAATTGTATGTCAACCAACACCTTCGCGATTTATGAAAAGAAGTATTACCAGTTCTCCACGTAGCAATGTGATTCTGACCGGTCTCTGTATGGTTTACGATTTTTCCGTTACCGATGTAAGTATTTGGATAGGCGTTCATCCCGGAACGTTTCGAAAATGGTTGCACAGCAGCCATCTGCCTACCCCTGCTCTGCAGGAAAAAGCCGAAGCCTTCTTCCGGATTCCACGCCATATTCTATTTGCAGACTGCGGAACGCTCTAATGTGATCACTTCGTTTATAAGTGCAATGCCAACCCTTTTTCATGAATTCATGAAAAGGGTTTTTTGCCATATTTTTTTCTCGAAAAAAGGTCATACTACTGCTTAGGTACCACGTACAGAACTAAGAACGGAACAGGAGGCGTAAGATGAGACTTGACGGAATACTATCTGAAGGCTACACCGATACTTGGGACGTGGCCCCTGGTGTCATCGGACTGCGAACCATGTTCGTAAATTGCGCATTCATCGGCCAGCCCCATTCGGACTGGATCATTGTAGATACGGGGCTAAGCTCATACACAGACCATATTATTGATTTTGCTAAGGAGAAGTTTGAGAAGCCTCCGGTGGCAATTGTCTTGACGCATGGGCATTTTGATCATATCGGGGGTGTGAAAAAGCTTATTGAGGAATGGAATGTACCCGTTTATGCTCATCCACTAGAGCTTCCTTATTTAACAGGTAAAGCGGATTATCCGCCAGCCGATCCGGCCGTAGGCGGTGGACTGATGAGTATGGTGTCCTCATTATTCTCCCATCATGGCATCGACCTTGGATCAGCCATCCATCCGTTGCCGGAAGACAGGACCGTCCCTGGAGCACACGGCTGGAAATGGGTCCATACTCCTGGACATAGTCCGGGACATATTTCCCTGTTCAGACCAGAGGATAAGGTGCTAATTGCTGGTGACACTTTCCTTACGGTCAAACAAGAATCGGTATTCGCTGTGGCGACTCAGCATCAGGTGGTGCATGGCCCTCCCTCTTATTTCACGACAGACTGGGAAGATGCGGAAAAGTCGGTCCGCACCCTTGCACTGCTCAATCCTCATATCGTTCTCTCTGGACATGGGGTACCGATGGAGGGTGAAAAACTATCTACTCAGCTTGCTCATTTATGCAAAAATTTCAAAGAAATGGCGCTGCCGGGTCAAGGAAAGTTTGTGTAAGTAAGGTGCTTTTATCATTCAACTAGAATTAGGGAAAAAGTCCCTATTTATCCGGGCGAGCATCCCTCTCAAAGCATAATCCGGGAAAAACTCCCTTTAATTCACTTGAAATAGCCAATTCAAAGGATATTCAACGAATTATTAGGGAGTTTTTCCCTTAAAACCATGGATTTCAAGCAATATTTGCTAAATTTCAGGGAGGTTTTCCCTCATTATCAGCGAAACAACTAAATATCACGTTCCGGGGAAATTGAGAGTTGCTCCACTTCTTAGGTGTTGAAAGTGAATGGAGACTTACGTGCGACTATATATCTAAGTATGTATTGATGAGTCCTTCCTAATGGCCCATGTACCTTCGTATTTCGTCCATATCCTGAACCGGGGACTAGAACCGACTTCACATTATGTTGCCGAAAATTATCCCTTACTGCCTAAGCTGTAGGACTCGGCTCACTCCCCCAGATCATGCCTTCTTGCGCAAATCTTCGACTCCAATATTCGGACATAGATGTTCTTCCTCACCTCACATCAGCTTCCCAGCACCCTATACCAATACTTATAAATCTCCTTAAAGCCCAGTTTGTCATACAAGGCTGAAGCTCCAGCATTAGCTTGTACCACTTGCAGGAAAGAGGTCTTAGCTCCCCGTGATTTCCCCCAGTGAAGCAAGGCCAGCAATAATTGCTCTGCCATCCCCTGTCTACGGTATTCCGCAGCAGTGACAATATCATACAGACCCATGTATCCGTTCTGAATCACGCCAAGACCACAAGCGGTAGGAATATCATTGTTGAACAATATGACATAACCCTGCTTCAAATGCGAGGCGGACAACATTCTGGTTAAGGTTTCCCGATTCTTATCGGACAGCTCGGTAAGCTCACTGAATACGTTTAGCCACGCTTCAGTCAAGTTCTCCTGCACCTGAACCGTATAACATAAATCAGGGGTCGCTAAGTCCTCCAGATCAAGCACTCTTACTGATGAAGGCTCCGCTATGCTGTAACCACGATCAGCTAGCTTCTCATCAAGGCTTGCAGGCTGGATGTAGGGAGTTATTTTAAAGACTGGCTTTAGTCCAGCATGTTCATAATACTGCTCCGCAAGCTTGATCTGATCGCCTAAATCTGCCGTACAGCGCTCAGCCCCATATAACGGATTCACCGAATTAGCCCTTTTGGTATAACCCGCTGCCGTACGTAGAATCCATCCATTCAAAAGCAGGCTCTGTTCTGCAGGCCAAGTATTCAGTGTGATTTCTTCTATGAATTTATACAGCTTAATCCTCTCCTTTCGAGGCACGTTTGTTACGCATCGCTGGCAACAGCTTTACAGCACTTTCCTCTCCTTGGGTTGTAAAATGGTCATATTGGGGGGACTCTTTGCCATATAGAGCAATTTTGCCATCACTGTTAAAATGAACTCCCCAACCAAACCGCTTCGGCAGCAATGACGCCCGCAGGCAAGGGTGGTTTCTGGAAAATAGCTCGTTCCATATTTCCTCCTTACGAGTCACTCGATCTTCTAGTGGGATTTGTTTATGACGCACATGAACCTCATATAGAAGTTCTTCATGGTTGTATTGGTAAGGTTCATGAATAAGCAGTTCATATTGAATTACATGTGCAGGCGGGAGTGTTCGACAAGACATCGGAGGTACCCCGGTCTCCTCTGGACAATCCTCTGCTACACGAATAAAAGTATCGGTATAGCTCATTTGCAACGCCTCCATACGAAATAGATATATATTCCTTATATGATAAGTCATCTTCCTATTCTAAGCATAGCCGATTTTTCTAAGGTCCATATAATTGAAGCAGCAAAAACGGCCAATCCTCTAAATGACGAAGGATTGACCGTTCTCTTTGTATTCTCTAATTAGCAAAGCTGGCTTCTACCAGCTCGACTTTGTGATCCCGGGAATTTGACCTTTATGTGCCAATTCACGGAATACAATCCGAGAAACTTTGAATTTCCGCAAGTAGCCCCGAGGTCTGCCGGAGACTTGACATCTATTTTTTTGACGAGTTGCGGAGGAATCACGTGGCAGCTTTTGCAAAGCCATGTAGTCTCCTTTTTCTTTTAGTTCTTTTCTTTTAGCTGCATATTTTGCGACTAGCTCTTGTCTCTTCAATTCTTTCACAACTTTTGATTTCTTGGCCATTGTGGTTCTCCTTCCACTTCTGTATGTTCTACTCGTTTAATGCACTTTTCAAGGCTGCCAGGTTCTGACGCATGATCCCTAAATAATCCAGGTTCTGACTACGATCCTCTTCTGTTAATCCTTCAATCGGGTTTAGAACGGCTGTTTTGGCACCAATCTCCTTAGCGATCGTATCTGCCACACTTGAGGATACAAGCGTCTCGAAGAATATCGTCTTCACCTTATGCTCTTTCGCAAACTCCACAATCTTGCTCATATTCGCTGCAGAAGGTTCCTGCTCCGGAGACAATCCGGCAATTGGGACCTGAGTTAATCCATACTGCTTGGCAAGGTAACCGAAAGCCGCATGCTGGGTGATGAAATCCTTACGTTTAGTCTCCTTAAGTTCATCCTTAAACGCTTGATCCAGCTGCTCCAGCTTAGCTACATAAGCATCTGCATTCGCCTTGAAATCCTTAGCGTTGTCAGGTGCAGCCGCAGATAAAGCCGCTTCAATGTTACGCACTTCTTGAATAGCAAGCACTGGATTGAGCCACACATGCGGATCTAGTCCACCATGATCATGCGAATGCTCTTCGTGAGCATGTTCACCTTCTTCGTGAGCATGTTCACCTTCCCCATGGTCGTGGTCCGCTTCTTCCTCTTCTGTCCCTTCCATAATGTCCAAGCCCTTGCTGGCCTCTACCGTGATTAATGATTTTCCGGATACACTTTCCAGTACTTGATCCACCCAGCCTTCCATTCCAGCGCCGTTATAGATCAGCATATCCGCATCTGAGATTTCAGCCATATCCTGAGCGGTTGGTTCCCAATCATGCGGCTCAATTCCAGCTGGAATGAGTGCTTCTACTTCTGCCAGATCACCTGCCACATTTTTCGTAAACTCGTAAATCGGATAAAAACTGACTTTAATATTTAATTTCGAGGCTTCTGGAAGTGCAGTAACTTCTGCGGCTCCAGAAGCATTCGAAGCAGTAGAATTAACTGCATTATTGTTACCGCAGCCTGCGGCAAAAAGTAAGGTGGATAGAGACAAAATAGCTAGATGATGCATTCTAAATTTCATTGAGAGATATATCTCCTTTTCTGGAAATAGATTTTTGAATGTGACGACGATTTTTAAGCCTGATCAGCTTCTGTACCAAGATTGCAATTAACAAAAAAGATAGCAAGATAAGCGCAATTGTCCCACCCGGCGGTGTATTGATGTAATAAGAGGCACTGAGTCCACTAAACACACCAAGCAGTCCTACGCTAATCGAGATCCATATAGCTGTCGCAAAACCTGACGCGATACGCAAAGCGATCGATGCTGGCAAAACAATAAGTGCTGAAACCAATAAAACCCCAACAACTGGCATTGCAGCCGCTACCGTCATCCCAGTGAGTACCGCAAACGAAAAGGATAACCAGCCTACATGAACTCCACTGATAGTAGCGGTTTCTTCATCAAAGGTCAGATTATACAGAGATCTGCGAAAAACAATAAAATAGAGCAGGCCGATTACAGCTACGAGAGCAATAATCATCAATTGGGTATCGCTGACCGCAACAATGGAACCAAACAGGTAGGAGCTGAAGCTTTTACTCAAATTCTGCTTTAAGCTCATAAGCACAACTGCCAACGCCAGTCCAGAGGTCATAATAATAGCTACCGGAAGCTCGCTGTATGTACGATAGGAACGTCGAAGCTGTTCGATAACAATACCGCCAAGAATCGCAACCATGAAACCACTTAATGCTGGATTAAGCTGCAGGATCGAACCTAGGGCTACTCCTGCAAGTGATACATGAGAGAGGGTATCTGCCATGAGCACCTGACGGCGAAGCATGAGATACACCCCGAGCAGTGGACCGATAATGCCAATTAACCCACCGGCCCAAAATGCACGTTGCATGAATTCGTAACTAAACATTGCCACCCTTCGTCCTCCTTTCGTTCCAAGCTGATCACCGTATCAAGATAGGAACTGGTCTCTTCCAGAGCATGTGTCACCATGATTACCGTTCGACCGTGTTCACTGACAACGTGGCGCATTAGCTTATAGAACCCTATGCGGCTGTCCAGATCCATTCCTGTAGTGGGTTCGTCCAGAACCAATATCTGCGGCTGCTGTGCCAAGGCACGGGCGATACAGATCCTCTGCTTTTGACCGCCTGACAGCTCTCCTATCCTCCGGTCTCGCAAATGCCACATATCCACCTGCCTTAAACTTCGCTCAACGATTTCGTCCTGCTCCGGTGTGAACCGTCTAAATAACCCCAGCCTTGGGTAACAACCTGAGCGAACCAGTTCAATCACCTTGCTTGGGAACCCCGCGTTAAAAGAAGCTACCTGCTGTGGTACGTACCCGATAACCAGCTTCCCGTTATCCGACAGCGCTTTATTCAAATGTACCGTTCCACTCCATGGACGGAGCAGGCCGAGCATAAGCTTCAACAGGGTGGTCTTGGCAGCCCCATTAGGTCCTGTTATCCCAATAAACTGTCCGGTATGAATCTCTAGTGAAATGTTATCAAGTACAGGTTCATCCCCATACCCGAACACTACATTTCGCATGGATGATAGGATCATATGCCTCGCCTCCCTTCTGACTGATTATGTCTGCCTTGCTTTCAAATCGTAAGTTTTACGATTAACAAAATTGATAATATCGTAATCATTACGATTTGTAAACCCAAATCCAGAAATTAATCGTAATAGTAACTATTATTTACTTGGGCATATAGCAAAAACCGGAATTCCAGCCTGCTGGATCCCGGTTTTTCATCTCTAACTCCCTATAGTTCTACTCTTCAGCGGCTGCTAGAAGCTCCTCAACAGGCCATGGTAATGGATTGTTAAACTTGGCCCAATCCAGCTTCAGTTCTTCGGCTGTCAGCAGACATCTGTCCAATCTGGCTTCGAGCTGAGCTTGATCCATGTTTACACCGATAAATACAATTTCATTAATTCTATCACCCCACTGCTCGTCCCATTTCGCCCGCAGCTCAGGTTCCTCTTCCAGTACCTCCAGCTGTTGCTCTTTAGGCATTGTAGCCAGCCAGTAACCGGCAGGTCCGAACTGAATCGAAGGTCCTGCCTGACTTAAAGTAGCTGCAAGATCCCCTTTGGCCGCTACCCATACTACTCCTTTTGATCGAACAACCTCTTCCGGCCAGTTGCTAAAGAAAAAACTTAATCTTTGCGGATGGAAAGGTGTTCTCTGACGATAGACAAAAGAGGATATCCCATATTCCTCTGTCTCAGGGGTATGCGACTCCTTATTCAGCTCCGCAACCCAGCCCGAAGACAAGCTTGTTTTGTCAAAATCAAACAATCCAGTATTCAGAATCTCCTTCGGATCGACTACACCGTTAACCGTGCGGATAAGCTTGGCCATTGGCTGCAGTTTACGGAGCACAGCTTCAAGCTTGTTGAGTTCATCTTCTTGCAGCAGATCACACTTATTCAGCAGCAGCACATCACAGGTTTCAATCTGATCAATCAGCAGATCTACAATATCGCGGAAATCTCCCTCACCAGCCGTTTGATTACGATCTATTAGACTATCCCCAGAGGAGAAGTCATGCCAGAAACGCCCAGCATCCACTACCGTCACCAGCGTATCCAATTGAGCAAGTGAAGTTAAATCGATATCTAGCTCGGGATTCGCGTAGGTAAAGGTCTGGGCTACGGGTACCGGCTCACTAATGCCAGAGGATTCAATCAGGATGTAATCAAATCGTCCCTCAGCAGTTAGCTTTTGCACTTCAATAATTAAATCATCCCGAAGTGTACAGCAAATACATCCATTAGACATTTCAACCAGCTTCTCTTCGGTTCTGGACAGCGTATTTCCCGACTTCACCAGATTTGCATCCACATTCACTTCACTCATGTCATTTACTATAACGGCCACTTTAAGCCCGTCACGGTTATGCAAAATATGATTCAGCAGCGTTGTCTTCCCAGAGCCTAAGTAGCCACTGAGCACAGTAACCGGGATTTTTTTCATTCAGAACACTCCTATCATTGATTAGCATTTATGTTTGGCATTTATAGCACTTACCGGGTTTCGCGGTGTAATGTAACTCTTTTGAGACGTGGGCAATATTTCTTCATTTCCATACGTTCTGGGTGATTTCGCTTATTCTTCGTAGTGGTATAGTTGCGATCTCCTGTCTCGGTGCATGCTAAAGTAATGGTTACTCTCATGGGTTCCATCTCCTTTTTATTTAAATCGTAATAATTACGATTAACACATCGTACACGGTTTATTCACACTCTGTCAACTATCGTCTTGTAAATATTTCAACTCTCTTAACTTTGTGGTCTTTCTGGCGGACAACTCACGTATAGATGGAATTATAAAAATATGATTCTTGTATTTCCAAGAGAATCAGGCAGGAGTGGAGATCATGAAGATACCAGTAATTATTTTGAGCGGGTTTCTGGGGAGCGGGAAGACAACTCTGCTATTGTCCCTGCTGAAAGAGAGCAAGGTAAGAGGTCTGAACCCTGGCGTAGTTATGAATGAGCTGGGAAAGAGAGATGTTGATGGGTATATTCTGCAGGAGCATACGGGTACAACCGTGACTAAGCTACTGGACGGATGTGTATGCTGTAGCCGTAAAGAGGATTTGGCAGACAGCCTGCTGGTACTGTTAAGAGGACGGCCTGATGCTATTTATATCGAGCTTACTGGCGTCGCGAACCCTGAAGAAATTTCCAAAACATTACAAGAAGCCGCTCTACAGGAAAGGGTCGAATTGCATTTTACGATCACCTTATTGGATGCAGAGAACGCCTTGGAATATAACAGCAGACTCTCTTCTGACAAACAGCTGGTTCGTACCCTTCGCAAGCAGCTGTCCTCCGCTGATCTCATTGTCGTTAATAAGAGCGATCTTGTAGAGCCAGAAACCTTATGGCGAATTGAAAAGGGTGTCCGAAAACAAAATTCAGAGGCTGAAATCGTTTATACCCATTACAGCGAAATCAACCTTTCACCGATATTATCAGGAATCACCCCACGTAAAATCATCGCTCCCGCGCCACAACGTGCACCTCAAACCTTTAAAGGCGCAACACTTAAACAAATAAATTCAGAACAGGGAGCCACAGCAGTAAAAGAACGGCAAGAGGAGTCCCATGCCTCTTTTTCCCAAGTGACCGCCATCACGCTAACCATTCCGCAAGCGGGGACTACAATGCCTACCAAAGAACGGCTAGAGGCTTTCTTTCAAGAATGGGGTGACAATCTGCTCCGTGCCAAAGGGCATATCCTTTTGTCCGAACAGGAACCGGTTCAACTTGTCCAATATGCGGGAATGCGTACAAGCTGGGAGGCGTCACGTTACCCCGGAATGCCTTATGTAGTATTCATCGGGATAAATTTAGATGAGGAACTGCTGGCAGATCGGTGGTCCACCTTATTCGAGCCTTGACTACCCTTTCCCCTTTAAAAATACTGCCGCTGCTTCTACCGATCTCATTCCTGATTATCATTGGTTTTATATGGGTGCCTAATCAACTGGAGCTATTAGATAACGCGTACATTGACACGTTCAAAACCGGCTTTATCGGGATTTTGCTAGAAGCCTTGCCGTTTGTGTTAGCAGGAGCTTTATTATCCTCGCTGCTTCGTGTCTTTATCCCGGATGAAATGATCTCCCGGTGGATTCCGAAGCAGGCGTTTCTGGCTATTTTATTCGCTTGCCTGCTCGGAATTATATTCCCAGTATGCGAATGTGGAATGATCCCGCTTGTCCGCCGACTTATCCATAAGGGTATGCCTGTCTATGTCGCGATTGTGTTCATCTTATCCGGACCCATCCTAAACCCAGTCGTCTATGGAGCAACACTGACTGCCTTTCGCAACCACTCAGAACTGGCCTATGCGCGGATGGGTCTAGCTTTTATAGTCGCCTGTATTATAGGCTTGATTATCTATGCAACGGTGAAAAAGTCCCCTATACGCCTCAGCGTTCAGCGCGAAACCGATAACACTCATCATAATAATTCTCGTGGAGGAAAGTTAGCTGCCGTCTTCGTGCATACGTCGGATGAGTTTTTTGAGATGGGAAAATACTTAATCATTGGCTGCCTATTGACCGCTGGCATTCAGACGTTTATGGTTCAGGACAGTTTAGCTGCGATCGGAGATAAGCCGCTCGGGTCTTATTTTTTCATGATGGGACTGGCATTTGTGCTTTCGCTCTGTTCCACCTCAGATGCCTTTGTAGCTTCCACCTTTGTACATTCTTTTCCAGCAGGAGCACTGCTCGCTTTTATGGTATTTGGGCCGATGCTAGATTTCAAAAATTCATTGATGTTACTTTCGCTGTTTAAGACCAAATTTGCTCTTTATTTGTTCTTTCTTATCTTTTCGAGCGTATTTATTGGAGCCGTACTCATGTCCTTATGGCTGTGATCATAAAGGTGACAAGCAGATGCTTACCGCATTGTTAGGAGGAAGCGTATGAATGACTCTCGAAGCATCCGATTTCACTATTTGTTAAGGGCGGTCATTCTGCTCGCCTTTGCTCTCTATATTGGGCAACTAGTGCAGCAGGACGCTTTGCATTATTATGTAGCGCCTAAGCTAGCACGCTGGGTTCAGTTATGTCCGATTCCTCTCACACTTATGGCGCTCAGCTTGGCTATTCAAGCCTTATTTGGTAAGGGAAGTGTGCTATGTGACTGCGAGCACCGCCTCCCTCATTCCATATTTAAAAGTACAGCGCTTTATGGATTATTCCTCTTTCCACTGTTGCTTGGATTTGTACTTCCTGATCGTGCCTTGGGAAGTATGGCCGCTAGTAAAAAGGGGATTTCGTTCTCCTCATTACCATCAGAGTCTACCAATGCTGTTAGATTCGAATCGATTGATCCTTATCATGAGGAGCTCACTGAGCTAGCTAAGATTCTATATGCGCAGCCTACTATCCCTGTGTATTCTGATATTTTTTCTGAAACACTAGGTGCTATTGACATGTATAAACAACAATTTGAAGGCAAAGAAATTTCCGTTTCCGGTTTTCTGTATCGCGATGATAGTGAAACGCCAGAGAATGCATTTGCCATTGGCAGATTTCTGGTTCAGTGCTGTACCGCCGATGCTACTCCATTTGGGATGCTGGTTGATTCCGGCAAATTAAAAAGCTTGCCCACCGATACCTGGATAGAGGTTCGGGGCAAGCTTCAAGTTGTGCAATACAAGGGCCAAGAAATGATGCAAATACGCGCAGAAGCAATTACACCTATTGCGCAACCAACAACACCCTACATTTACACGAGTGCTGACTCCATAACGGCATGGAAAGCTTTGCAGAATACGGCCAAACCTACTAAATAATTGCGTCCAGCTCATCCTCATCATTCACTCGGTTAGGGTTAAATACTTCAACCATAATACGGGCGGGTATACATATGATTTGTTGCTTTGGCCTAGAAATAAACCCCATTTCCAAAGCGATTCGCAAAGGAGCGTCAGAATATGTCATTTGGATCCCGTAATCAAATACCTTTAAGGTATTGTGACCAAACTCCGTTTGAATATCTATAATTTGCTCTTCTTTAGTCAAAGAAACGGTCTTGTATTCCTTACCATCGACCGTAATTATAGCTTTCAAATCTCCTTGCTGATACTGTTCATTACGGGTGTCCCACCACTTGATTCCGTAGATCAAACCTGCTGCGAATAGAGCTAAAAAAATGATTACAAAATCGCCACGCTTCATCTTTAACAAGGTATGGATCCTTTCATCGACAATATATTCGTAATGATTACGATTACAAATATATTAATCTTACGCCCTTTTGTCAATGACACTCCTCATCCTTAACGAATCCGAGTAGACCAATCTTTTAATACCCTATCAAGCTCCTTTATAGAGATAGGCTTGGAGATGAAATCCTGCATTCCTGCACTCAGACACATATCTTTATCTTCATTTCTGGCAAACGCTGTGGCCGCAATAATAACAGGAGACAGCCCGAGCTTCTCACGTATGATTCCTGTTGCTTCTATCCCATCCATAACTGGCATCTGAATATCCATAAAGACGAGATCATAATCCTTGGACAGCACAGCTCGAATTGCTTCCTCGCCATTTGATGCAATGTCAGGGAAGTATCCCCTCTTTTTCATATAAGCCAGCATCAGTTGCTGATTCACAGGATGATCTTCAGCGATGAGAATAGACATCGGTCCATATTCTCCAGTATCAGATGCTTTGGCGTTAGGTTTAATGCTTTTGTCTGCATCCACTGAAGGGTGGAGCATTACCTTCTGACTCCATTCCTCTTTGGGCAAAGAGACCTCCACGGTGAAAAAGAACTCTGAGCCATGTTTCTCACAACTCCTTACACCAATCGCTCCTCCAAGCAGCTCCACCAGCTTTTTACTAATGGCCAGTCCCAGTCCTGTTCCGCCATATTTACGATTAATGGAAGGATGCAATTGCGAGAACGATTGAAACAACAACCCTTGACTGGCAACTGGAATTCCCAAACCCGTATCTTTAACCATGAACTTAACGATAATATTTCCTGACTTTTGAGAAGCCTCCAGACTGGCAGAAATACTAATTTCACCTGTCTCCGTAAATTTCACCGCATTTCCCACTAAGTTCACGAGAATTTGGCGCAATCTCGCCTCATCCGTCACAACGACAAATGGAAGATCAGGTGCAATATTGATAGTCAGTAACAACCCTTTCTCTTTGACCTTCGGATAGAATAGCTCACTAACGTTCTGAATCACTTCACGTAAATCCACCATTTGCAGTTCAAGTGTCATCATACCTGCTTCAATTTTGCTGAAATCCAGCACTTCATTCAAAATATGAAGCAATGCTTCTCCACTACTGTTAATGATTTGTGTGTAGTAGCTTTGCTCTTCATCCAGCTCTGTACCTGAGAGCAAGTCTGCCATTCCTATAATACCGTTCATAGGTGTACGCAGCTCATGGCTCATGATCGCTAGAAACTCCGACTTCGCCCGATCCGCTTCCTCTGCAGACTCCTTCGCTCGCACAATCTCCTTCTCTTCTGTGATATCCCGGAAAACCACTACAGCTCCGATCCGCTCTTCTCCATCAAAAAGAGGAGTCATGTGATATCTGACTAAAAAGCTGGAACCATCTTGCCTCCAAAACACGCCCTCTTTCTCATCAAAAGAGCGATTATTGAAGTGCGAGGGAATCAGCGTCTTCTGGATGCCCAAGAATGGCTCATTATCCAGCCAAGTCTGATGAATCGTATGGAATTTGCTGTTCAACCATTCCGTTGGATCGTATCCTAGCATAGTAATCGCCGCTGGGTTGATGAACATCGTATCCCCTTCAAGATTCATACCAAATATGCCTTCAGATACTGAATTCAGTATTAGAGCATGCTCGTTACTTAACTTCTCTATTTCTTCAAAATGCCGCGCCCGTTCCGCAATGTCCCGGGTTACACACACCAGCTCTTGTCCTCCAAATGTCTCCGAGTAGATGTAGCGAAGTGTTGTCTCCGTCCAAATATATGTTCCATCTTTGCAAAGAAACCGAAAGGTCACAGGCTCGAGCTTCTTGCCTTCCATACAATTGCTAAGATAGGTTACTACCTTCTCCTTGTCCTCAGGATGTATGTAATCTATTCCTCTGGTTTCGTACATTTCTTCCGGTGTATAACCGAACATTGTCTGGCAAATCGGTGATGCATACAGATAGGTGAGGTGTCCGTCTGCTGTATTTCGTGAAATAAAATCCATTGAATTTTCCGACAGAAGTCGGTAATTCTGCTCACTATCACGCATCTGTTCCTCCATTCGATGACGTTCAGTCACATCCTGGGCAATCCCGCTGATCTGTAGCACTCTTCCTTCTTCATCCTTAAGCACTTCCCAGTGTACATCCAAAAACTTCAAAATCCCATCCGCACTTTTAATCCGAACCATAGCTTCGCCATTCGTCACATTTGCAAAGGATTGACGCACTAGCTTTTCAAGTCTTGTAAAATCAGCTGGATCAATACAGGAAAGAACATGCCTGTAATCAAAATAGGAATGAATACTCTCATCTAACGAAAAGCCGAAAATGTTACGCATTTCTCTAGAAACCGTCAACCGCGCTTTTGTCGCATCCCATTCCCAAGATCCCATTTTCGCAAGATATTGGGCTTTCGCCAGCATATCCTCATATTTCTTACGCTGTGTAATATCGCGGCCGATGGTTAATATCTGCTTGATTTGCCCCTGCTCATCACGTACCACCTGTGAACTGCTCTCGATCCACAAATAATGTCCGTCCTTATGCCGGGCTCTACGTGTATACACATCC
This sequence comes from Paenibacillus sp. VTT E-133291, assembly GCF_002264395.1. GTDB lineage: Bacteria > Bacillota > Bacilli > Paenibacillales > Paenibacillaceae > Paenibacillus_AQ > Paenibacillus_AQ nitricinens. Next base: position 92,747 of record NZ_NFVA01000012.1, read on the forward strand.
GTATCCGAATAGAGTTTTCCGTGTTTGGTCATCTCTAAGGCATCATCTACGTGATAATAATCAGGTCTTTTCGTGCCTATCATTTCATCTGCAGGATATCCCAGCAACAGCTCCACTGAAGGAGACACGTATTGCAACGTACCGTCAGGTTTGCCAAAAGAAATCATATCCGGTGTATTTTTTGTGATCAAATTATATAAATGTTGATCTTCCTGAATCTTATCTTCGGCAAGTCTTCGGTCTGTGATATCCGTTAGTTCTGAAATCATGACAAGAGGTTCACTAGAATTCTCCTGAAGAATCAGAAATATATGTTGTGCTACCCAGATCATCTCGCCATCCTTACACAGGAACCGTCTTTCTAATTCCATCGCGGACCCAGGATCTGCTAAGAGATTGTTCAGGATAACGTAATGATCATCATCGATTTTATCGTCTGGATAAATAAGATCTAAATAATGCATATTCAAAAGCTCTTCTTCAGAATAACCGAGCATATGGCAAAGCGCCGGATTGGATTGAATCAAGGTTCCTTCCTTGGGAGAGACTACTGCAACCCCTATAGAAGACCGTAAGTATAGTTGCTTAAAAAGAAATTCAGACACCTGAGTAGCCTCCTCTTTTGAGATGGGGACAAACTTTATTACAATCTCGTAATCTATTCCAGTATACCTTTTTTTCGGTAATTAAGCTTGATAGCTGAGTCCTAAATGATAGGTTGGTATAAATCAAAGAGATTGCGTGTTATCCTCACAGACAAAAAATAAACAGCAAGTCCCCAACACTCGGGGAGCTTGCTGTTAGTACATAGCACAACTTAAAATAACTATTCTCTTATTAAATTCTCTTGTTGAAGCTTCTTAATTTTCTTACGGATAGGTGCACCGGCTCTTAAAAAAACAAGTCCCAAAAGGATTAAAAGCCCGCCTAGAACAACGTTTATTAAACTAATGCTGCTGGATGAATTGAAATAATTCGTTACCCCCATGAGAATGTTGGCTAAACCAACAATGAACTCTAACCACATAACAGAATTCCATAGCGTGTTAATTCGCTTAAAGTGTTTTATTTTGGATTCCAGATCCGTGTAAATATCAAACGAACCTTCGGATGACTTCTTCCTAAGATAAATCCAGCGAACATAGCTGCTAACACACTCTACTCCATTTTCTTCTAAAAACTTGAGGTATGCTACGCTTTCCGGATGAGTAGGCACATTATCTAAAAGTTCAATTCTATACGTATACTCATTCTTAGGCGAGTCAGTAAACACATATTTACACCAGGAGTAGCTTGAAAAGGCAAACCCTTTGGCAGACATTTCATTAAGCCACTGTTCTTCCTTCTCAAAATCCCAAAACAGCTTGCGAACCACATGCTTCATTTCGACTCACCTCCAGCTATTCTCTTCCCATTAGCAATCAGCTCTTCCAACCGGATAAGCTCCCCCTGAATCACTGTCTTCCCTAACTCAGTAATTTCGTATTCCTTTCTTCGGGAGCCTTCTTCCCCTTCTATAGCTCTTATCCAGTTTTTCTCAAGCAAGGTGTTGATAGCTCCATATAAAGTGCCCGCTCCAAGATCCACTCGACCATGACTTAAATCCTTCACATTCTGCATAATTGCGTATCCGTGCATTGCGGTGTATAAAGACAATAAAATGTAAAATACAGCTTCTGTTAAGGCTCCTCTTTCTGAGCTTTCAGGCATGATTCCATCTCCATTCTATTACTGTTAGCGATATATCGGTTACCGTAATAACATTATTACGGTAACCGATATAATTGTCAATACAAAATACCTATAATATCTTCTCCATATTATGCTCCGAAGCATAGCTACAGTAAGAATTGGACCACCATCACTTTCTTCAGAAATAAAAAATAGGCTTATACAACTGCCCAAGAGCAATTGTATAAGCCTATTTGATGATGCGGTCGAGAGGACTCGAACCTCCAC
>NZ_NFVA01000202.1 GCF_002264395.1 Paenibacillus sp. VTT E-133291
AAAGGGGCTGTCTCAAAAGTAGATTTTCTACGACATGAGACAGCCTTCTTTTTCCTAAATAGCACAAAAAGTGAACAGAGCAGCGATTCTCCTGTTAGTGGAGAATCGCTGCTCTGCTTTTTTGCTCCATTGCGGCTTGCTTCAGCAAATTATGGGCAAGCGAAAGCCAACCGACCTCAAGCGTCACTTTCTCCATGCCGCGAAGCAGAAATCGCCGGAATCCCCGGTTGTTTTTCAGTTGTCCAAACACACTCTCCGGTTCCGTCATTCGGCGTACCGACAAATCGTAACCTTCTTCACTCCTTAGAATCTCCCGAGCCTGGTTCTGGTAACGTAGTCGTTCCAGACTAACGACTACTTCACGGTTTCCTTCGGCTTTTGTACAACGTTCCTTCATTGGGCAGCCCTCGCAACTTGGGCTGCGGTAATGACGTTTTCGAATTTCATAGCCACTCTCCAAGACTTCCTTGCTTTCTTTTCGGAAATACAATGTTTGTCCGACAGGGCACTTCCACGTATCCTCGGCTTTGTCGTATGTCCAGTTCTCAATTTTCCCCACATTCTCTTTCCACGCTTTGCTTTTTTCCTTGTGGTAGTTCCCATACTTCACAACACCTTGAATCTTTTCTTTTTCCAAGTATGCGTAGTTTTCTTCACTACCGTAGCCTGCATCTGCAATGACCGTTTGAGGAAACTTTCCAAGTGTTGTTTTTACATGCTCTAGATGTGGCAAGAAGCAACGAGTGTCTGTTGGTCTTTGGTGTAGACTGTAAGCCAAAATAAACTGGTTTTCCGTTCCAATCTGTACATTGTAGCCTGGTTTGAGTTGACCATTGCACATGTGGTCTTCCTTCATCCGCATGAAAGTTGCATCTGGATCTGTCTTGCTAAAGCTATTCCGGTCTCCGAGTAGTGTTTGGTACTGCTCGTATTTCTGCAGCCTGGGTAACAAATCTTTGCGGAGCGTCCGAGCGGCTTTCTTTAGGCGCTTGTCTTTGGGTTTTTCCACTAGCTGGGCTTCAAGTGTCTGTGTCATTTGTTCGAGCTTCTCGCTCGTGATTGTGGTAGACTCTCCGAGCTCTGCAGGGTCTTGGGCTTGGCATTCATATTCTTCTTGTTTTTCTGTGGCTTCAATGTCGGCAAACAGCGTATGGACTTTTTCTTGAAGCTTCTTCTTGTGCTTAAGGACAGCCTTACCCCAGACGAAGGTATAGCGATTCGCATTCGCTTCGATCTTCGTGCCATCTACAAAGTAATGCTCTAGGGAGATGTATTTTTCGTTCGCAAGAAACTGAAGGATAACGGTAAAGACAGTTTCTAAAACATCCCGCATACGCTGGGAACGGAAACGGTTAATGGTGCGAAAATCCGGACGTTGCCTTCCGGCCAGCCACATGAAGGGAATGTTCTCGCGTACAGATTTGGCGATTTGCCTTGAGGAATAGATGCGCTGGGTGTAGGCGTAAATAATGACTTTGGTCAGCATTTTAGGGTGATAGCTGTCGCGTCCGCCGCCAGGATAGGCAGCGTCAAAGATAGCGTCGTCTAGCCGATTTATAGCGGCATTCACGACACGAACGAGGTGGTTTTCTGGAATATCCTCTTCTAAATCCATTGGCAGGTAAAGTTGG
>NZ_NFVA01000145.1 GCF_002264395.1 Paenibacillus sp. VTT E-133291
ATCAGCTTCATGAACGGGATTTCTACCGTTTATTTCTTCGCAATATGCACTTTAAGCTGCTTGCCCTTTACGGTCGTCTCTCTCATCGCTTGCAGTACCATAGCACCCTTACCGTTCAAAATATCCACATATGTCACATTGTCCTGAATCGAGATAATGCCGATATCTTCGGCGGACATCCCCTCAAGCTTCGCGATAGTTCCTACAAAGTCCACGGCTCTTAGCTTCTTTTTCTTGCCGCCGTTGAAGTACAGCTTCATGATCTCTTTGTTCAAGCTTTCGCTTTTGTCCTTCTTGCGGACAGGCTGCTTGTTAATCTTCTGCTCAAACGCTTCCTTCGCGTAAGCAACGGCATCATCTGAAGGTGCTTTCATAGTTGGGATGCTGAAGCCTATATAGCCTTCAATATCCTTCACCCACTTTTGCTCATTTGGAGTGACAAAAGTGATCGCTTTACCCGTCTTACCTGCACGAGCGGTTCTGCCTGTACGATGTACATAGCTTTCTTTTTCCAGCGGAATATCGTAATTAATCACGTGGGTGATGTTCTCGATATCAATCCCTCTAGCCGCCACATCTGTAGCGATTAGATAACGGAACTGCCCTCTTTTAAAAGCGTTCATGACCTCAAAGCGCTCGTCCTGCTCCATTCCCCCGTGGATCTTATCACAGGGATATTCCAGATCAGCCAGCCCTCTAAATACCGTATTCACCTGTTCTTGTGTGCGGCAAAAGATAATACAGCTGTCCGGATTCTCCACCGTAATAATATCGCTCAGTAGCGAGAACTTGGCAGCTTGTCTCACTTCAATCAACGCATGTTCAATGGTAGCGGTTGTAATTCCACTTGCTTGTATCTCAATTTCCACCGGATCGCTCATATATTTCCGGCACAAATTCTTAATCACTTCCGGTAATGTAGCGGAGAAAACACAAGTCACTCGTTCTTTTGGCAGCTGCTTAATGATCTTTTCGATCTGCTCAATGAACCCCATGCTCAGCATTTCGTCTGCTTCATCGATGATCAAATACTTGATCCGATTTAGCGGAAGCGTACCTCTTTCAATATGGTCGAACACACGTCCAGGCGTACCTACGACAACATGTGTTTTTTGAGTAAGCTCAATTTTTTGTGGAGCAAAGGGCTGCTTACCGAAAAGAGCCACAGCCTTAACCCGTTTAAATCGTCCAATGTTGGTGATATCCTCTTTCACTTGCATGGCAAGCTCCCGAGTAGGCGTTAGAATCAAAGCCTGCGGCTTATTCTCCACCCAATCCACCAAATCACAGACCGGGATTCCGTAAGCTGCCGTCTTTCCGCTACCCGTTTGCGATTTAACGATCAGATCCTTTTGCTGAAGAGCTACAGGGATCACTTTGCTTTGAACTTCTGTTGGCGTCTCATATTTCAGAACATCCAGCGCTTTAATAATGTCTTCGTTTAACTCATAATCTCTAAATTGCAATTCACTCATCGTTCAACCTCTTCTATGCCGATTGTTCTGGTTAAAGCGGAAACTCCGCGATCCTTCATCTTGTGCATACTTATCATTATAACAGCTATTGGCTCCCTTGATTCCATTCCTTATAGAACTGGTCCAGATAATTAAGCATAAAATCATGCCGTTCTTCTGCTAACTTGCGTCCATAGGTTGTATTCATCAGGAATTTTAATTTTAATAACTTTTCATAAAAATGATTGATAGCTGTTCCTTTGCTGTAATCCCTGTACTCCTTTTGAAGCGATTTATCTCTTGGAGACACTTCCGGATCATAAGCCGGACGACCTTTCGCCCCTGAGAAAATAAAGGTTCTGGCAATCCCAATGGCCCCAAGTGCATCAAGTCGATCGGCATCTTGGACGACTTGGCCTTCAAGCGTCTGCATCGGTTCTCCCCCGCCACCGCTAAAGGACATCGTCTCAATAATCATCATAATATGATTAATTTGTTCCTCATTTGTAAGATATGAAGAAAGCCAAGTACGTACTTTATGCAAACCTTCTTCTTTAGACGGATTAAGCTTCTCGTCAGCAACATCATGCAGCAAGGCGGCCATCGTGCAGACAAATACATCTGCGCTCTCGATCTTGGCAATTTCAGCGGCGGTGTTGCGCACTCTGTCGGAATGCCACCAGTCATGACCCGTAGTATCTTGTCCCAGTTGTTCTTTAACAAAATCTTCGGTCCGAGCTATAATTAAAGATTTATCCATCGTAGAAAAACTCCCTTTCCGTAAGGAATATCGAAGCCTTATTATAGCTGATAACTTATCCATTCGCCCACTAGAAATCGAACCTAATATAAATTCTTACTTGCATGACTCGGAATGATCCGCTATAATCGGCAGTATCAAATTTTCGAAGGGAATTGGTTCTGGTGAATACAAATACAATCATGCTGAATCAACTTCATTATTATCACAAACAGCGTTAGCATTCCTGAATTTTTTCAGGGAGGCTAACGCTACTCGCGTTGGCCTCCCTGCGGCATAGATACGCGCAGGACCAAGAGGTCCTGCGCGTTTTTTATTTTCTAAACTATGCCAATTCAAAGGAGCTACTAATGATGCAAAACATTAAAGGAACTTATGACTACTTCGGTAAAGAGCAAGCGCTCAGAAAGAACATTCAAAAAACGCTGCAGGATTTGTTCGAACTCTATGATTTTGAATCTATGGACACCACATTATTAAACGAACTGGAATTATTAACCTCGAAATATGCAGGTGGAGATGAAATTCTCAAGGAAATGTACCAACTCTCGGATCAAGGCAACCGCAAGCTAGGGTTACGCTATGATCTGACGATTCCTTTTGCTAAAGTGATCGCATTAAATCCAGGGATAGAGTTCCCCTTTAAAAGGTATGAGATCGGAAAAGTGTTCCGAGATGGACCCGTAAAACGTGGGCGTCTGCGTGAATTCCTACAATGTGATGTCGATGTGGTCGGCATTTCCGGCCCTGAGGCTGAAGCTGAGCTAATGCAACTGGCTACCGAAGCTTTCCGCAAGCTGGACATTCCTATCATCCTAAAATGGAACAATCGACGTTTTCTCGGTGAGATTCTAGCATCCATCGGCGTACCTGCAGAAGAGCAACTTTCCGTTATGCTTACCCTTGATAAACTGGAGAAAATCAATATTAATGGAGTGGAGAACGAGTTAATTGGCAAGGGGCTAGAACCTGCAACCATCGCAGCGATTCTAGCGCTTATCGAAATGAACTGTCCAAGCTTTGAGCAGTTATGCAATAAATACAATCTTACAACGCAACCGGGTGCGTCAGAGGTTCTCGTCCTTCAAAATCTAATCCAAGACATTGGACTACAGAATACTTGCCGCTTCGATCCTTTCTTATCACGAGGTCTTTCATTCTACACAGGAACAGTTTACGAGATCTTTGATGCATCGGGTTCCTTTCCCTCAAGCTTGGGTGGTGGAGGCAGATATGACGCGATTATCGGACAGCTAGTGGGCAGAGAGGATATTGAATATCCTACGGTTGGGTTGTCTTTTGGTATGGAGTCAATCATGGCGCTCCTGGCAGAACGACCTACCCAAGAAAATAGTGCAGCTAATGTTATGGTCATTCCCATTGGTGAGACACTACCACAAGCTTTGATTGCAGCGGCTGAGCTGCGTGCTTGTTCTATAAGAACCACTCTCGTATCTGGTAAAAGAAAATTAAAAAAGCAACTCGCCACAGCCTCATCCAAAAACATCCGTTACGTAATACTGATCGGCGAAAGCGAAGCAAGTGATGATAAGGTGCGTTTAAAGGATATGGCGGAACAAACAGAGGTTATCGTTCCGCTGGATGAAGCTATTTACCTCATCACTGGCTAAGCTAGTATTCACTTAAAAAGATCTCATAAAAAAAGACCCCGCCGACGGCCGGCGGGGTAAAGTTTATATTTAAGGGAGGTTATATATGTACTATAACCTTGCAAGCTTAATATTTTATGAATGACGGATAAAGATTCCCTTAATCCTTCTTAGATCTTAAACCGATCTACCAGCGCCTGTAGCTCCTTGGCACTTTGGGTATTCTCGTCAGCCACCGTAACTTCATGGAATGTCTTCTCAACGATATCAGCCGTCTTCACCGCAATATCCTGAATCCCAATAGCCCCCTCATTTACTGTAGCAGCCACTTCATTGACCGCTATAGAAATACTAGATACCGCCATACTTAGATGATCGGCCGCGGTCTCGAATTGATTCATCAGCAAATTCACTGTAGTAGCATCTCTGTTATATTGCTGACTTACCTCCGTTAGCCGCTCATAATCTCCAAGAACATTCTGGTCAATAAAAGCAAGTAACGCCTCTGAATTTTCCTTCATTAGTTCAACAGAAGCATATACACCTGAAACGACCCCTTGAATCCCAGCCGCAGTCTCTGACGATTTCTCAGCCAACTTGCGGATTTCACCAGCTACAACAGCAAAACCTCTACCCGCCTCACCTGCTCTAGCCGCTTCAATCGCTGCATTCAAAGCAAGCAGATTAGTCTGACTAGTAATCGATAGAATCGTATCCGCCAGTACATTAATCTCCGAGATCGCATTCGACTGTTCAATTGCTTTTTCCATATCGATACGAACAGATTCATACACTCGCTTCGCATTATCCGTAGACTCTAACGCCTCATCTTGTAACTCCATCGCCCGCTCACTGATCTGTTTGGAAACTTCCGCGCCTTCCTTTACATTAATGGAGATCTCGGATACATTAACATCAATTTCAGTAATCGCTGCCGTCATCTCTTGTGTTGAAGCTGCTGTCTCTTCCATCCCTGCCGAAAGCTGCTGTGTTGTTGCCGAATTGTCATGAGCATTCTCCCGCACATCTATAGACAGCTTTTCAAGAGTCTCCGCATTATCAAGCACCTTGGTCGAGATCGTGATTAGACTACTCGCCATATCACGAAGAATAACCCGTGTTCGGAGCATCGCAATGGCTATCGTACCTGTTTCATCTTTGTTTTTCGTCAGATACTCGTACTGGGAGTCATACGTCAAATTCAGCTCTGCCGTTCTATTTATCAAATCTGTCAGTTTAGTAATCGGTGAAGAGATTTTTTGGGCAAAATATAAAGCAATCAACAATGCAATAATCAAACTTCCTGCACCCAGCAACAGATTAAAGCTTCTCATCTCGTTCACTGGTTTTACAATTTCATCTAAATTTGCGGTTAGCCCAAGCAACCAGTGGGTCTCAGGCATAACAGTGTAGGCTGATTTTTTATCCACATCATTATATGTATAGCTAAGCAGGCTATCTTCTACTTTTTCACCAGATTTCACACGCTTCACCACAGCCATGATCTGATCATTGGCAACAGGCTGTCCTACTTGCTTCTTATCCGGATGGTACAGTGTATTCCCATTCTCATCGAGAAGATAAGCATACGAAGTCGTTGTATTTACTACTTTTGCATCTGCTAAATACTTAATCATACTATCTGCAGAAACCGCTGAAGCAACATATCCTATCATCTTCCCGTTACTCTTAACCGGATGCACAAAAGCCACCACATAAGCCCCAGTAGATTTTGATTTTAGCGTTTCGCTAATGACCGGCTCCGCGGTCTCCATAACTTTTTTCGTATAATTTCTTTCACTAAAATCCGTACCAATAAGCTTAATGTCACTATCAGCCACAGCGATGCCTTTCATATCACTGACAAAAGCATGTTCCAGGTTCCCAGCATCCTTCACAATTCCCTGAAGGCTGATATTTACCTCATTCTGTAGCTCACTCCCCTTGGCGATTCCACCATTCCCTGCTTGGAGTAATAATTCGACAATTTCCGACCTTCCGGCAATAAGCTCAATACTTCTCTGCTCCTTCGAAATCATAGACGATATGGTCTGAGCTTTATTCGTATTGACCTGCTTCATAGAATTCTCAGTAAGGCTAACAATTGCCTGAGTTGACCTTAAATATGTAAAAACCCCCATTACAGCAATACATAATAGGGTCACACCTATCATCATAAGTGATAGTTTAAGACGAATCTTCATTTTTCCTCATCCTTCCGACTACTGTTCATTAGAGAACAATGCAATTGTAAATAATACAACTACTATCGGATATGTTGATAAATTAGTGAATATTGGCGAAGTGAAAATACGGAAAATATCAAAAAATGTCGAATTTTTGCATATAAATGCAGAAAAAACTAGTTCTACTAGTTCGGTAACCTTCTTCATACTAGTTATTAAGACCTCTTTTTTCTCTAAAGTGAAGTAGGCGGATCTGACTGGGACGCCGGGGTAACTTGCGTGATTGCACCATCTATTAAGGGGCGTTTAGTTCTACTACGTAAAAAAAGACCAGACATTGCAGCGAGAATTTGCTGGAATAACATTCCTGATATCACGGGGAGTGCAACAGCCGGAGGGAAATATTTTACTGCGAGCACAGCTCCCGCGCTTAAATTACGCATGCCGGAATTAAATTGCACAGCCACAGAATCTTCATAGCTAAAACGGAAACGGCGTGATACTAATGCTCCGATTACATATCCAAGAACCACGGTTAAGAAGGTTACGCCAATAATAATTGCCAATTTACTATCCGGGTGTTTCAGATAACGAGCAATGCTGGCACCATTAATAGAAACGACCATGAACAACCCAACCTTTACGAATGGGGAAAGCGGAGGTCCACATACCGTATTCACCTTACCTTTTGTCCATTGATTCAGAAGCATCCCGACCACTGAAGGAATGACAACCATCCATAGGAGCCCTTTCATCATTTCCCCAAGTTGAATCTCCACACTTGCTCCCATGAGCAAATACAAGGTACCCGGAACGACAATCGGTGACAAGAGCGTATCGATCAGAATAATTGCCAAAGTTAATGCAATATTCCCGCCGTATATGGATACCCACACCACGCTAACGACACCCGTTGGGATCGCAAACAACAGTACAAATCCAGTCACTGTGTAAGGATCTCCCGGAAAAAAAGCACTTGCAACGAGCCAGCCAATGAGCGGCATCACGATATGAAGAATAATCATCAACACGATCAGCTTCTGTGGTTTCAGCAGTACGCCCAGCAGATCTTTGAGATTGGATTTCAAGCTTCCGATCAATGTCATAAAAGCGAATATCCAAGGGACGAGACCTGTGAATGGTAGCAGTCTGCTTTCATTAAGCACGCCAACGACGATGGCAGTAGGGGTTAATAATGGCATGATTTTTTCGAGTACAACATTGGATTTGATGAGTCCATTTTTTATATTCGTAAGCATGTTTCGCACACCTTATGTATGGATGTCATACATTCCTTATCCGCAAATTTATGTTGTAGCAGTCTCTATAAGCTTACAGAAATCATACAGGACTTTCCATTAATCTACTACACAAAAAAGGAACCAATTCTTTAAATTGGCTCCAAGTAGTAATTTTATAGAAATGCTTAACGATTTAAACCCCTTGCGGAAACAATGCATCCAGTGCTGGACATGGCAGTTTATCCAGAAACTGAGCCAAAGGCGCTGGCATGTTACTGTATAAGTCCTTCAGTGAGGTTCCCTGATAAATGTTGCCAATAATAACGGGATGACATAATTCAGAGATCAGGATGTCCCCATTTCCATGTAGATGAAGCTGTTTCTTGCCCTCTATGCAATGTGGAAAATAAACGCCCTGTTGCTCCTCGAACCCAAGCATATCCATAAAACGGTCCATGCAAGTGAAATACAAGATCGTATCCTCTTTCTTCATAGCGATCAGTTCACTCACAGCATTCTTTAATTGTTCGCGGGCAGCTATAGACTTCCAGCCTGTATGATCCATGATAATACTGTTCTGAATCTCATGTGTTCTAACACCCATCGCGTAGACATGATCGCTGATTTCCTTCATGTTATCCTGAGTTTCGCTGAACAACAGCGTCTCCAGCACCGTATCTACACTAGATGCCGCGAACATAGTAATGTTCTCTCTAATTTTCTCATAGATGCTTGGATGAATATTATAATAACGAGAGAAGGCGTCCGCAGTAGTAAAATTGAAGGAAATATGTATCGTCGTTAATCCTGCCGCGACCAATTGATCAATCCTTTCAGCATTTAAAAGACTGCCGTTCGAATTCAGCTGTGTCTGAATCCCTCTGGATGAGCAGTAGTTTACAATCTCCACACAGTCATCGAACTTTAATGTGACCTCGCCACCTGACAAGCGTACTCTTTTCAGATCAGGAAGCTCTTCAAGAATTCGGATAACCTCTTTAGAATTGATGCTTTGTCCATCATTTCTATTATACGCACAACAATAATCGCAGCGGAAATTACAGTTCGAGGTAACTCCTATTTCTAAGCCTTCCAGCTCATAAGTAAGCGGTTTGTCTAATTCCAATGCTTTATATCTCATACTCTAAAGTCCTCCTGAAAAATAATGATTTGATTCAAGGGCTCAATCTTAGAGATTATAAAGGTTTATGGATTAGGTTAATGTGAGGTTTATAACAGTCGAAGTGTGTTTGAGAAATCCAGGTCAGCAGCTTCAGTCGTAACTCCGGAATGTTTAGACTTCCGCAGACAGCCCATGCTTACGAAGTGAGCTTTCCTACGGAAAGCTTTCGGGCGGTCGCTATCGCTTCTACAGTTCCAAACTTCCCTTCGTCACTACTTAGCTGATCTCATTTTTCGTAATGCTTTCCTTCTTCGAAAGAGTTGCCACCTGATGGTATCCACACACTCTGGTGAATTTTCTTCTCATTTACGACTGAATAAACATAAATCCAACCTTCTTCGTTTTTAAATCTAACTTGTAAATGATAAGGATTTAGTGATTGAGCTGTTCTGTTTTTCGGGATACTTGATAATCAATCCAGTAGGATAATTAAACCAGACTTCCTAATCTTACGGGGTAAAAACAAGGCTACTCCAAATATAATGAGGACAAAAACAACCACAACATCACCCTCCTCTGAATCAGGCTTCTTTCGAAGTCCATGACTCATTTACTGGTCTGAACCATTAATTTCCAGTATAATACTTTATTGTAAGTAAACACAACTCATGCAGAACTCTTGAAAGGAGCCAAAAGATGAGGAAAATCATCCTAAACGCACTCATTATCCTAATATTCATATTTGCTACAGGCTGTACATCTAATGCTGATACTGTTGATACACCGCTGTACTCAGGGAAAAGCTTATTTATAGGTGTTGTTGGCGAGGTCCCTAAAATAAGAGAAGAACATGTGCACTTCACAAGTATTTCTTTTGAGGAGTTAGAAGATTACGATGAACTTGCATCTGATTATGATGCCGTAGTTATTATGAAGGAGCATCTGCAAGAAGCGGACGACAATAAGTATGTTAAAGTATATACTCATGCAGGGATTCCTTTTTTCTTTATACAGTCTACCAAGTCATTTATGCCATTTGTTCTTGAAGACGTATCATATGAGCACTCTTCTTTAAAAGACTTTAATAATAATATGTATGCCACAGGATATTTTCATAATGGTGAAAAATATAGATCTTGGGAATATGGGCTTTACAACGACAAAATAAATGAACCCAACATTAAAGATGCCTACTCGCGGATATTCACTACTATCGAGTCCATCGAGAATGGTACGTATGAATAGGCATATCCCCTTCGTAAGAGAAAGATCATTTATGCCGTAAAATTTATAAATTCCGATCCATTTTAGATTTCATATCCCAAACTCCCCTACCTCCTGCACCCAGTCAATGAAATTGTGATGGAAGATGGCAAGGGAGATTTATAGGAAAAAATTCCCTATTTTCAGGATGATTTCTTCACAATTACCCAGTTATGCGGAATTTCTCCCTATAATA
>NZ_NFVA01000208.1 GCF_002264395.1 Paenibacillus sp. VTT E-133291
AACCGGAACCGCAGGAGTGACAGGAGCAACCGGAACAACTGGTGTAACTGGAGCAACGGGGCCGAATATTCAAGCTGAAGGATTCTCTGCATTCCTGCCAACTTTGTCAGTATCTAGTTCTTCCCAACTTACGGGCTGGACTGTGACTTCTCCGTTCTATTCTGATCCATCCTTTAGCCCAGTTACGGGAAATTACACAGTTCCGACGACAGGCAGATATTCTATTGAAGCAACTATTAATTATTCCACAACCGCTTCTATCTCAATAAGTCTTGGTAGTGGAATTAATCCAGCATTTATAGTTCAGAGAACATCTCCTACCGCAACAAATCTGGTAAGTGGATTATTTCCTGTGTTAGATGTCAATGTTGCGCTTCTTCTAGATTTGAGAGCTATTTTGGGGAGCGGGACTGTAACGCTGACTGGTGAGTTTGCTCTAACAGCAGGTGATGTTATTGGCTTGTTCTATGTGTCTAATGGTTTGACAGTTCCTTTGAATTTGGGCGGCGCCAACACAGCAGGTATAGTTTGGTCTGTTCATGAATTGACTTAAAAATTGTTCTCTAAGTTTCAATGTTCAAAGAGGGGGATAACCTGTAGCTGTAAGTATAGCTCATGGGTTATCCTCTGTTTTGATAACACAATATGTTGTGGGCTAGACGGAGAAAAGTGCTTTTAAGATTTGTAGTAGATTGAATTCTCATAGATTTACTAGTTTGCTCTGACAGTACTTAATATGTATAGCAGTGGCTTTTAATGGATGTCCACGCAATATTTCAAGATAAGAATATTACTATAAAGAGCCAGAAATTATGGACTGAAAAATATAATAGGCTCATCGTTAACAAATTTGGAGTAGATGGGAGGAATGATTATAGTAACGTTACAATTTTAAAAATTTATAGTGGACTATCTTGTTGTAGGGGTTTTTTGATCTAAAGATTTTAAGAGTATTTATAAATCTATTTGAATTGAAGAGGAGTTGAGAACTTGAGTTATTTATCTACTGGACCTATAGAAAACAATCTGGTAAGCGGTGAAAGACCTACTCAGCTTGTTACTATTAAACTGGTCAACCAGAGCGATGTCACTGCGTCGATAGTTCAAATCGAAGGCTACTATATGAACGGTACAAGAACGCTATATGTTAGTGAACTTCATACGGTGGGACCTAATGAAGTACAAACGAATGACTATTATGCAAATTTTGATTCATTCGAATTTATATTTACAACACCAACTCTAGTAGATGATCCAATTCAAGTCTCAGTTTGGGGAAAAAGTAGCACTGGCCAATTAGTGACTGCTCATCGGCTTGTCTACTCTGAATTGTATGGTGAAAATATAGGGATTAGAGGAGCCACTGGTGCAACCGGAGATACAGGAGCGACTGGAGCAACAGGAACAGCAGGAGCCACCGGAGCGACAGGAACAGCGGGA
>NZ_NFVA01000232.1 GCF_002264395.1 Paenibacillus sp. VTT E-133291
TACGTTCGCTTTATATACGATCATATCGTTGACCTCCTGTTTAATCGGATTTAACTTCGGCTCACTTTTGCGTGCCGTTAGGTGCGCTTCTACTAGCGCTTTGAACGCCGCCCATCCGGTCCACTTGCCACCCTCGTACATTAATCGCGGACACACTTTCGCGGACCAATCGTAATGGCGGCGCAATCTATCCGTTCCCCATCCGCGTTCCTTAAGCATCGACGCAACGAGAACCGCCGCGTTATCTAGCGTCTTCGCGTAGTTACCACTTTCGCATATCTCTACGCCGATCGACGTACGGTTGCCGGATTTTGCTGCGCTGCCGTCTCCGCTATGCCAAGCGTTCTCAGTCAGCGGTAAACATTCGATTGCCTCGCGCTCATCAACTACGATATGGAATGACGCTTGGCGCACGTTAGTCGGATTCGTTAGCCATGCGCGTTCATTCGCTGCCGAGGACGCCGGATTACCCGTATTGTGAATCGTAATAGTCGTCGCGCTCATAGCGTATCCAGGCCGCCGATTGCACGC
>NZ_NFVA01000060.1 GCF_002264395.1 Paenibacillus sp. VTT E-133291
CGTTGTTCAGTTTTCAAAGATCAATGTCTCATCTTTCGTCGTCGTTGCTTGTCAGCAGCGACCTTTATAATATATCACAGCACCTTTGTTTTCGTCAAGCGTTTTTTTAATTTCTTTTTTTCGCTTACCGTTTCAGCAAGTTGTTAATCAACATCTTGTCCAAAGGGGCGAGACTTAATGTATCATATTTTTCAAACTCACGTCAAGCATTAAAACAAAATAATTCTTAATCCTATTAACATTACAACGCCTGGAAGGCCAAGAACCGTTACTGCGCCTATGGTTGCAGGATTCAGGGGAATATGAACTTGTGTGATTAAACCCGAGAAATTCACTACATATATCGCGAGCGCAGCCAGTACCAAATGAGCTCCGAACAGACTAAGCCATCCAAAGCCAAGCTTTTTCCGGAATACAATTACACTTAACAACACAACTGATATGACCAGTACTCCTATAGCTAACATTCTTAGCATGTTGATCCCTCCTATATTTTCATTTGGCTAGCGGCTACATCTGACTGCTATTTAATCCAATGCTCTTTGCATGTTTGAGATGTATCTGATACTTGCGCTCTGCTGCCTCTAAAATATAAATAGCATAATCAATTTGATCTTGACCCAGCGCTTCATCAAACATTAGGTACGCTCTCTCCCACTCGGATTGTGCCTTACGAACTTCCAGCAACGTTTCCCAGCCCTCCGTATCTTTTCTACCCTGTTCTTCATCTGCTCCCCGCCACAATGAGCTCCACCATCCCATATCCCATTCCTCCTCAGAATAATTTCGATGCAAAATCACATCTCTTTATTCTCATTCATATCGGGATAGGGACAAACTTAGAACAAAAAAAGGAGGCCCAGGGGGCCTCCTTTTAAAAAACACGACTTTAGAGCTACTAGAATAGCTCACGACGACCTTCCAACGCTTTGGACAAGGTAACCTCGTCGGCATACTCAAGATCGCCACCAACAGGCAAGCCATGGGCTATTCTGGTGATTTTAATCTCAAAAGGACGAACTAGACGAGAAATATACATCGCCGTTGCCTCACCCTCAATGTTGGGGTTGGTCGCCATGATAAGCTCACTCACTCTTTCATCACTCAAACGAGTCAATAATTCCTTCAAGCGAATATCATCAGGGCCTATACCTTCCATAGGTGAAATCGCACCCTGAAGAACGTGATAATACCCATTAAACTCTTTGGTTCGTTCTATTGCCACCAAATCCTTGGAGTCTTGGATCACACAGATTACTGAAGGGTCTCTAGTTTTGTCCTGACATATCTTACACGGATCCGTATCCGTAATATTACAGCAGACGGAGCAATAATGAAGATTACGTTTGACACTTACTAGCGCTTTAGCAAAATCAATGACATCGTCCTCTTTCATGTTAAGCACATGAAAAGCTAACCGGGCGGCTGTCTTCGGCCCAATCCCGGGTAAGCGCGTAAAAGCATCGATCAGCTTGGCTAGCGGTTCGGGATAATACAAATTAATAATTCTCCTTTAGACGAAAGTGGAGTGAGTGAATTAGAACAAGCCTGGGATCTTCATTCCACCAGTAAATTTACCCATATCATTGTTCGCAAGCTCTTCAGCTTGAGTCAAAGCATCATTAACCGCAGTGATTACTAAATCCTGTAGCATTTCAACATCTTCCGGATCAACAGCTTCTGGCTTGATTTGAATAGAAAGCAATTTTTTGTGGCCATTAACTTGAACTGTAACTACACCGCCACCTGATGTGCCTTCAATAACCTTGCCACCCAATTCTTCTTGAGCTTTAAGCATTTGCTCCTGCATTTTCTTCACTTGCTTCATCATTTGGTTCATATTATTCATACATCATCTCTCCTTTGGAATGCGCTATTTGCGCTAGTATGCTTACATTACTCTTTTATGACAACAAGGTCTTCTCCAAAAAGCTGGATAGCCTCATCAATCCAAGGTTCAGATTTGGCATCTGCAGTATCATGTTCATGCTCTAACCGCAACTCTTCTTTGCTAGGCTGTCCCACCTGCTTCTGAGCGGCTTCGTTCCAATCACGCTGCATAATAGTTACCAGTCTATAAGGTTTACCAAGACGCGCTGCTAGCACATTCTCAATGACCTGTCTATTTGCCGGTTTCTCCGTTGTATCACGATGAATCGTGTTCTTGAATGCAACAAGCACAGCATCGTCCATTACGGATACAGGTTCTCCGTCTACAAACCACGCATGAACCGTTACCTTCTCCTCTTTTACCCCTTGCAAGACAAGACTCCACTGTTTGTAGATAGCTGCAAAATCAGGACTATCCTTACCAGCAATAAACTTATCAACATTTGGAGGCATTTTGGAGGCAGCAGAGATTCTAGGCGCAGAACTTGGAGTCGGATTCGATTTCGCAGACGAAGCACCCTCTCGCCCACCTCCGGAAATACCACCGGACTGCAATGCTTGTTCCAGCTTTTTCTCCAGCGCAGTAATCTGTCTCTTGAGCAGATCCAGTTCACCAGAGTGAACCGCAGGAGCATTCACCCCTGATCCAGCCTGTAATGCGCCTAACGGAGCAGCTGATGCGGTCTCACTTCCCTCTTGCTGCAAGCTACAAAGCTTCATCAGCGCGACTTCAAACAACGTCTGCGGATGAGTAGCATACTTCATTTCACCTAGGTACTTATTAAGTGTATCTACGATCTGAAACAGACGCTCCCGGGAAAATGCGGTGGCCATATCCTTAAATTCGGTAGGATTAAGCACTCGCTCCGTCAGTTGATCGGCCCCGGGTACCATCTTAATCATCAATAAATCACGAAAATAATACATAAGATTCTCTAGACATTTATCAGCACTTTTACCTTCATGCATAAGCTGTTCAACAAGCTCCAGCAGAAGACCCATATCACCTTCCAATATGGCAGTGGCAAGACGTGCAAATTGCTCAGAGGGTATCCCTCCGGTCATCCCTAGCACTTGTTCGTACGTAACTTTGCCATCTGTAAAAGATGAAATCTGATCCAGCAAGCTTACTGCATCGCGCATACCCCCATCAGAAAGGCGGGCAATATACTGCAATGCGTTAACATCGGCTGTAATCCCTTCCTTCTCACAGATAGCACTTAGATGTGCCGTCTGTTCTTCCAAAGCTACTCTACGGAAGTCAAACCGCTGACAACGAGAGATGATCGTCGCTGGCAATTTATGAGGTTCCGTAGTTGCAAGGATGAACATTGCATGTGACGGTGGTTCTTCCAATGTCTTTAATAGCGCATTAAATGCTTCTGTTGTCAGCATATGCACTTCATCAATAATATACACTTTACGGCGCACCTCGGTAGGTGCATATTTCACCTTGTCCCGGAGGTCGCGAATCTCTTCTACGCCCCGGTTGGATGCCGCGTCTATTTCCTGCACATCCATCACATTACCCGCAGTGATTCGCAAGCAGGAAGGACACTCGTTGCAAGGCTCCGGACCTGGCCCACGTTCACAATTGACCGCTTTCGCTAAGACTTTAGCAGCACTTGTCTTACCAGTTCCCCGCGGACCACTGAACAGATAGGCATGCGAAACCCGCTGTTCACGAATTGCGTTCTGCAGCGTTTGGATAATGTGCTGTTGTCCAACCATGTCTTGAAACGACTGCGGCCGCCAAGCACGGTACAGCGCGATATGTTCCACTATGCATTACCCTCTCTTAGGCTGCCTCTTTCCCGGCATTTGTCGCAAATTTATTATACTATATTCATCGGCTATTGACCAAAAACAAAAAGCATCTTTGCTTGTGGCAAAGATGCTGTTATAAACAGAATTATAAACCGTGCACCTGTTATTGATGACTACGATCCAAGCGGCAACCCTACATGACTGCTCGGGTTAGGCCACCCTCCGGCACAAGAGTAAACTTACTTATGGCTGCTTCCTTCCGGACCTGACCAGGTTCATAAGCACTCATTGCGGAGGACCCAACCGTCAACACAGCCCGTAGGAACCAAGGCCTCACATCGATAGCACCTCTAACAGGAATTCAACCTCGCTACAGCGGATTGCGAGTTACAGGGCACCGCTACCTCCCCGTCTAGCACGGCGAAGATAAGTATAGCTCACGCTCGGATAAAAATCAACTCCAAGACATAAAATGAGCCCCCAGCGAGAAAGCTGGGAGCTCGATCTAACCATTAAGCCGCTAAGCGGCTATTCCAATTAGATACCGTATTTCTTCTTAAATTTATCAACGCGACCGCCGGCATCCAGGAACTTCTGCTTGCCAGTGAAGAAAGGATGGCAGCTGGAGCAAATTTCAACACGAAGCTCTTGTTTAACAGAGCCAGCTTCGAAAGAGTTGCCACATGCGCAGGTTACCTTAGTTAAGTTATACTTTGGTTGAATTGCTGCTTGCATTTTGAATTTCACCTCTCATGCCCTAAGCCTCATGCGGACCCAGAGTTATATGATTACACTGTGGTATTTTAGCACGAAAAATTCAATTGATCAATATGTTTCATTGGTAATTCATTGGTATATTTGCTCTATTAAATGTTGAGTTGCCGTTGCTTTAGCCGAGCCATATTTGCTGGCGGTACATGGGTGTAAGAACCAATAACAACATCCGGCAATTCGTCACGGAAAATTTCCAGCATTGTCTTCATACCGAGAATTTCACCCTTAGCAGGAGGAATTAACTCCAGATAACTCTCTGGATCAATGTTCAGGTTACGCATCTGAATAAGCTTCAGATCCGTACGTCTTACAAACTCCACCATCGCCTCAATCTCTTCTTCACGGTCAGTTACTCCAGGGAAAATCAGATAGTTGATCGATGTGTAAACGCCCTGCGAGGCAGCATATTTCAAAGACTTCTCTACATTAGCCAATGTGTAGCCACGTGGTTTGTAATAAGCATTATAATGATCATCTAGAGCACTGATCGTGCTGACACGCATCAAATCCAGCCCAGCATCGACGATTCCACGAATATGATCGCTTAAGCCAGCATTGGTGTTGATATTAATATAGCCCATGTCAGTAATCGAGCGCACTTCACGGATTGCTTCTATAATAAGTTTTGCCTGCGTAGAAGGTTCACCTTCGCAACCTTGTCCAAAACTGATAATCGACTCAGGCGTCTTCAAGTGCTCCAACATAACTTGTGAAATTTCATTGACCGTTGGTCGGAAATTCATCCGAGTCTGCGGAGACACAAAACCACTATCATCAGGTTGCTCAGAAATACAGCCAAAACAACCAGCATTACATGAATAAGAGACAGGCACACCGCCCTCCCAGCGCCCTAAGAAGGTGTTGGAGGAAGTCAAGCATTCATAACCAAGCGCACAGTTAGAAAGATGTTCATAGAGGCGGTTATCAGGATATTTGGCAGTCAACTCGCCAACGCTTACCTCGAGATCCTGTTTATCACAGTTCAGCGGGTTCCATTTCTCCGGATTATCGGTTGGATCCGCCGCAACATAGAACCCGCCATCCTTCCACACTACAGCCGAATACCCAAACAGAGGAAGCTTGTAAGACTTATCTGTCTTTACATACCCAGGAAGACACAAGCGAGTATAGCCCTGAGGCAGCAGCGCGCCTACAGCCTGTGAGCCATCCGGCAACGCCATCATTTCACCTGTCTCTGGATCCATACCCACCGCCCGCGTACTAGGCAAGCCCACAAGAGTGGCGCCTTCAGGCAGCGGAATCAACTCTTCCTCCAACATTTCAACGATCATATCCCCACTACGGGCTAGCCCGTACAGTTCTGGATGATCATATACGTTTCCTTGCCCGTCGGCATATACCAAATACATGTTAGTCTCCTCTTATTATCAATTCTCAAGTTGTAGGTACTGAAGAAGTCTTTGCCCGTGTTGTGCGACGAGCAGCCGTACCACTGTTGGAAGTTCCTCCGCTACTTGCAGTTCCATTTGGCGATTGTTTAGCTCCCGCAACGTCAAATGATGCTAAGAATTCAGCATTAGTCTTTGTATCACGCAGCTTTTTGATGAATCCCTCCACAAAATCGTAGGATTCATTCATATTTTTGCGAATCGCCCAGATCGTATCAAGCTCTTCTTTGCTCAAGAGCACTTCTTCACGACGTGTACCTGAACGACGAATATCAATAGCAGGGAATATACGGCGTTCCGCCAATTTGCGATCCAAATGAAGCTCCATATTACCAGTACCCTTAAACTCTTCATAAATAATATCATCCATACGTGATCCGGTATCAATTAAAGCAGTTGCTAAAATAGTCAGTGAACCGCCCTCTTCTACATTCCGTGCAGAACCAAAAAACCGTTTCGGCCGATGAAAGGCTGCCGGGTCAATCCCCCCGCTAAGTGTGCGTCCAGATGGTGGAACCACAAGATTATACGCACGTGCAAGACGGGTAATGCTATCTAAAAGAATAACTACATCCTTCTTGTGCTCAACTAAACGAAGAGCTCTTTGCAACACAAGTTCGGCCACTTTAATATGATTCTCTGGGAGCTCATCAAATGTCGATGCAACCACTTCGCCTTTTACTGAACGCTGCATATCGGTTACTTCTTCGGGACGCTCATCTATTAGCAATACAAAGAGTTCAATCTCAGGATTATTAGTGGAAATACTATTGGCAATTTCTTTCAAGAGGAGCGTTTTTCCTGCTTTAGGAGGTGCTACAATCAAACCCCGCTGCCCCAAACCTACAGGAGCGAGCAAATCCATTATTCGGGTAGACAAATGAGTAGGGGATGTTTCAAGCGGTAGCTTGTCTTGCGGATAAAGTGGTGTTAATGCTGGAAAATGTAGTCGCTCCGCTGCGCTAGCAGGGTTCTCACCATTAACGGCATTGACTTGAAGCAGGCCAAAATATCGTTCATTTTCTTTCGGCGTCCGGCATTTCCCAGATACAAGATCTCCGCTTCTGAGATCAAACTTCCGAATTTGTGAGGCTGAGATATAAATATCTTCAGCACTAGGCAAATAGTTAATCGGCCTTAGAAATCCATAGCCCTCGGGTAGAATTTCCAGTACGCCTTCCATAAACATAAGACCGCTTTGCTCTGCCTGTGCCCGAAGGATCGCAAAGATCAGTTCCCGTTTCTTCAGCTGTCCGTAATAAGGGATCTGGTATTTCTTGGCCAGCTTATACAACTCGGTCAGCTTCATTTCTTCCAAATCGGAAATTTGAAGATCCATGTAATAACCACCTATTCAATTTTTAAATGAGTTCGCCCTAGTCTATCTACTAGGCAAAATGATGAGTCTATTAAAATGCCCATTAGGATATTAATACCCAATTTGGAAGGATATATGCGGTAAGTAAGCAAATAACCCTCCTTCCAAACGGGATATCCTAATTTTATTCGTTCTCACGCCAAACATGAGCACCAAGTTGTCGAAGGTTGCTCACTAAATTATCATAACCACGGTCAATATATTCTACGCCGGTCACCTCGGTGATCCCATCCCCTACCGTCAATCCAGCAATGACAAGAGCAGCGCCTGCCCGTAAATCAGTCGCTTTCACCTTTGCAGCGTTAAGCTTACCACCCTCAATAATTGCAGAACGGCCTTCAACGCGAATTTTCGCGCCCATACGTACCAATTCTGGCACATGTTTAAAACGGTTGCTGTAGACGAAATCGCTAAGCACACTAACGCCTTCCGCCTGTGTCAACATACTTGTCATAGGAGATTGTAAATCTGTAGGAAAGCCAGGATAGGTCAACGCTTTGACATCTGCGTGCTCATATTTAGCTCTACCTATAACGCGAATACTTTCATCAAGCTCTTCAATATCAACGCCCATCTCTAAAAGCTTGGCCGTTAAAGCTTCCAAATGCTTAGGAATTACGTTATCTATCATCACATTACCACGCGTAGCCGCAGCGGCAATCATATAAGTTCCAGCTTGAATCCGATCGGGAATAATGGAGTGACGGCAACCGTGCATCTCTGATACCCCTTCGATTCTGATGGTTTCTGTACCAGCGCCTTTAATAACAGCGCCCATAGAATTCAATAGGGTTGCTACATCTATAATCTCAGGCTCTTTAGCCGCATTTTCAATAATTGTGGAGCCTTTGGCACGTGAAGCCGCCAGCATGATGTTAATAGTGGCACCTACGCTTGATACGTCTAAATAAATTTTCGCACCGCGTAGTTCTTTAGCATATAAGTGGATAGAACCATGTTCGTTGGTAACTGTCGCTCCCAGTGCCTCGAATCCTTTGATATGCTGATCGATTGGACGAGGTTCGAAGTTACAACCACCAGGAAGACCTATTGTCGCTTCTTTGAATCTTCCAAGTAGAGCTCCCATCATATAGTACGAAGCTCGAAGTTTCTTAACCGGACCATTAGGCATAGGTATAGATACAATACGCGAAGGATCAATTTTCATCTGGTTGCCTGACCAAGATACACTTGCGCCAAGCTCTTGCAAGATTTCGGAGTAAACGGCTACATCACTAAGGGACGGTAAATTATCAAGAACAACTTCAGATTCGGCCAAAATCGCCGCAGGAATAAGTGCAATAGCACTATTCTTTGCTCCACTGATGGTTACAACGCCCTCTAGCGGACGTCCACCGCCAATCATTAATTTTTCCATAGATTTATCAATTTCCCCCTACGTGTATTGCAGCTGTGTGGGCAATACGTGCTGTGGACTTTTAGTGATGAAAATGGAAAGACACCGGCTAAGCGGTGTGCTTTCCTCATCAAACTATTCAACTGGGCAGAGCTACACCCTGCCCTTTACAAATTGCTTGTCCACCAGTGGCGGAAGCTAACAATGATTAGGCTTTGTTGTTGGATCCAAATTCGCGGATTTTACCAATAACGGTTTCTTTGATCGCATCGCGACCTGGTGCGATAAATGTACGTGGATCGTAAGCATCAGGTTTAGCAGCTAGAACTTCGCGAACAACTTTTGCGAACACGATTTGGTTCTCAGTGTTTACGTTGATTTTGGAAGTACCCAAGGAGATAGCTTTCTTGATGTCATGTTCAGGAATACCTGTACCACCATGAAGAACCATTGGGATGTTAGTAGCATCGCGGATTTCTTCCATTTCTTTAAATCCGAGGTTAGGCTCGCCATGGTAAGGTCCATGAACGGAACCTAGTGCAGGAGCCAAAGTGTCGATACCTGTTTCTTTAACAATACGTACGCACTCATCAAGCTTAGCATACATGATGCCGCCGATAACGTCGTCTTCTTGTCCACCAACAGTACCTACTTCTGCTTCTACAGAAACACCTTTAGCGTGAGCATATTCAACGACTTTTTTAGTCATATCAATGTTCTCATCGATTGGGTGGTGGGAACCGTCGATCATTACGGATGTAAATCCAGCATCAATTGCTGCTTTACATTTATCAAAGCTAGATCCATGGTCAAGGTGGATCGCTACAGGAACTGTGATATTCATATCGATAATTAGACCTTCTACCATCTTAACAACAGTAGTGAAGCCGCCCATGTGACGTGCTGCGCCTTCGGATACACCAAGGATTACTGGTGATTTCTCTTGTTCAGCGGCACCAAGAATAGCTTGTGTCCACTCCAAGTTGTTAATGTTGTACTGACCTACTGCGTATTTTCCTTCAAGTGCTTTGTTCAACATGTCTGTCATAGATACTAATGGCATGGTTTCATCCTCCTAAGAATGTTGGTTGGCTATGTTTTTAAACCGACATCACATACAGGCTTATTATAACACAACCTGAGTCAAATACTAAATAGGATAAACAAAAAAATGTCCCGGTGGGACGATTTTTATCCAGCCTGTATAGCAATTACACTCAACCTGTTTATAATCACCATACCCAAATAGAATCGATACAGAAAATATCATTTTAACTGCATTGATCTACAGACTTATTATGAAGATGCATATTGACCGCTACCCGCATTTCATCGATGTCAAATGGCTTTGTGAAATGCATCAATGCGCCTAGCTTGGTTGCTTCCTTAATCATATCCAGCTCCCCATAAGCGGTCATCATTATGACCTTAATGGACGGATTTAGTTCCTTCAGATGCTTCAAAATCTCAAGTCCATCCATTCCTGGTATTTTCATATCGAGCAAAACCAAGTCAGGAGACTCACTGCGAACAATGTCTAAGGCTAATTTTCCGTTAGCTGCTTGAAATGTCGTATATCCTTCGCTATTGAACACTTCCATAAGAAGAATCCGAATCCCGTTCTGATCATCGACAATTAACACTTTCTTTTTTTCCATATAATACCCTCCCAGAGATTAAGCCAGATTGACTATACCGCGCTCTCCACAGCTAACGGCCCCTTCAGAAACTAACCCATACGAAACCTATTATTCGTGCTTCACTGCTCAAATCCTGCTAATTGGATAAAATGGGTAAATAAAGAGTCTGAATTACAGTGATGTCATTTACGGAGCTCTTCAAAATGGACAAACAGGTATAAACACCTTCGACGTCCTTATAGCGTTTAAGCGAGAAATTTGGGACATGAAGGACAGGTGAACAACTTATACTTTCGAATAGTTACAAAAAAAGAGCCTCCAATAGGAGGCTCTTCAAGTTTGATATAGAACCCGTAGGTTCCGATTATATTCACAAAATTACTGCTGTTCGGAATGAGTCAAAGAAGCTTTGACGAAATCACGGAACAACGGTTGTGGACGGTTCGGACGTGAAGTGAATTCCGGATGAAATTGAACCGATAAGAACCAAGGATGTCCCGGAAGCTCTACGATCTCAACTAAACGGCCATCTGGGGAAGTTCCGGAAATGACCAGACCTGCTTTTTCAATCTCATCACGGTACGTATTATTGAACTCATAACGGTGACGGTGACGCTCATAAACCAGTTCATCATCGTAGCAAGACATTGCCAGGGAACCCTCAGCAATCTTACAAGGATACAAGCCAAGACGCATAGTACCGCCCATATCTTCAATATCCTTCTGCTCAGGAAGCAGATCAATCAGTGGATATGGTGTGTTTGGATCGATTTCGGAGCTATTTGCACCTTGTAAACCTAGAATAGAACGGCCATATTCGATTACGGAAACTTGCATACCTAAGCAAATTCCGAAGAAAGGTATCAATTTTTCACGGGCATAACGAATTGCGGAGATTTTACCTTCAATTCCCCGATCACCGAAACCACCTGGAACTAGAATACCACCAACACCGCGCAGCATTTCGTCCACGTTCTCATCTGTGATTTCCTCTGCATTTACCCAGCGTACTTTAACTTCTGCATTGGAGGCAAAACCTGCGTGTGATAAAGATTCCACAACACTCAAATAAGCATCATGCAGAGCTACATACTTCCCTACAATCGCAATTTCCACTGTTTTCTCTAGCTTCTGAATCCGCTCAAGCATACTTTCCCATTCACGCATATCTGGCGCAGGAGTTGTAAGCTTCAAATGATTAACAACAATCTCGTCCAATCCTTCATCACGAAGATTCAATGGAACTTCATACAACGTTGAAGCATCACGGCATTCCACAACAGCATTAGCATCAATATCGCAAAAGAGTGCGATCTTCGCTTTCATGTCTTCAGAAAGCTCATATTCCGTACGGCATACGATGACATTCGGTTGAATACCGATGCTGCGCAGCTCTTTAACACTGTGTTGTGTCGGTTTTGTCTTCACTTCTCCAGCAGCCTTGATATAAGGAATCAAGGTTACATGGATATACATTACATTTTCCCGACCAATATCACTCTTGATTTGGCGAATAGCTTCCAGGAACGGAAGACTCTCAATATCACCTACGGTTCCACCAATCTCTGTGATTACAACATCCGAGTTGGTCTCGCGGCCTGCGCGGAACACGCGTTCTTTGATCTCATTCGTAATATGTGGGATAACTTGTACAGTTCCGCCCAAGTACTCTCCACGACGTTCCTTGCTAATTACGGATGAATAGATCTTACCTGTCGTCACATTGTTGTTCTTTGACAGATTAATATCAATAAACCGTTCATAGTGTCCAAGGTCAAGGTCAGTCTCCGCACCGTCATCGGTTACGAATACTTCACCGTGCTGATAAGGACTCATCGTTCCAGGATCTACGTTAAGATACGGATCAAATTTCTGAATCGTTACCTTTAGACCTCTGTTTTTGAGCAGCCTGCCCAGCGAAGCGGCGGTAATGCCCTTGCCCAGGGAAGACACAACGCCACCCGTTACAAAAATATACTTTGTCACTGTAAAACCCTCCTAAATAAAGTCCAGACATAAAAGCGGCGCATGGTGTTTATCGTAACCCGTTTTACTATCATCAAAACAGGGGAAATCAAAAGTTTGATTCACCGGGGAAAACATAAAGCGTCGTCCCGCAAATTACATAAAACTACAGCTACTTTGCATCTAAAAAAACAAAAAAGTGACACCCGTAGAACCGGGGCACTTTTTATTTTAAAAAACGCGTTTATTAACTTACATGATAAGCCCATGCAATAGTTTACTCTGACGTTCCCCCACTGTCAAGGGAGGAATTATACCATCAGCAAGACGCTTTGAAATTATTTATCTTACTTGTCAGCTTCGGCATCTTCATCTGAGTCATCTTCTGCATCGTCTTCATCTGAGTCATCTTCGTCTATGTCATCTTCATCGATCACGACATCTTCGTCGACTTCTTCTTCGCTGTCGTCGTCGGAATAGAGGTCGTCACGATCTTCATCGATAGCGTCGAAATCCTCTTCTTCAGCAGCGTAGTTTTCTTCTTCTTCAGCAAAGTCGTCATCTTCCAAATCATCGTCTTCATCGTTGATGATACGCACGCGTTTGGTGTTACCAACCGGATCATCAGAGCGCTCTAGAGGATACCAGCGTTTCAATCCCCAAAGGTT
The DNA here is from genome assembly GCF_002264395.1 of Paenibacillus sp. VTT E-133291. Classification (GTDB taxonomy): domain Bacteria; phylum Bacillota; class Bacilli; order Paenibacillales; family Paenibacillaceae; genus Paenibacillus_AQ; species Paenibacillus_AQ nitricinens. Next base: position 12,849 of record NZ_NFVA01000060.1, read on the forward strand.
GGTTCCGACACAGGCAAAACGCCCATCAATGTTAATCTCGGTATATAACTGGGCAATAGTATCTTGGCTTTGTTGATCGGTCATACCGCGCAACTTGGCTACCTCGACCATCAGATCACGGTAATAATACGGTGTATTGGCTGCCTTAAGCACTAGAAAGGCCAAATCCACCATCGGCATTTCTTTAACTTTCTCAGGGTCTAGCTTTAAATTGAGTGGCGTACTCACTAAAGGACACTTCCTCTCACGCATTGTTCACATTACGGTTTATTTCAATAATATCCATTAACAAAACTAAGTAAAACCTATTTGACAACAAATTGCAAGTCAAAAGCGGTAACAGCGAACAGAAAGAGCCCTCAGGCTGTTATCCTTAGCAGAAACCTGTCTCCATCTTGAAGAAGATTAAACCCAAAACATATGTACCCGTGTGAAACTTATAATTCCTTTTAATTAAAAAAAGGCGGAGGGAACCCTCCGCTCATGACTGTATCCACGCCAAGGATCGGCTCCTTACGTGATGTTACAAAGAGAGTGTTAATCTCTTCTGTCTATTTTATGTAAAGCGCCGTCTTTTGACACGATGGGCAGCCCATTTCGTTAAAAAAGGGCAAGTTCCCATTCGGACCCCCTCTTCCACTCATACAATATGGCAGCAGGGCACCGAGGAGGGGACAGCGAAACCTATGGACTATTACAAATTTTGGAACATGCTTCTTGAAGAAATATCGGTTGCCCCCAACAATGGTGAGCGGCGTATTCTTACCTTCAATGATCCCCGCCAGTATGCCGGAGCATTTACACAATGGAAGGCGCTGAAGGCGAAGCAGCCTGAACTGCGGCAAGTGCAGGTATCTCCGTTGATTCGGGCCTTTTTTGTGCCTGCTGCCGGAGCCAGAAAACTAATGAACCGCTTTGCAGATCTCCTAAATGTCGAAGAGGATCTACAAATACAAATCCATTCTATAGCTAACGAAAAGAGCGGTACCGCAACACTCCCTTGGGGGGTGAAAGCCATTCATGCTCCTCAGGCATGGTCCAAGTCAACCGGAGTCCACGTCAAAATCGGCGTAATCGACACAGGCGCTGATTACCGCCATCCTGATCTGAAGCATTCCTTAGCCGCTGGGGTAAATCTACTACACCGCGGAATGTTACCGCTGGATGATAATGGACACGGGACTCACATCGCCGGCACCCTAGCTGCGGCAGGAGGAACACGAGGTATGATGGGAGTGGCTCCGCGAGCGCTGCTATATCCAGTAAAGGCCTTTGATCATAGCGGATCCGCCTATGTGTCGGACATTGTACTGGGTATCGATTGGTGCGTACAGAACAAAATTGATATCATCAATATGAGTTTCGGAATGAAAACTCGAAGCAAAGCGCTTCACAATGTGGTGATTAAAGCGTACCGAGCCGGAATCGCTATCATTGCCTCCTCCGGGAATGACGGCAAACGTGGCGGGGACTATCCGGCACGTTATCCTGAGACGATTGCCGTGGGCGCCATCGATAAAAGACATCGTGTTGCCAGCTTCAGCAACCGCGGTTCTTATATCGATGTATACGGCCCCGGCGAAGGTGTGTCCTCCTGCTGGCTGAAGGAGGGCTATAAAGAGATGAGCGGCACCTCCATGGCGACCTCGCATGTCACGGGAGCCGCTGCACTGCTGCTCGCGGTGCGACCGGGGCTCTCCCCAAGGGAGCTGAAGCTGCTCTTGCGCCGCACCGCGTCCCCGGTGCGGCTGCGCAAGGGGCAGCGACGCGCATCTCTTGGCGGCGGCGCTGCCGATGCCCTACGCCTGCTGAAAGCAGGAGTGAGGGCCAAGCGGTCGGTCTCCGCGAACGTATAGAACCTGCCCGGGCACCGGGTGGGTCACTCTGACGTGAGCGCAGCTTGTGCCGGTGCGAAGAACGGTACAAAGTAAAATCCGCCCCCCGGGGAACCGGAAGGCGGATTTTTTGTCGTTTGATGCCTCAATTACATGCGGTCCGGTGCAGAAACACCGACAAGACGCAGGACATTAGCAATCGTGGTACGCGCAGCACCAAGCAGTGCGAGACGTGCCACGGTTTGAGCGGCATCCTCAGTGATTACACGTTCAGCTTTGTAATAACTGTGGAACATCGCAGCCAGCTCATATACATAACGGATGAGGCGATGTGGAGCATAACCTTCAGCGGCAACAGCAATTTCTGCTGGTAGCTCACCAATTTTGCGCAGCAGATCATATTCATGCACTGCTGTCAGCTTGGAGAAGTCAATCTCAGCGTAATCAGGAATGGAGATCCCTTGCTCCTCTGCCTGACGGAAGATGCTGCAGATACGCGCATGCGCATATTGAACGTAGAATACAGGGTTCTCATTAGAAGTAGAGATCGCCAAGTCCATATCGAAATCGAGATGGGAATCCATGCTACGCATGGTGAAGAAATAACGAATCGCATCGATTCCTACTTCCTCCATCAAATCTTCCATCGTGACCGCTTTGCCGGTACGTTTTGACATTTTAACCTTTTCACCATTCTGGAACAGGCTGACCATCTGAGCAATCAGAACCACCAGCTTCTCAGGATCATTGCCAAGTGCTGACATCGCCGCTTTCATCCGCGGAATATAGCCATGATGATCCGCACCCCAAATGTTAATCATTTTATCGTAACCGCGGCCATACTTATCGCTGTGATAAGCAATGTCCGGTGTAAGGTAGGTGTATGTGCCATCGTTCTTAATCAGAACGCGGTCTTTATCATCGCCATACTTAGTCGTTTGCAGCCAGGTTGCCCCATCCTGCTCATAAACTTCTCCACGATCACGAAGCTCGTCCAGTGAGCGCAACACTTCTCCGTTCTCGTACAGCGAAGTCTCACTGAACCAGATATCGAAGTTTACGCGGAATAGTCCCAGATCACGTTTAATTTTATCGAGCTCTTTATTCAGTCCATAAGTCCGGAAAAAAGCTGCGCGGTCACTTGGGCTCATTTCGAGTAGTGTATCACCCTTTTCAGCCACAAGCTCTTTAGCAAATCCCTTAATGTCCTCGCCATGGTAACCGTCTTCAGGCATTTCTGCTTCTTGACCCAGCTCCTGCAGGTAACGAGTTTCAATGGATTTGCACAGGTTGACCACTTGGTTACCGGCATCATTAATATAATATTCCCGTGTCACCTGATAGCCTGCATAATCGAGTACGTTGCAAAGCGCATCGCCGACAGCAGCACCACGTGCATGTCCTAAATGAAGGCTGCCCGTTGGATTGGCGCTGACGAATTCCATTTCAACCTTCTGACCTTGACCGATGTTAATACGGCCATAATCATCGCCCTGCTCGGCAACAAGGCTGATAATTGGGTACAAATAATTCTTGGACAACGTAAAGTTAATAAAGCCTGGTCCGGCAATCTCAGCTTTTTCAATAGAAGCGCTGCTAGTTTCCAAATGTTCTATAATTGCCTCAGCAATCTGGCGCGGGTTACGTTTTGCGATTTTGGTCAGCTGCATAGCAGCGTTCGTAGCCAAATCACCGTGTGCCTTATCTCTTGGTACTTCCAGTACGATATCCGGAACCTCTTCCGGTGCAACAATTCCTGCATTCACAATTGCATCGGCAATGGCTTCTTTTACCCGTTCATTCACTAGCTCCAACGGATTCTTTCTCTGTGTCATAATTTCGGTTCCTCCTGTATATGCAAACTAATAGCAAACTTTCCTGACAATTCCTCGTATACGTACAAATCATATTCCCATGAAACCGTTAGGGAGCGCCCTTCGCGCACCACGTCCAGCTTGTTCGTTTCTGTTGAAAGATTAAACTGTGTATATGGCGAACGATAGAATCCCGGCAAACGCCGTCCGGATTGAAAGCTCTGTTCCGACTGTATCCCACCGTGGCGGATTAGTTTTAGCTGATTGCCTGCAATCTTTATGGTTGTACGAACAGAAATTTCCTCTCCTCGAGGGCCTTGCTCTAACTCTTCATATTGAATATATAGATGCGATCCTTTGGATACTACCTCTCCATTCGCTTTCATAACATTCCGCTGACCATCTTGAAGGCTCACGAGCGTAATAGAGACATCATATTTGTTAGATTGTAGTTCGGGCATCACACGTTCCTCCATTCTGCAAGCCTCTGCATTCTGCATAAGAAAAACGCCTGTCGTAAAACTTAAACATTTTTATATTCATTCAAAGGCCTATTCGCTTTCCCATTGTACACTATATCCAGTCCAAAGAAGCATTTCAATCTCAGAATCCATTAGATCTAGCTTAGCTCATAAAATTTTACCATATCAATGGATAAAAGCACACTTGGAACATGTAGTAAAACTGTACACAAGTGCAACCAACTTCATAATCACAAAAAAACGGTTCCCTTAGGAACCGTTTAGAAAACTAAAAGCTATGCTCACTACTTTTACTAAACACGGATTACAAGGACAAAATTTTCAACGAAAATCTAAGTTGCCAAGAAGCGCCGCCATCTTTAGTTACATATAACGATGAATAATCGCGTTCGCGAACGGCTAGCCAGCCTTCTTTATTACTAGTGAACGAGATTACCCCTTCATACCCAGCAATCGCCGGAAGATTGGCCCACTGCTTGCCACCGTTATATGTGCGTCCTACCGCTACTTTCTCTGCTGCGTCGGAATAACCCACCAAGAAGGTTGTATTGTTCCCTATCAGCTCCATATTTCCCGGTCTGCCAGACGCAGGCCCTTTATTCACTACAGCTTTTCCACTACCCGGAGCAGGCCCCCCGCCAGCAGTTTCCTGTGCGATCACTCTATTCCAGCTTTTCCCCTTATTCGTACTTGTATATAGGGAGTATGAGGTTTGACTCATCCCTGAGCCGCCAAATAGAACCACATCAACTTGATCTCCCTTTGCAGTGATTTGCCCATACTCTGGATCGGGAAAGGCTACCTTTAAAGATTGACTCCAAGTTTTCCCGCCATCTGTGGTCTTCATTACCCGGTAGCCGGTTGCCGGCATAGTTACAACGGCCCAGCCCGTATTACGATCAATGAAATAAGCACCGCGTGTATTGGATGGGGTTGAAATCTTACTCCAGCTAAGTCCCCCGTCCTTGGTGTAATACGTTGATGCCCTGTTATACCCGAAACCAATCCTACTGTCGATAAAATCGATTCTTTCAAAGCTAACTGGTTTATTCGAAAGTCTTTTCCATTCTGAGCCGCCATTAGAGGTGCTGATTAAATATCGGGCTTGACCGTCTTCTACAGAAGCAAGGGCAAAACCATGCACGTTATCGGGAAAATCAATCTGTTTAAAGCTCCATTGGCCTTCATAAATTTCTTGAAAATTGCAGCCTCCATTAGAAGTGCCAATCATAAATCCATTGCCTGCTGCCCGTCCGATATCTCCATTCAAAAACTGAACATCAGAAAAGGTAAGCGGTGTGGACACGTCTCCTGAGTGCTTGTTTTGCAGAGACTGTAGTAGCCCATGATCTCCAGTGCCGCAGGCCGCAGGCGTGACCGATGCCGCAGCATGTACAGAAGAAGCTGATGCACCCCACCCTGAAACCATTATTAGCGTCGCCGAAAGGGCGGTTATTGTCGTTCTGTGAATCTTTCTCGTCCAGTTCATAGTGACACCTCCTAATGTATATATACCCTTGCTTTCAATCTCTACTCTTTTATACCTCCTGAAGCACGCATGATCCACCATTGAATAGTCACAAAATGGAAACAGTTTGTCATCTCCCATTTAAATCTCCTCCGGCGATAGTCCCTTTAACAGATCACCTAGTTATACAATGAATATCCTTCCAGTTCCTTTCCCATAATACAAAGAGAAGGGAGTCTGGTACCATGTCACGTGAATCAACGAGTCCACCCAAACGAAAAAGCCGCTTCCGCCGTTTATTCCGGCTGCTGGTAGCCATGATTATATTGTTTCTACTGACTACGGGAGCTCTGCTCGGTTACCTATATCAAAAAGATCTCCCCCCCATTGGTGACGATGTGCGCTCCAAGCTACTCGACTCCAGGGGCAATATTCTTGCCACCTTTACCTCAGACGGACGTAGCCGTGAACCGGTCAAATTAAGTCAAATTTCTCCCCTGCTCATTGAAGCCACATTAGCTGTCGAGGACCGTAAGTTTTACGAGCATTCCGGATTTGATATGAAGGGAATGGCTCGGGCCGTGCTCGTCAATCTGGAAGAGGGAAACCGAACGCAAGGGGCTAGCACGCTAACTCAGCAGCTCGCGAGAAATCTTTATCTATCCCACGAAAAGACATGGACGCGCAAAGCTAAAGAAGCCTTGTATACGATGCAGCTCGAGATGAAATACAGCAAAGATGAAATCTTGAACATGTATTTAAATAACATCTACTATGGTCATGGTGCCTATGGCATTGAAGCAGCCTCTCAAATGTATTTTGGTAAATCTGCAGTGGATTTAGACTTGGCTGAGAGTACCATGCTAGCTGGAATCCCAAAAGGACCAACCAATTATTCGCCTTACAATCATTTAGACAACGCTAAAAAACGCCAAAAAATTATTTTGACTGTCATGACCAATTTAGGAGAAATCACACAAGAAGAAGCAGGAAAGGCTGTTCAGGAGAACTTGAACTTAAAACCACAAGGCCAGAAGGATACCACTGTGGTTGCACCTTATTTCAGAGATTATATCCGCAATCTGGCCACAGAATCTCTTCACATCAGCAGTGATGAGCTGGAACAAGGGGGGCTAAATGTGTACACTACCCTTGACCCTGACATGCAGCATGCCGCAGAACAAGCAGTCGACAAAGAGATGGATCAAAAGAGTGATCTGGAGACTGCTCTTGTTTCCATTGATCCTCGCACTGGTTACATTAAAGCTATGGTCGGCGGGAAAAATTATCGTACCAACCAATACAATCATGCTCTAGCCACCACACGTCAGCCTGGCTCATCCTTTAAGCCGATCATGTATTTAGCAGCACTCTCTTCTAAAGAGATGACTGGTCTTTCCGTTTTCAAAAGCCAGCCAACGATGTTCCATTATGATAACAATCGCAAAACCTACCAGCCTCGGAACTTCGGGGATAAGTATCTGGGCGAAATCAATATGCGACAAGCCATTGCAGCATCCGACAATATCTATGCTGTGAATACGATCATGAAGATCGGCGCGGATAAGGTGAGCGAGATGGCAGCCAAGATGGGCATTGACAGTCCGCTTCAAAGCGTGCCGTCACTGGCACTCGGTACCTCACCGATCAGTCCGCTAGAAATGGCTGCGGCATTCGCTGTTATTGGAAACAGTGGTCAAAAAATGCCAACCACAGCCATTCTAAAAATAACGGATTCTAATGGAATGGTGCTGTATGAAGCACCACAGCCAAAGGGTGAAGCCATTGTAGAGCCTTCTGCCGCCTATGTATTGACCCGTTTAATGGAGGGGGTATTTGAGACAGGGGGGACAGGAAATCGCGTAGCTTCTATAATCAAACGTCCGGTAGCCGGCAAGACTGGAACTACGGATACAGACGGCTGGATGGTAGGCTTCACCCCCGAGCTATCCACTGCAGTTTGGGTTGGATATGATAAGGGGCGCGATATCACAACTACCGACGGTCGACGGGCAGCTCCAATTTTCGCGGAGTTTACTGAAAAAGCGTTGGAAAATATCCCGCCTAAGATTTTTCCCATTCCAGATGGCGTAATCAGTGTATACATCAATCCGCAGTCCGGTAAGCTCGCTACAGCAGCCTGTCCCGAAAAAGAACTGGAGACTTTCATTAGCGGAACTGAGCCCACCGAATACTGTGATCAACACGGCAAAGGGCCCGCTGAAGATGATGTACAAAGCAAAGTAGATCCTGCTGAAGAAAGTCGTTCCCTATGGAACAATATTAAACGCTGGTGGTTGAATTAACCTCTTCATTCATTGAAGAGGTTTTTCTTTTTTATTACTTATTTATTGTAGAATCCATAGGATGGCCAAACTCGATTTTCACTTCTCCCGCAAAGGATGTAACCGCTTCATTAATTATATTCACCCCATTCTCTTAACTCACAATTACTGCTATAATAGTTAGTAGCAACCAAAATATAAAGATGTAAATGAGGGACATGGGATGAAGGATACAGGCATGATCCGGAGTTTAGACAGTCTTGGGAGAATTGTGGTTCCCGCAGAAATCCGTATGACTCGTAATATCGACATTGGTGATCCTATCGAATTTTTTATACTAAACGATAACACCATCATACTCAGGAAGTACACCTCGACAGAATGTACGTTTTGCAGAAGCCACGACCATGTCACCTACTATAAAGAGCAATTTATTTGCAGTAGCTGTCTAAAAGAAATTGCCGACCCTGAACGCATGTCTCAAGTGCCTGAGACACGCCAAGATTTTGCAAGCGAAGTGTCAGAGCACAGCAGCACGATCCGGAAGACGAAGACAGAGGATATGTGCCAACGCCTGGAGCGGGCCATAGAAGAACATCCATATGCCAATCAGAAAGAGCTTGCTGAAATTCTTGGGATCAGTCAAGCCAGAGTAAGTCAACTCAAACGCAAACTTAGTACGGCAGGCAAATCGTAAACTAATTCATTGTGTTCAATTCAAAAAAGCTTCGACTCTCCTATTTCAGGATGTCGAAGCCTTTTTTCTGTATCAGGTAACCTTGACCGGGTAATTCGTTCCTACTCAGTCAGTGCAGCCTTAAGCTCATCAGAGGACGCAGTCCACCATGTCTCATTATGAGAGATCAAGAGGGATTTTAGGGCGTTTTTTTCAACTGCGCCAAGTCCTCCCACATCGATTTTGCGTTTTAGAGCAGCATCCAACTTATTGACATGCTCGGCGAGAATTTTCCAACCGCGACGCGCTTCCGTATCGATCCACATTTCGCAGGCCGTTATTCCACCATAAAATTGACTATCCTGTGTACGATCCACGGCTACCCATACCACCCAAACCTGTCTACCATTAGGTACATCTTCACGGTTCATGGAGAATTTAATTCCCTTTTCAACCTTACTCTTGGCATGCATGGCACCAATATCAATGACTGCTTCACCGCCATCAATAATGACAGGTGATACGTTATTGAGCTCTATAGAGCCTGCTCCAAAGCCTTTATGTTTACTTTTGGCATTCACAATATTTAAGGCAATCTGTTTCTTGCCCTCCGGTTGTATGTTGTCCACGAGTGCACACCCTTCCTCTTACGAATAATTTAATTTTAGCTAATAATGCGGCGATTGCAAACATATACATCCCGTAGATGCTTGTCACGGGAGGAATCACACTATGAAGTCACTGTCATTAAGGTACATCATCATCTTTGCGACCCTGGCCACCCTCGTGCTTTTAGGAGGCATATGGGTCAATTCGGGGGATAACTCTACATCTTCTGTTACTAGCTTTGTTTCAAAAGAGGCCAAGTCCTCAAGCGGCACAGCTCCTGCAGCTGCACCACAGCAGACACTGCCTGATAGCGCCCCCGTTCCAGCAGAAGAGGCATTAAGTCAACGAGTTGTCGAGTATCACATCGATGTTCAGCTTGTTCCTGATACAGAAACCTTAATTGCTTCTGAGACGGTAACCTGGACACACCCCGGTGTAAAACCGGTAAGTGATCTATATTTTCATATGTATCCTAATGCTTTTTCTTCACCAGATACTACCTTTATGAAGGAGTCCGGAGGAACGCTCCGAAGTGACACCATGCCAGAGAACGGCTTCGGAAATATGACTTTAACCGATTTGCGCACAACAGAAGGAACTTCTCTAATGCAAAGAGTGCAATTTGTACAGCCCGATGATGGTAACGTCAACGATAAGACACTCCTAAAGGTACATCTCCCACAGCCGGTTAATGGTGGAGAAAGTGTCACGCTTAAACTCCGGTACGAGGTCCAGCTCCCCAAAATATTTGCCCGTATGGGCGCATCAGGCAATTTCGTGATGGCTGGGCAATGGTTCCCTAAACTTAGTGTATACGAGCCTATGGGCACACGTGGGGTTAAGGAGGAAGGCTGGGATTTGCATCAGTATCACGGCACCTCTGAGTTTTACAGCGATTTTGGCATCTTTAATGTAACGATTGCGGTTCCTTCCGACTACACGGTAGCTGCGACCGGATTTCCTGTGAAGAGTGCCAAGCTAAAGCAAGATCAAAAAATATATCAGTTCTACGCTGACGATGTCCATGACTTTGCTTGGGCGGCATCTCCTGATTTTACAGTAGCCGAAGAAGCCTTCTCTACGCCAGAAGTGCCTGGTGTACGGATTAAGGTGTATCTCGATCCATTACACAAAGACTTAAAGGAACGATACCTTCAGGCCGCTAAGGCTGCTCTGACCTACTTCAGCAAATGGTATGGTCCTTATCCCTACTCGACGCTATCTATTGTCGTTCCGCCTAAGGAGGGCAATGGAGCTGGAGGAATGGAGTATCCAACACTCGTTACAGCGTTTGGAGCGACAGACTCTTCTCCTGACACCTCACTTGAAAGAACCGTCGTTCATGAGATTGGCCATCAATACTTCTACGGTATGGTGGCCAGCAATGAATTCGAGGAGGCTTGGTTAGACGAAAGCTTTACTTCTTATGCTGAAGACAGACTCATGGAGCAAGAATATGGCATCAAAACGAATCTCCCTCTTCAGTCCAGCCTGGTGACCAAATCAGAGCCGCTAAATTTAGAGACATGGAAATACGCCGGGGCAGAATCCTATAGCCGGAATGTGTATATTCGCGGAAAGCTAGTACTCAAGGATATTGAACGCCAAGTAGGCACTAAAGCAATGAACAGCATCATGTCCACTTACGCACGTAAATTCCGTTTCCAGCACCCCACTACATCTGATTTTCAAAAAGTCGTTGAGAAGATAACCAAAAAATCATGGCAGCCTTATTTCGAAGATTATATTTATGGTGGTGGTGCTCCTGATTTCTCAGTAGATACGATTACGATTAAAAAGAATGGCAACAGCGATGCTCAGAGCTATGAATCCATAGTAAAGATTACAAACAAAGGGAGCCATTATGTTGACGTTCCCATTAAATTCACATTCGACGATGGCTCTGCGACAGAGCGGGTCTGGAGCGGTGAAGGGGCAGAGACTACATTCCAATTGTTAAGCGATAAGCTTCTCCTCTCTGCTGAGGTTGATCCTGAGCATACCGTTCTTTTAGAAAGCAAACATCTGAACAACTTCAGACTGGCGGAAATAGAGCCCAAAACACTCTCCCGCTGGACATTAAGTGTAACTAAACTAGTTGAAACCGTGCTCGGAACTCTTGTCTGGTGAGGTGAATGATTGTGAGAACATCGATAACCCGCGGCTGGCAAAGCATGAAGGAGCAATTTTATATTCTGATTCTGCTCTTCATCTACCGACTGCTCTGGGGCTACTTTATGTACGGCTTCATCCGGTCTGCTATCGTTCCTATTCTGCTGCGCTATCCAGATAAAGACGCTGGAGGCAGCGGAATGGGCAGACTACTCTATTATGTCGAAGGACAGTTCAGCTTGAACACAGATCCTGCGATACGTACTTGGTTATGGATGTTCCTAGGACTTGTTGTCTTTCGACTTCTGCTCTCCCCCTTCATAAGGTCAGGATTACTGCATGAACTCCATCAGGAGCGAAAAGGAGAGCGTGGCCTGTTCTTTTTTCCCGGTATGAAGCTTTATGGATTTCCTGTGTTTATCTTCAGTCTAATCGAGTGGGTGCTCGCACTACTTCCGTTATACTGGCTCGCTCCAAAAATGTACGGGCTATTCTTGTCCTCCTTTTTGAACTACTCTTTGTTACTTCATCTAATTCCATACGTATTGGCATGGCTTATATACATCTTTATCGTACGCCTGTTCCTTCTATATATGCAGTTTGGTTATACCAGCGGCACGGGGATGTTCTCCTCCCTATTCATTTGCTTGAAGTCGCTGATTCCAGCAATAGGCATTTCAATCCTACTTGGTGCAGCAGGTCTGGTTCTTTTGCTAATATGCGGACTAACGGGTCTCTTCTGCCCTGGCCTACCGGCGCTGATTATCCGTCAAATCTCACCCCTGCCTTCTACACTCTTCAAAATGTGGGGAATCTCAGCACAATATCATCTATGGCACAGTAAAGCATTCCCACAATAATTCAAGGTCTTACAGCACATAATATAAGAGTCCCGGTTCCTCAATCAGGAGCCGGGACTCTTTCGCGTTATAGAAAATTATGTCGATTTGCAAAATCATAAAGACTTTGTTACAATAAGTCCTGTTCCATTGGTAACAAGTTTGTAATCATTTGAAACGATTTCTACATAACTTCATGTATTTATCGTAGTTTTGTCGATAAGTCACTATCTGGTGCATAAAACGCCGAATTCCTGGCACCAGGAAGTGGGGGAACCATATTTTGGGTGAATTGATCTCGCTTTGCAGGGATCATAGGGAAACTTCTACCGAATCCTTAAGCTAACCTCACAGGCATTGGAAGGGGTACAATTTTTTTGAAGAATTTAAGAAAAGCATGCGTCGCTGCGGCGCTAGGACTTGTGATGGCGTTCTCTATTGGTGGAGGAAGTGCCTTTGCAGATTCTAAGATGGACAGTGTTATTTCAAAGACAATTGGAGTTGCCTATAAAACCGGAGGCACTAGCACTGCCGGGTTTGACTGTTCTGGATTTACTACGTATGTATTCAAGAAGGTGGGTCTTTCTTTGCCCCGTACTTCAAAAGCTCAATATAATGTTGGAACTCCTGTAGCCAAAAGCAAGTTGCGTTCAGGTGACCTAGTTTTCTTTAACACATTGGGCAACGGCGTATCCCATGTCGGCATTTATGTTGGAAACGGAAAATTCGCACAATCATCATCTTCATATGGCGTAACCATCACTTCACTTAGCCAGTCCTACTGGGCCAATCGCTACGTTGGTGCTAAAAGAGTAATGAGTACTTCCTCATATCAAGCTGTAGCCTACGATTAATACTTCGCCACAACTAAACCACACAATTACATTATATAGGACCTGGGTTTGATTATTGACTTAATCGAATCCAGGTTTTCTTTTGCCTCATTATATTCTTTACACCTCTAGAACAGACTTTAAACACTTTTATTTGATAAAAATTTCAATAAATATAAAAATTAGTTTAATATTATCGCTTACATATGCATTTTGTCTTTAAAAAAACGAATTTTTCTGCATGATTATGTTAAAAACGATTGCCAAGCGGCACTCTGTTTGTTACAATAACTGCAGTAAGATTTTAGTAACATTTTTGTAATCATTAAGTTGTTATTTACAAAGGTTTTGTCATGTATTGATTACAAGCTATTCCTAATCAACAGTATCAGCCGAGTTTCCTGACTATTAGGAAAACGGGGGAACCAACTTTGGGTGAATTGACCTCCATTTTTAGAGGGGTCATAGGGGACCTTCAACCGAACCCTTAAGCTAACCTCGTAGGCATCCGGAAGGGGTATAAACTTTTGAAGAAGAAGCTAGCAGCAGCAGTACTTAGCTTTTCCATTATTTTCACCATTGGAGCAGGAAGCGCTTTCGCGGATTCCAAAATGGATAAAGTGATCGACAAGACCATCGGAACTAAGTACGTATCCGGCGGCATCTCCACAAATGGATTTGATTGCTCCGGATTTACAATGTATGTATTTGATAAAATCGGTATTAACCTACCACACCAATCAGGTTCCCAGTTTCAAATGGGTACTGCTATCTCCCAAGATGATTTAAGATCTGGAGATCTTGTATTCTTCAATACAAGTGGCAAGGGTGTTTCCCATGTCGGTATTTATGTCGGTGAAGGCAAGTTTGCACACGCATCTTCCTCACGCGGTGTAACGATTAGCTCCCTGAGTGATAGCTACTACGTGAAACGCTACATCGGTGCTAAACGCATTATGAGCACGGATGCTTATCATTCTGTTGCTTCTGAGACAGAAGATAATGATGATGTTCAATAAGTAAATCGTACATAGGCTCTTTTCCGAGATGTTGATTCTTGGGGAAGAGCTTGTTTTTTGTCTTATTTAGTATTTACCCCTCTCAGAATTTGTAAAACAATAATCTCATAAATTTCTGAGTCGACCAAGCCTATTTTTGTATATAATTAGTATACTTTCTTATATTTTAAAGTAACCCCCGTGAAAGGAGGTCCTTAACCTTATGATAAATTCCTCTGTTACTTTTCATGTAGCGCCTATGGAGACCAGTCACGCGGAAGAGATTTGCAACTGGGATTACACAGCCCCTTATAATATTTACGGCTGGATGCCGTGGGAGCAAATGCAGGCTCTTGGAATCGAGTTCGGTGACCCTCAGCTACGTAATGAGCAATATGTCTCCATATTAAATGGGCAAGGGATTTTATGTGGATTCGCGCAGTTGTTTCCAATGGAAGGTGTTGTTCGCTTGGGGATTGGCATGCGCCCTGATCTATGCGGTCAAGGTCTAGGCAAAACATTCATGGATGCAATCGTGCAAGCAGCCTTAATTCGTTATCCTGAGCGTGAGATTGATCTAGAGGTATTGACCTGGAACCAGCGGGCGATCCGAACTTACCAAAAGTGTGGTTTTACGATTACCGATACGTATGAGCGCCTAACCCCGACAGGAAACAAACCTTTTTATTGCATGGTCTATGACAAATAATATTAAATTCCATATTTTTCAATGATTTGATGGCATTGTCGTTCATTTTTTTGTCACAAACCCTATGATAACGCTTCACCTTGAGCTATAATGTAGGGAGCAGCTTACATAGAAGGGACGAACTGGGATGCAGAAATGGATCATGAGCGGTTTGTTTTTTGCCGCCTGTGCCTTTGCGGTAGTACTTATGTTTACACTTCCAGGTAAAGAAGAGGTAGCTGAACAGAATAAGCCGACGATGCCGGAAGTCCAATTGGATGCAGCAAAGGCGGAAGCAACCGTGAAAGCCAGCTGTATTACCTGTCACGGCGATCAGCTTCAAGGTGGAGTTGGACCCAGTCTTCAAAATGAAGGCGGTCAACATGATGCTGAAGCAATCTACAGTATTGTAACTAAAGGACGCGGTCAAATGCCTTCCTTTAAAGAAAAGCTAGCCCCTGAGGAGATTGCAAACGTCGCCCTCTGGCTCGCAGAGAAAAAGTAACTACCAAAGCAACTAAAAACGCCCGTGCCTGAAGATAGTTCACTATCTGCGCACGGGCGTTTATTTATGAGTTTGGGTGACACTAACGATTTTTCTCAAAGGCTTCATTAAATTCATGTGCCTCTCGAATATCTAGAGCTGTAATACCGTCTTCCTCATTTGATTTCAGCCGTAAAGTCACTGTCTTATAATCAATTGTAATATGTGGATGGTGATCAAAGGCTTCTGAAATGGTGGCTACTTCATCAACGAAAGCAATACCCTTCATATATTGGCTGAACATATATTTTCGCACCATGGTATTCTCTTCCAGCTTCCAACCTTCCAGCTTGCTGATCTGCTCACGCAGTTCTTCTTCCGTAAATAACAATTCATTTCCTCCCTTACTAAAAATTGCAGTAAAATCCGCAGGTCCCATTACTCGTCTTATTCGTTAAACAAAACATCCCTTAGCTTCTGAGGTCCAAGGGATGTGCCAGGATAAAGGCAATATTTTCGATTAAATGTATTCAAGAATCCCAGCGATTATAACTCGGCTACACCAATTTTAACACGGGCTACTAACTACGGGCAAATTACGCCCCGTCGCCCCCTCTTCTTAAATCAAAACAACAGAGGCTAAATCCTCTTCTCCGACTAAAATATTAATGCGGTGCGTGTCCTTATCATAAATGATAACGCCGCTCCCCACCTCAATCATAGGTTCATTACCCAGCGCGAAGAAAAGATCCTCAGCCAGTGCCTCCCATACCTCCATCTTGGATTCCTGCGGCAATTCTTGCCACTCTTCCGGATCCATTTCAAAAAATAAGTACCCATCGGAAATTCTGCCAACAGCCTCAGTCAAATCCGTTAGGATTTCACCGTAATCTCTACCATGCTTTACACCCACATGTATCACTCCGTTTTCTCCACAGATGAATAATTACTTACCTTATCCATTATAGCCGAAAAAATGACTTCACAAAAAACGGAATGATGTCGATAAATAAGAATATACGTTATTCGGTTTCGCACAGAGTGCCTTGCCGCTGTTTCAAGGATGATATACGCGGCTTTGTCGGAACACATCTTATAATCTCATGGACGAGGTGCATAATGGAAATTTCAACAATACTTGGTTTAATTTTTGGTCTAGTTGCAGTTATTTGGGGTATGATCCTCAAGCACGCTCCTCTTCACGCTTTAGCCACACCTGCTGCTTACGTTATTATCTTAGTGGGTACGGCAGCTTCCATCTTTATGGCCTTTCCGTTCTCAGAGGTCAAGAAGATTCCAAGTCTGTTTAAAATGATTTTTGTCAAAAAGAAATTAATCAGTAAACCCGAATTAATTACTATGTTCATGGAGTGGGCTTCTATTACACGGCGTGAAGGTCTGCTGGCTCTTGAGTCGAAAGTCGATGAAATAGAAGATAACTTCCTCAGAAATGGCATGCGGATGATTATTGATGGAAATGATCAGGATTTTGTCCGCGATGTTCTTATGGAGGACATCCACGCCACAGAGGATAGACATAAAGCAGGCGCACTCATTTTCTCACAAGCAGGTATGTATGCTCCTACACTTGGCGTACTCGGGGCCGTTATCGGACTTATCGCCGCTCTGGCTGATATGAGTGATATGAACAAATTGGCTGCAGCAATCGGGGCTGCCTTCATCGCAACACTACTCGGTATCTTTACAGGTTACGTATTATGGCATCCTATTGCCAATAAGCTAAAACGACTTTCCAAACGTGAAATTGAAGTTCGAATGATGATGGTCGAAGGTCTTTTGTCCATACAATCCGGTGTATCCACTATTGCCATCAATCAGAAGCTTGCTGTCTTCCTAACACCTTCGGAACGAGCTAAGTTAAATGCTGAGAAGGAGAGTGGATCGGGTGAGCAAAAAGACTAGACGACACGAAGAGCATGAAGAACACGCCGATGAATCGTGGCTACTGCCTTATTCTGATCTTATGACCCTTCTGGTAGCCTTGTTCATCGTAATGTATTCTATGAGTGCAACGGATGCCAAAAAATTCGAAGAGATGAGTCAAGCCTTCAGTTCCGCTCTTAATGGCGGTACAGGTATTCTTGAAGAGCGGGCGGCAATGCCATCTAAGACTCAAGAGGATTTAGGAAAAAATGATCAAATGGATAAATCAGTAGCCAAGAAAACCGAACAAACAGAAATGGCTAAGCTGCGGCAAAAGGAACAAGAGGATTTAGAGAAGCTTAAAAAGCAGTTTGATCAATATATCAGCAAGAACGGTCTAACCGATCTTCTCAGTACTAAGCTCAATCAGTCTCAGCTTATGATTACGATAAGCGATAACGCGTTGTTCGCTTCCGGACAGGCTGTAGTTAAAGATGATTCTCGGCAATTAGCAAAGTCCATCTCAACTATGCTGCAGCAATTCCCGGATTATGATGTTGTCGTGCAAGGGCATACTGATAATATCCCTATCTCTAATAGCGACTATTCTTCCAACTGGGACCTGAGCGCCGATCGCGCCCTTCAGTTCATGAAGATCTTGCTAACAAATACGAACCTGAATCCACGGAAATTCAGTGCGATTGGATACGGAGAATACCACCCGATTTCTGAAAATACTACAGCTGTTGGAAGAAGTAAGAACCGCCGGGTTGAAGTATCCATTATTCGTAAATATCAAGAAACCAAAGAGTTCTCAGGTATAGCTCCTACTGATGAATAATGGTTGCCTTAACACAAAGCATAAAGAGCTGCCCCAAGGTCTTAGACCGATGGAGCAGCTCTTTTTTGACAAAATCTTATTCAAATCTAGGATCTTTTAAGCTATAGAAGTTGGTAGTTCAATGTAGCCCCAAGTTCTTGCTTCTCTTCAGCAGACAACTCACGCCATTCTCCTGTTTGTAATGCCCCTAGACGAATATTCATAATCCGAATGCGTTGCAGCTTTCTAACCTCGTAGCCAAAAGCGCTACACATACGGCGGATCTGCCGATTCTTACCCTCCGTCAAAATAATACGGAATACACGCTCTGTAATACGAGTAACCTCACAAGGTAGCGTCTTTTCACCCAATATCTTTACGCCACTGGACATACCGGTAATAAATGATGGCGTGATCGGTCTGTCTACAGTAACAACATACTCTTTTTCATGCCGACCTTCAGCCCGCAAAATCTTATTAACGATATCCCCATCGTTGGTAAGCAGAATTAAGCCTTCTGAATCCTTATCGAGCCGCCCAATCGGGAAGATTCGCTCATGATGACCTACAAAATCAACAATATTACCCTTAATATGCTGTTCTGTAGTTGAAGTGATACCCACTGGCTTGTTTAACGCAATGTAAACCGTCTGGCTTGATGTTTCAAGCGCAACACCATCTATTCTTACATCATCGCCTGGAACGGCCTGACTGCCAAGCACAGCAGGTTGTCCGTTGATCGTAACTCTACCACCTTCCACCAGCTTATCTGCTTCACGGCGTGAACAGTATCCTGTCTCACTGATGAATTTATTGATTCTCACGTTGTCCTTCACTCCGTTCATCCTTAATATTAAGCCAAGAGGTATCCGTACCAGCTGCAGGCAGCTTGATCATAACAGTTGTCCCTTGACCCACTTCACTTTGTATTTCCAAATGACCCTTATGAGCCTGAATAATACGTTGACTAATCATTAGCCCTAAGCCTGTTCCCGATTCCTTATTGGTGAAGAAGGGCTCACCCAGCTTAGGCAGCATATCCTTAGGAATTCCTTCGCCTTGATCTGAAATAAGAATGAAAACAGAATCCAGGGTATTTCTTAACTCCATTGAAATCACACCACCATCAGGCATGGCTTCAATAGCATTTTTGACGATGTTAATAAACACCTGCTTGAGCTGGTTCATTTCACAATGTACGGTAGATGGGTATTCAGAGAACGTAGTACTAAACTGAATCCCAAACAAATGAGCTTGACTGTCTAAAAGAGAAACCACATCCCCAAGGATATCCCGTACATCTTTTTCCTGAAAATGAACAGCTTGAGGTTTGGCCAAAATCAAAAATTCACTTACGATCAGATTAATCCGCTCGAGCTCAGATAACATTAGTTCAATATGGAGGGGGACCAAAATCTGCTTTTCTTGTTGAAGCTGCAGAAATCCTTTTAGCGTTGTAAGTGGATTTCTGATCTCATGTGCAACTCCAGCGGCTAATTGGCCTACTGTAGTCAGTTTCTCAGAGCGTCTAAGCAGTTCTTCCATACGGTTACGTTCGGTCATATCACGTGAGACGTGAATAAAGGAATGTGGATACCCGTCTTCATCACGAATCACTGAGGTACTAACACTAACTTCAACAATTGTTCCATCCCGTTTAAGTCTTACGGTTTCAATTGGTGGTAGAGCCGCACCACTCTTTAACGCATCAAGCCGCTCTTCCTCCTGCTTAAGCGCTGTCGCAGGCACAAGGTAAGGCTTATTCCCTAGCACCTCTTTGGCACTCCATCCATACAGTTCTTCGAAGGCTCTGTTCGTACTAGTAATTCGGCCGTCCATATCGATTGTATGTATCGCATCAGAGGTCCCATTAATGACGGATTCCAAATGTTCCTTAACTGCTCGGTTCTCTTCCAGTGTCTGTTTGAGCCGATTGGTGCGCTGCATGAGATGAGCTGTCATAGCGTTGATTCGTAGTGCCAATTGCCCTAACTCATCCCGGCTAGTTACCTTGAGTGGAGGCTCGAATTTCCCTTTGGCCACATCGTTCACTTTGGCAAGTATCGCCTGAATCGGACGAGTAACAAATCCAGACAGTATGTAACTGCATAACAAGAATAATGTAAGTAATAACAGAGATGTTGTCAGATTATTAATTAATTGTTCATGAACCACTGATGAAATTACGGAGTAATCCAATACGACTCCAATCACATAAGCCTTCAGTCCAGGAGATTCGATAGGGATATAGCTTTTGAGCACTCTTTCCCCATGTACCTTCATCTCAAGTGTAACCGGCTTCTGCTTCTCTTGAGCTAATAGAATCGCCGCTCTATCCCGCTCCAGATTACCATAAGTATAAGTACCATACTTAATGGGGCGGTTACCAAGATTCTTATTCAATGCGTCACTTCCGTCAGCCTTCATACTCGCCGAACCAAATGTCACTGGGTTAAATCCTGTGAGTTCTAAGATCCCTGGATTAGCTTCTTTGGTCAGCGCTGCAATTTGATCAGGATTGGTAATTTTGACATAGTCGCTGGCTGCATTATTGAGGATAACAGGGTTTATGATGTAGTTACTTGCTTCATCATGATAATATCCCCACTTCTCAATGAAATCGAGATTGTAGGTTGAATAATCAAATGGGCCTGACCAAAAATGGTCCAAGGCCTGCCCCTGACCCACGGATACCTCCTGATTATCGAACAACTCCAAAAAGGCCAGGTGCCAGTACCCCCAGTCCTTTGTGGACACCCCAATATCACCAGGCACCGAAGACCTTGCTATTACAATATCGTTATCAGTCTTTACCAGAATTGAAATATTAGACACGCCCACCTTGGAAGTTAGGACCTTAAGTTCTTCATTCGTGATATTCTTATAATCGGGATCCAGCTCCTCGGAGGCAAAGATAGCCGCCATCCTTAAATTATGCGCAATTTGATATTCTACATAGTTAGAGCTATAGTTACTTTGTTCTACAGAAACGGCCATTTGCATAGCGGTTAGTTGCATATTATTAATGCTTTCATTCCGTAGATTGTTTTGGGCGGCATAAAGGTTAAATGTCAGGTTCAGTGCTAAAATTAGCAACACCGCCCCAAAAATAATAGCAGATAGTTTTGTCTTTATGGACAAACTGTTTGTTCACCTCTTATCCACTGGTAAATCCTTGCGGGGCCTACAATAAACATCATACCTTTTGCCCTCACATTTGAAAAGACATTTCAATGAAGCGTTACAATTCAAGAAATATTGAAATTTAAAAGGTCTTTCTCTACAATATACAAATATAAATGCCTTCGGCGTCCTAATAAGAATGGGAAGCGTCTAAGAAACCATCCACAACTTATGCACATATAAACATTTTATTATAAAACGATGTGTACAAAAATGTGCATAAGTAGGCGGTTATCCACAGAGTTATGCACATTTTGTTAAGAACGAATATTTGTTCGTTGTACAATGGATATAAAGGAAGGGAAGATGATCTTGAATATTAAAGCAGGTGAATCGCTAGATGATATGCGAGCGGTTCATGAACATTGGATGAGGCAGGCGATAGCAGAAGCCCGCAAAGCTGAAGCATTAGGGGAGGTTCCCATTGGGGCAGTGATCGTACGGCATGGTGAAATTATCGGACGCGGATACAATTTAAGAGAAACTACAATGGATTCTACAGCTCATGCAGAAATGGTTGCCATTCGTGAGGCCAGCAATGTCATGAACTCGTGGCGTCTATTGGATTGCCAGCTGTATGTTACTTTAGAGCCTTGTCCGATGTGTGCAGGAGCGATTGTACAATCAAGAGTACCACTCACTGTGTATGGCACGCCTGATCCTAAGGCTGGATGTGCTGGGACCCTCATGAATCTGTTAGAAGAACCGCGTTTTAACCATCGCACCGAAGTGATTCAGGGGATTTTACAAGAAGATTGTGCAGACCTACTAACCTCATTCTTTCGCCGTTTACGTCAAAAACCATCGAAGGAAGACAAAGGAGAGACCTGAAATGACCCTTACTTTATATCATACCTCACATGGCATCTATATTTCTCCACTAGAGCTAAAGGATACAGAGGACTTACTGGAGCTGCGTTTGAATAATCGGGTAACACATGAACCATTTGAACCACAACGCGATGAGCAATTCTACACTTTGGAGAGTCAACAACGGATCATTAATCAGCGTCTGGAGGATGCTCTGGAGGACAGAGCCTATATGTTCGGTGTCTATCTGCTTGATGGACAATTAATAGGTCAAATCACGCTGTCTAATGTCTCAAGAGGTGTAGCACAGTATGCTGATTTAGGCTATCTAATGGATCATCGGATGCAGGCAAAAGGTTACATGACCGCTGCAGTCGGATTAGTTCTAGGCTACGCTTTTCGAGCCTTAGGTCTTCATAGGGTTCAGGCAGCCGTCTTATTGCATAATGAGGCTTCTCGGAGGGTGCTGGAGAAGAGCGGATTTAAACCTGAAGGTATCGCCCGCCAGTATCTCAAAATAAACGGCCATTGGCAGGATCATCAAACCTACGCAATATTAGCCGAAGATATGCTGCCGGATGAACACAAATAACTTTCTACTGACCCGTTCAAGATTAATAATCTTATTGTTCTAATAAAAAAAGACCCGCATGGGCGTAAATCATACGCTGGCATGCGGGTCTTTCTCTCGTAACTTCTTAATTAATAAGTCCCCAAGCTACCGAATTGTTCCTCTAGTTGATCCATTGTAATTACATCATCACCTTGAGGAATGCCAATCTTAAACACTGGCTTCTCGTTAATCTTGTCATATTGACCTGTTCCGTTTATAGAGAAGGCTACGTTCGTACCATCTTCCGGATCATTTACTTTAATGTCCATCAATAAATCCTGATACACAGCAAATCCGTCTTTATTGATCGCCGTATTGTAATGGAACTGATTGATCGTAAGATACTTATCAAGATCAGCCAAGCTCTTATCGAATTCAGTTCTAGTCTCACTCGATGTGATCTCTTCTTTAGCCTTAGCCAGATCCGCATCATTAATTTGCAGCATATCCTTGTACTCTTCCTTGCTCACAATATCAATGATTTTAGGCAGGGCATTATTCACGAAGATAGTGATTGCTTCTTTAACATTATCGTTCGTCACTTGGAACTGAACGACCTGTTTAGCTTCTACACCCTCTGGTAAATTTGCATCCTTTGGACTAAGCTCATTAAAATATTTTCCTTCATCATATTCCGCTAATACAGTGTCCATTACTTCATTAGAGAACTTTTGCATTTTCTGTGTATCAAGAGAGCTAGGATTAAACTCAGCACCCTCTTGCTCTGCCAACGCCTTTAGATCCACTTCTACAAATTTATTGACGATGGTCTCCGGAATCGGAAAGAACGGAATCGATGGAATCTTAACATACAGCTTCTCAGTGGTCATCACCATAGGGACATTGAAGCTCATGCTCATATCTCCCTTAAGATTCAGAACCATAGTTAGCTCTGTCTGCATTGGATCAGCCTGGTAAACACCGTCAATAGTTATATCAGCGTTCTTAAGCATGCTGAGTACCTGTGTGGTCATTGCAGCAGATTCAGCGTCAGCGGTCTCGATGGTTAGATCGTTGATCGAGAATTTACTCTTCATTTCATATGAAGACATCGCAGTCGCTTTTGTAGCGGCTGATTTTAAGGCCTCTTTTGGCGCCTCCTGTTTACTTCCACATCCCGGCAGAATTACCGCTGCTGTAAGCAACAGTGCCGCGGTGGATAAACCCCATTTTTTGTTCATTATTTTTCTCCTCTCCCATGTAAAAAAAATCTCCCCCCCTTATGATAAACTATTTGTAAAAATCAAGAAACACTTCTTTATAATTGTTATTGTTTTTATTTATTATCCTTGCGGATTATGATGGTCAACATGATTAGCCTGCTTCACCTTTTTAGAGCCAGAAAGTGGCTCTGGTGCAGAAGAATTATGCTCCTTTCTGCGCTCGCCATCGTTAGGCTGTGCCCCGGGAACTGGGATACTTTTCGGCTTTGACATTGTTCATTCCTCCTAAGGATTAGTTATACTCTGTAGCGCCTGAGCACACTCGTGAATTTGTCGTGAATACTGTTGTGCTAATAGCTGTACTGCATCATTGTGCTCATCAATATGAATTCCACTCTGCTCCACATCAAGCAGATCAACAGCGACCTCCCTGCTATCTACATATCTGCAGCGAAAATCAAGTGAGTACCCTTGACGTCCCGCAGCATTAAAATGAATAAGCAGACTATTCGGATCACCTTCATCCGCTAGTACATTGAAACTGTCCCCATCCTCCATTAACGCAGGCAGGCGTTCTTGCCAGGCCGAGACAAGATTATGCTGATCTACTTCCAATTGTCTGTCCATAATTATGATCATCCTCCTTCCCTAATACATTGCGGAGAAATCAATCTTTTTATTCTCAATGGAACTAGGTTCATCAAACAATGCCTGAAACTGCACCATTTCAAGCACAACAAAAAAACCGCCTCCAAAGGAGACGGCTTCTATCTGCTTATTTCTTATAGTTTCATAAAGGAATGGCGGAGAGGGTGGGATTCGAACCCACGTGAGCTTGCACTCTAACGGTTTTCAAGACCGCCCCGTTATGACCGCTTCGGTACCTCTCCAAATGCATATAAATTTCACATGCATTAGTAATTGTAACCTAGAGTGCGATTAAAAGCAACTGTTTTCTTAAATATTTTTAGGTTGGATCGATTTCACATTGCGCATATACGGTTGTAGACATTCTGGAATCAGAACACTGCCATCCTCTTGCTGATAATTCTCAAGAATCGCTGCAACAGTACGTCCAACAGCCAAAGCAGATCCGTTCAGTGTATGAACAAATTCAGGTTTAGATTTCGGATCTTTACGGAAACGAATATTTGCCCGACGCGCTTGGAAGTCCTCTGTATTCGAGCAAGAAGAGATTTCACGGTACATTCCACTCTCAGGCAGCCATACTTCCAAATCATACGTCTTAGCCGATGTAAAGCCCATATCAGCTGTACATAGCCCAAGTACGCGATAAGGCAATCCAAGAAGCTGCAGGACGCGCTCAGCATCTGCTGTCATTTTCTCTAACTCCTCATAAGAGGATTCAGGTGTAGTAAGCTTTACCAGCTCTACTTTGTTGAATTGATGCTGACGGATCAGACCGCGAGTATCACGGCCAGCCGAACCCGCCTCAGAACGGAAACAAGAGCTGTATGCTACATGATACTTAGGTAGATCTGCTGCAGTCAAAATCTCTTCGCGATAGTAGTTGGTTACAGGTACTTCCGCTGTCGGAATCAAATAGTATTCAGTGTCACGTAACTTAAACAGATCTTCCTCAAACTTAGGAAGTTGTCCCGTTCCGTACAAGCTGTCTTTATTCACAATGTAAGGCGGCAGCATTTCTTCATAGTTATGCTCCCCGCTGTGCAGATCCATCATAAAGTTAATAAGCGCCCGCTCTAAACGTGCTCCCAGTCCTTTATAAAAAACAAACCGTGATCCCGTAACCTTCGCTGCAGCTTCAAAATCAATAATATCGAGCTGCTGCGCAAGCTCCCAATGTGATTTCGGAGTAAATCCGAATTCTTTTGGCTCCGACCAGCGACGCAATTCTACGTTATCATCCTCAGATTTACCAACTGGAACTGAATCATGCGGAATATTCGGAATACTCATAGTAAGTTCAGCAATCTGAACTTCCAATTCACGCACTTCGTCATCAAGCTCTTTAATGCGGTCAGATACCGTACGCATTTCTGCAATTAGGTCATCTGCAGGCTCACCATTCTTTTTCTTCTTAGCTACTTCACCAGACACCGTATTACGACGGTTCTTAAGACCTTCTGTTTCTTGCAGTAATTCACGTCTGCGTAGATCAAGTTGTGGAAAATCAGCAATTAAATCCAGTGATTTACCCCGTTTCTCTAAAGCTTGTTCAACTCGAGCGTAATCACTGCGTAATACTTTTACGTCTAACACAAAGTTTCCCTCCTGAAAACAGCCTAAACTCTTTCAAATTGCTGCTTACAGCTTTGAAAGAGTCAGGATGTTCTTATATGCGATTCTGTTGTTGCATTTGCCTAGTAGCCTCTACCATATCAGCAAAATATTGATGCAGTCTGAAATCATCGGTCAATTCTGGATGAAAAGAAGACACCAGCAGGTGACCCTCCCGTGCAGTTACAATCTCATCTTTATAGACTGTAAGCACATCTACACCCGGGCCTACCTCGTTGATAAGCGGTGCACGTATAAACACAGCACGAACCGGCTCATCAATTCCTTTAACCTCCAGATCACATTCAAAGCTTTCCCGTTGACGACCGAATGCATTCCGAGCCACCGTAATGTCCATTAGCTCTAAATGCCCTGGTTCGCCTCCGGCAATTTGTTTGGCCAGAACAATCATACCCGCGCATGTTCCAAAAATCGGCTTGCCCTGATTGGAGAAATTACGTATGGCTTCGATGAAGCCATATTTTCGCATCAGTTTACCGATTGTTGTACTCTCACCACCAGGAATAATTAGGCCATCAACCTCCTCAAGCTGCTCTACCCGCTTGATAGGTACGCCCACTGCTCCGGTCTTCTCTATACTAACAATATGCTCCGTAACTGCGCCTTGAAGCGCCAGCACTCCTATTTTCATCCGGCAACCTTCTCTCTATTAACGGCCACGCTCCGACATACGTTCAGCCGGGGTTAGAGTTGCAATATCAATCCCCTTCATGGGTGCGCCAAGGTTCTTAGATACTTCTGCAATCAGTTTGTAATCCGTATAGTGTGTAGTGGCTTCAACGATCGCACGGGCAAATTTCTCAGGGTTGTCCGATTTAAAAATACCTGAGCCTACAAACACACCATCCGCACCTAGATGCATCATCAGGGCAGCATCGGCAGGAGTTGCTACACCCCCAGCAGCAAAGTTAACAACCGGCAGCTTACCAAGCTCATGCACTTCAAGCAGTAGCTCGTAAGGAACTCCCAGGTTCTTAGCTTCATTATATAGCTCATCCTTGGACAAATTAGTTACTTTGCGGATTTGACTATTGATAAAGCGCATATGACGCACTGCTTCAACAATGTTGCCTGTTCCTGGTTCACCTTTCGTACGGATCATGGATGCACCTTCGTTAATACGTCTCAAGGCTTCACCCAAGTCTTTAGCTCCACATACGAACGGAACAGTGAACTCACGTTTATTAATATGGAAGACTTCATCAGCAGGAGTAAGAACTTCACTCTCATCCAAATAGTCAACACCCAAGGATTCCAGAACCTTTGCTTCTACGTAATGGCCAATACGAGCCTTAGCCATAACAGGGATACTTACCACTTTGATAACTTCTTCTACAATTGTAGGATCGGCCATCCGTGCTACACCGCCAGCTGCGCGAATATCAGAAGGCACGCGTTCCAATGCCATAACAGCTACTGCACCCGCAGCCTCAGCAATTTTTGCTTGTTCTGCATTCATGACGTCCATAATGACGCCGCCTTTTTGCATTTCTGCCATGCCTCTTTTAACGCGCGATGTTCCAGTTTCCATGTCCTAGCCCCCCGAATGATCTATCTTAATCTAACTTGTAATTTTACCCCAATGAAGGGAAATATACAATCCACTTACTCGGATTAACGCAATTTTCAATGCTATATTCATTAGAACAAGTTCTTGATCCCTGTAAATAAATCGCCGAAGAAATCTCCAATGGCTCTAAGGAATAAACTGAACCAACCGGCTTTTTCCGCTTCTTCGGCAGTAATCAGATTAACTGTCTTCTGCTGAACATCAGACATGCCTTCAACTTGGTAGGAATAAGTAACCTTACCCACTTTAGCAGATTGTTCTATAGGAGCAACTAAGGTTGCTGGATCATTGATTTCAACGGTTGTTTTAATTTGAGGGGAGGTTGTTCCCTTAGGGACGATAAACGAAACAGCTTCATCCGTAACTACAGACACCTTTTTATTTTTCCCTTTAAGAACTGGCACGGTTTCGTTGCCGGCTAACACTGCTTTAGGCGCTACAACCTGTTTAATTTCAAAATTATTAAATCCGAAATCAAGTACTTTCTTCGTCTCTGTAAAACGGTGTGGCTCTGTATTAGCCCCCATTACTACACTGATCAGACGCATACCATCACGTTCAGCTGTACCTGCAAAACAATATTTAGCTCTAGCGGTATGGCCAGTTTTCAAACCATCCAGTCCCTCATAAGCATAAGCCTTAAAATTCTGTATATTCTTATTCGATTCCAACATCCAGTTAAAGTTAATCATTGGAGCAGTATCGCGTTCACGGAACTTATAAGACTGAACCGTTGTAAATCTATTAAAATCAGGATGATCAGTAACAATATATTTGGCTAGAATAGCAGCATCCATCGCTGACATTACGTTTTCTTTCTTATCAGTTGAGCGGTACTTCTTAGGCATGTCAGCTTTGTCTAGTCCAGTAGAATTAACAAAATAGGCAGTTTTCATACCCATCTTCTGGGCAGTCTGATTCATTAGCTCTACGAATTCCAATTCTGACCCGGATACTAGTTCTGCCAAAGCGACTGTAGCATCATTTGCAGATCCGACAGCCATTGCTATGTAGAGCTCTTCAACCGTATGCTCGTCTTTTTCCGCTAGAAAAATACGTGAGCCAACCTGTTTAGACGCATTTTCCCCTACTATGACTTTTTGATCCCATGAAATCTGTCCAGTCTTCACCGCTTCTGCTACAAGATACTCTGTCATCATCTTAGTCATACTTGCTGGAGGCAAAGCCTCATCTGCATTCATAGATAGAAGAATTTCACCTGTTGTTGGTTCGATTAGAACCGCTGATTTCAAATTTAGCCCCAGTGATTCCACAGAAGGGATCTTTACTGCTTTCTGAGTCGTCTGAGTTGCAGTTCCGGCTTGTATGGTCGTAGTCGTACCTTCCTCTGCGAATGCCGGAAGTGGAGTGGAAACTAACATATTTAAAAGCAGACCTACTGTCGCTGTCTTAATCATAAATTGCTTACCGTTAAATTTCTGCTTGTGCTTCAATGATTACTACTCTCCTTTTAAACCTCATATCAATAGCTTGTTCTATTCTAACACAGGGGTACACGCAAAAAAAGACAGACAGGACGAAATAGTCCTGTCTGTCCAAAAAATAGTACGGTTAGTCCATTATACGGAATAGTTTGGCGCTTCTTTCGTAATTTGCACATCATGTGGG
Organism: Paenibacillus sp. VTT E-133291; assembly: GCF_002264395.1. Classification (GTDB taxonomy): domain Bacteria; phylum Bacillota; class Bacilli; order Paenibacillales; family Paenibacillaceae; genus Paenibacillus_AQ; species Paenibacillus_AQ nitricinens. The sequence goes on from NZ_NFVA01000060.1 coordinate 41,927, forward strand.
TGGCTTTCACGAAGTCCAGCACTTGTGATGCGAATGAAAGAAGTATCATTGCGAAGTTCTTCCAAAGACTTCGTACCACAATAACCCATACCCGAGCGCAATCCCCCGATCAATTGATGAACTGTATCCGAAAGAGGTCCTTTAAATGCAATACGTCCCTCAATTCCTTCAGGAACAAGCTTTTTATCGTCATCTTGAAAATAACGGTCTTTACTGCCTTGTTTCATGGCGCTCATACTGCCCATACCACGATATACTTTAAATTTACGGCCTTGATAAAGCTCAGATTCTCCTGGGCTCTCTTCTGTGCCCGCAAACATACTTCCCATCATTACTGCATGAGCACCAGCGGCAATAGCCTTAGTGATTTCACCGGAGTACTTGATTCCACCGTCAGCGATGACAGGAACTCCGTACTCACGAGCAACCGTTGCACAATCATAAATGGCTGTAACCTGCGGCACACCGATACCAGCGATAACTCGTGTTGTACAGATAGATCCAGGTCCAATACCTACTTTAACTACAGAAGCTCCAGCTTCAATAAGTTCACGGGTTGCTTCACCTGTAGCCACATTACCAGCAACAATCGTAAGATCAGGATACAACTCACGAATTTGGCGAACCGCTTCAATAATATTAATGTGGTGACCATGTGCAGAATCGACGACGATCAAATCGACACCTGATTTCACTAACGCTGCAGTACGCTCGAATGTATCTTTAGAGATACCAACAGCTGCTCCAACTAGTAAGCGACCCTGTGCATCTTTCGCTCCGTTAGGGAACTGAATCGCCTTCTCGATATCTTTAATTGTGATTAGGCCCTTAAGAACGTTATTCTCGTCCACCAGCGGCAATTTCTCAATTTTATGACGTTGTAAGATGCCTTCTGCTTCTTGAAGTGTCGTACCTACAGCAGCAGTCACGAGATTCTCATGTGTCATAACTTCTTTGATTGGAATATTAAAGTCATGAATAAAACGTAAATCTCTATTAGTTAGAATACCGACCAGTTTGTTGTCACTGTCTACAATCGGTACTCCGGAAATACGATATTTACCCATCAGCAGTTCAGCATCGGATACCAGATGTTCTGCTGAAAGAGAGAATGGGTTAGTAATAACTCCGCTCTCGGAACGTTTTACACGATCCACTTCTTCCGCTTGCTGCTCTACAGGCATATTCTTGTGAATAATCCCGATACCACCCTCACGAGCAATAGCAATGGCCATAGCCGCTTCTGTGACTGTGTCCATACCTGCACTCATAAGCGGGATGTTCAACTTCACATTCTTACTTAGAACTGTAGTCAAATCTACTTCCTTCGGCAGTACCTCAGATTTACGCGGAACCAACAGCACATCATCAAAAGTCAGACCTTCTTTACCAAACTTATCTTTCCACACCTGGGTCATTCCTCCTCGGTTGTTTTTAAATTATACCCGCCTACAAACTTTATAAAAGAAGAACCTTCGACTTTAAGTCCATTCACGACAGACAACTCTGTACATCTGGAAGTTGAACAAGTTCATATCTTCAATTTAGGTTTGAGATGCTTATCCAAAAATATATTATTGCCATCTTAGCAAAGGGCATTTGGACTGTCAAGAACATTACATCATCAGAGTAGGTATTCAAAAAACGACTCCCGCGTAAGCGAATTATTGGACTATTGTCCGCACAGAGTGGACATTTAGTGGTGAAATTATACAGTCCACCATACCCATCACCAATGCTTACACCTATCTCTAATGTAGTATCTCAAAATAAACCCTAATGAATTCTTCAATAATACAACAAAAAGACCACTGTCGATGACT
>NZ_NFVA01000084.1 GCF_002264395.1 Paenibacillus sp. VTT E-133291
TAGAAAATCTACTTTTGAGACAGCCCCTTTTTTGTTGATCTCTAGTGGTTTCTACCATGAATTGTTAATGATTGTCCTGGTACGTAGTAATCATTTTTGATATACTATATTGGCTAATATTAACAGTGGAAATAGGGGAGGATTACGTGATGTTATTCCGACAAAACGATGTCATTCTGTTTCAAGGCGACAGTATAACGGATTGGGGTCGCAATTATGAAGATGCGTCATCGCTTGGTGTAGGCTATGCATTGATGATCGCCGCTCGTCTGGGGCATTTATATCCTGAGAAGAATCTTACGTTTTATAATCGTGGAATTAGCGGAAACCGTGCAGTAGATTTGCAGGAACGCTGGGAGAAGGATTGCCTGAATCTGAAGCCGACTTGGGTATCCTTATATATTGGGATTAACGACACTTGGCGCCGCTTTGATTCTGGTCAGGAAACAACGCCTGAACAATTTGAAGCTGCCTATCGTGACCTGATCGAACGCACGCAGCATTCGCTGGCTGCTAAATTAGTCTTAATCGAGCCATTCGTGTTGCCTGTCCCAGAAGATCGTAAAACCTGGCGCCAGGATCTGGACCCTAAAATTCACATTGTTCGTGAACTGGCACGTGAATATGGTGCATTGCTTGTTCCGCTGGATGGCCTGTTTGCTGCGGCATCCGTGAAAGCAGAACCTGCTTATTGGGCTCCGGATGGAGTACATCCATCACCTGCGGGTCATGCGCTTATTGCAGAGGCTTGGCTTAAGACGGTAGGCGCAATTCAAGCATAATCGTCTGATCGTATCACTACATATTTACTGATTCTATAAGACTAGAACCACTCATTAAAGGAGCAGGTTGTAGTCTTTTTTTTAAAATATAAGAATTTATATGTTCCATGTTATAAATTATCCTTATATTTCTCGTTTAAACACTTGTCGCCCCTATAGGGATGCGAAAGCGTTTATGCTTGTAACGGTTCGGAAAGCCGATTTCTTTATATTTATGGACGCTGTTATAATTGGATTATGTTTCTTTTCTTGGAGGCGGTCCGTATTAGGCATTTACTGTGTGTTGTATCATTGGTAGTGGTTACGTTGTTAAGTGGATGTAAGAATGATGTGGGATTCATCAATGCCAGGTGGATCACCGGAGTGTCATTAACCTCAGTAACAACCAGTGATCAGAATCAAGCTGACCAATCAGAATATTCTGAGACCCTGATGCTGAAGGACTCCACTCTGATTAAGACACTTGCGGAAGCTATGAACAAGAGCAATAAATTGTTGGGAGAGCTGGATTGGGCTCCTGAATTTAAAATGAAGCTTGTTTACGGTGATGGCTACTCGAAGGATTATTACATAGCAATAGGTGATGAACCCGGCTATAGAGGAGTATTTACTACAGCCGAGAATGGTGGTCAAGGCTACTCTATTCCGGTGAAGAATTCGGACCAATTAAGGAAACTCATTTTTGGGGCAGCAGATAAGGCGAACATTGAACAGACGGAGTCGTTGGAGTCTTCGGTCAAGGTTAAAGGGCCAGTAACAATATCACATAATGACCTCTCTTCGGTCACTACTAGAGCCGAATTCTTGGATCTGCAGCTTTTAGATGGAACCTACAGTGAGAATTGGACAACACCAGGTCCGTTGATGGGAAGAAATTGGAGTGGCCGATTTGGGCTTGCGCTTATCGATGATCAAGGAAGAACTTTGTATCGTTTTCCGCTCAGCGAACATTTTAAGGACCCCTTAATATTTAATGATTTTTTTCAAATTCAATTTGAGGATTATAATGGCGACGGCGATCCGGATTTTACGATTGGTCAGTACGGATCCAGTAACGGTTACTTCTATAAGCTGTTTACGCTTAGGGAAAATAACAGTATAGAGGAATTAGAGACCAAACCAGACTCTGATTTGTTTATCAGCACTTCTAAGGGGTATTCGATAAAGCTTGATAAAGTGGATGATCATAGCTTCAAGAGAAGTTATTACGATAATGTAGCGGGTAAACAGATGGAAGATATTTTTCAGTGGAATGGAAGTGCATTTCAGAAGTTAGACAAGTGATTCATACCAGAAGTGAGAGGAATGTGTGATAGATGACGAGTGATACCATACAAGATTTAGAAGGGCTAAAAGCCATAGGGAAAGTAGTAGGACATACCATCGCCGAGATGAAAAAGAAAGTAACTCCAGGTATGACAACAGCGGAGCTTGATAAGATTGGAGCTGAAATTCTAGCGGAATTCGGAGCATCTTCAGCCCCAATGAAAACGTATAATTTTCCAGGCAGCACCTGCATCAGTGTGAATGAAGAGGTTGCACATGGGATTCCTGGTCCTAGAGTGATTAATGCTGGTGATTTGATCAATATAGATGTATCTGCTGAGCTAAATGGATATTATGGGGATGCCGGAGTTTCGTTTCAATTACCACCTTATAATGATGATATTCTTCGTCTATGCCAGAGTGCAGAGGAAACTATGATGAGCGTGATCAATCATCTGAGAGCAGGGATGAAGGTCAATGAGATTGGCAGAATGATGGAACTCGAAGCTCGGAAACGCGGCTATAGAGTGGTACGTAATCTGTGCAGCCACGGGATTGGCAAATCACTCCATGAGAAGCCTTTTGAAATCTTACCATTCTACAATCCAAGAGTGACTACAGTATTAAAAGAGGGACAGGTGATTACAGTTGAACCCTTTCTCTCAACTGGGGCAGATTACGTGGAGCAACAGTCGGATGGATGGACACTAAGTGTTGTAGACAATGGCCGGGTAGCACAGTTTGAACATACGATTATTGTGACTAAAGGTGAGCCTATCATCCTAACCAAACCATAAAGAGGAGAGTGCGAAATTGAAAATCGCCTTTATACTTTTTGACGGGATTACGTTCTTAGATTTTGCGGGGTTCTATGATGTAATTTATCGATTGGGGCAATTTGAAATCGGCAAAAATTTGTCTTGGGATATATGTGCAGCGTCGGAGGAAGTGACGGATGAGTTAGGTTTCACAGTTAAAGCTGGAAAAGTGCTGCCAGTGCTTTCGGAGTATGACATGGTATTTGTACCTGGAGGAATGGGGACACGTAAACTCCAGTATGATGAAGCTTTTGTATCGTGGATTGCAGGTGCTCACAATGTTCCTTATAAGGTATCCGTCTGCACAGGCTCACTGCTGCTTGGGGCTGCGGGGCTGCTAAAAGGGAAAAAAGCTACTACCCATCCATCTGCCTATGAATTACTAAAACCTTACTGTGAAGAAGTTTTAGAGACCCGTATTGTGCATGATGGTAATGTGATTACAGGTGGTGGAGTTTCCACTTCCATTGATCTGGGGTTATATCTGATTTCACACTTGGCTGGAGAAGCAGCAAAGAATTCGGTAAAAAAGCAGATTGATTATCCATACGAGATGCAGGGGATTGTTCGAATCTGAAGTTAAATACCGGAGGGATCAGAAATGGCTGGACAAAAAATGATGGTTATGCTGTTTCAGCAATGGGTAAGCGATACAGAACAGTGGGTACAACTTAGAGATTTGCTGATGAAGGAGAGCAATCTTCCCGGGCCGCGAGTGAATTTGGAGCTCTCAGGAAATTTTTCCGAATATTTCGCTCATCCTAAACTAACAAAAACAGACTGGGAGTTTCTTAATTCATGGGCTAATCTTACAGAGGCAGAAGCTGGGGTGAATGATCCCCGTGAGTTTCTGCCGTTTTGTGCGGTTAGAGCGCTGGGTGCTTATTACAGCTACGCTAAAGAAGATCAGCAAATTATGATTCAGAGCATCATTAAGGCAGCTATGAACGACTCCAGGTGGAGGATGCGTGAAGCGTCTGCTATGGCGCTGCAAAGTATAGGGGAGGATGATTTTGCCCTTGTCAGGCAGCTGATCGACATGTGGGAGGAGGGTGCGAATGGGTTTGAACAACGAGCTTTTGTAGCAGCGTTAGCTCATCCTCCTCTTTTAAAAAAGAAAGAGAATACGCTTTATTGTCTTCAGTTGGCTACTCGAATCATCGAGAGTATGGGGAGTGGGGAAGTGCAATATGAGGAAGCTGAGCATTTTCGTGTATTATCTAAGGGACTTGAATACAGCTTAAGTGTATTTGTGGCGAGTGAACCTGAAGCGGGTTTTGCCATGCTGGAGAAATTCGCTAAGAGCCCTGATCACCGGATTATTAAGATTGTGAAGAGTAATCTTGGTAAGTCACGTTTGAGTAAAAAGTATGCTCTACAAGTTGCTGAGATCCTCAAGAGTTTGACAATACAGGAGAGAACATGAGGATCGGCTCTCCATTGGAATTATGAAGTGTAGTTTTACATGCATTTAACATGCCACATATGCTTAAGTGATATAACTGAAGGAACTAGGTGAAAAGGTGGCTGTTAGATGAAACTAAGTAAAGAGGAAAAATCATGGATTTTATATGACTGTGGAAATTCGGCTTATTCGATGGCAGTTACAACGGCTTTACTGCCCATTGTTTTTGGGATGTTTTCGAATGTTAACAGCAGCATGGATTTGGGGTATTTTAATTCCATAGCGAGTATTCTGGTGGCTATCCTTAGCCCGATTTTAGGGACGATGGCAGATTATAAGGATAAGAAAAAACGCTTCTTCATATTTTTCTCATTGATCGGCGTGATAGCTACTGCTTCGCTGGCTTTCGTTGCACCTGCGAGTGGGCAGTGGCAGTTATTGATTGTTTTTTATATTTTGTCAGTCATAGGTTTTGCCGGGGCCAATATTTTTTATGACTCTTTTCTGGTGGATGTAACCACGGATGAAAGGATGGATAAGGTATCCTCAAAAGGGTTTGCTTTTGGATATATCGCCAGCGTCATTCCATTCGGTATTAGCCTACTGCTGATTCTGTTTATGGGAATGGATAAATCGATTGGCTATCAGATTGGATTTATAATCACCGCCCTTTGGTGGGGACTGCTGACCATGCCTATGATCAAGGATGTGCAGCAAAGATATTACATAGAACCTGAACCAAAACCGATCATTAATAGCTTTAAAAGACTAGGAGACACGTTTAAAAATGTCAGACAGCATAAAGTAGTATTTGTATTCTTGATCGCCTACTTTCTCTATATTGATGGAGTAGATACCATTATTAAAATGGTAGTACCCTATGCGACATCGGTTCTGGGTGCGGATGCTTTTGATACCTTTACTCTACTGGGAATCTTATTAGTGATCCAGATTATCGCATTTCCATGTGCTATCCTGTACGGTAATCTCGCTAAAAAATACTCCGCTAGAACGATGATCATTGTGGGGATTTTTACATATATCATTTCCTGTATCGCGGCTTACTTTATTACTTCAGTGTGGCATATATTTATTTTGGGAGCGCTAATTGGTTCTGCCCAGGGAGGGATTCAAGCGCTCAGCAGATCTTATTATGCTAAGATTATTCCTAAGGAAAAATCCAATGAATTCTTTGGGTTTTACAATATCTTTGGCAAGTTTGCGGCGATTGTTGGTCCTGCTGTAATGTCTTTAACGACTACCCTGACAGGCAACGCTAAATTTAGTATTTTAGCGATTATTCCACTATTCATTATTGGATTCCTCGTATTTATAACTTTACCTAAAGAGCAGCTTGAACAAGATGAACCGAAGGGACTTATCCTATGAAGTCAAGCGTAGAACAAACGGCAATGGCCAAATATCTGATTGTCATCTCTTACGATGCCTTTTCAGAAGATCAATGGGAAATGGCCAGCCGTCTTCCAAACTTATCGAAATTGATAAAGAGCGGAGCACATAGTAATCAATTAAAAAGTGTATATCCTACGCTCACTTATGTGGTGCACACTACGATAGCAACCGGTGTATATCCAGATAAGCATGGTATCCATCATAACAATCCGTTTCAGCCGTTTGTGAAGGAAAAGGAGCAAAGCTGGTTCTGGTTTAGAAATGCGATAAAGGTGCCTACGATTTATGATGCTGCGCGCGAGCATAACTTGAGTACCTCTGGAATCCTCTGGCCGGTATCAGGGAAATCCTCCATCCAATACAATATCCCTGAAATCAGAGCCATCAATAACGAAAACCAGGCACTGAAGGTGTTGAAAAGCGGGAGCCCCTTATATTGTATCGAAATGGAGCTGAAATACGGCCGGCTTCGAAAAGGGATTGAGCAGCCCTATCTGGATGACTTCACGACAAAGTGTGCGATAGAAACGATTAAGCGCAAAAAGCCAAATCTTCTTATGATGCATTTGATTGATCTGGATGACGCCAAGCATGTCTACGGCACTGACAGCGATGAAGTGATGCAGGTAATCACACGTATGGATAAACGGTTAGGTGATATTATGCAAGCAGTGGATGATGCCGGAATAAAGGAGGATACGATTTTTTTGGTATTGGGTGACCATGGCCAGTTCAATGTTAGGTATAAAGTGCATCTGAACAACCTTTTGCAGGAAAAAGGGTTGATCTATGAAGATAACGGCGAAATGAAGTGGAGGGCTTACTTTCAGTGTGGGGGCGGAGCCGCTTATCTGCATATTAAAGAAGGTGATGAAGAAGCTGAACAATTAGCGTTAGCTGTTATTCAGGAATATATGAAAGATGACGCTTCAGGTATAGAGGAAATGTATACTAGAGAGCAGCTGAATCAACTTCATGTGGGCCCATCCGCTAAATATATGCTTGAAGCTAGGAGAGGCTATTGTTTCGATGAGAGCATGGATGAACCTACGATTGTTGATTTGAACAAACAAGGGATTAAATATGCTACGCATGGCTACTCTCCCAATAAAGAGGATTATAGATGCAACTTGGTGATCTCAGGGAATAAGGTGAAAAGTGATTTTCCTATAGGGGATCTGGAAATGGTAGATATAGCTCCTACGATGGCAAAGATTTTAGGGATTGATTTTAATCCTTGTGACGGAAGAGTTTTAGATGAAATTTTCTTGGTATAGATTGAATATATATAAAGTCGGAATATTTACTTGAGCCATATCCATCTACAATGGAATTAAATTGAATTTAGAGGTGGATTGGATATGGATGCTGGTATTAGACAAAAAATTTTAAATAAAAACGACAGACTTATTCATATGGTTATTGAACGTGCTAAGAGAGATTTTCCTGATGACATTGCAATCATTGGGCTTACAGGTTCTTTCAGTACCGGAGATTTTCATGAAAAAAGCGATCTTGATCTAATCATAATTAATAACACGGCCCAAGGCTGGGGGATATCTTCATGTTTTATTTTGGAGGATGTTGGCTACGACATATACTGTACGCCATGGGAAACAAGGATAGAAGAACAAGCGAATCTTGAGAGTCCGATGATTTCGTGTCTAATAGATCTAGAGCTGTTATATTGTGCGAAACCTGAATATCTGGAAAAGCTAAATTTATATAGACAAAGAGCACTCGATGCTTTGGCAAAGCCTATAGGGAGTGAATGTATTAGTAGAGCGAAAAAGAGTATAGACATAGCAAAGCAAGAATATACAAATACATTACTTTTTGAAGATATCGGAGCAGTGAGATATGCTTCAAGCGAAGTTGTATACAACTTGGTGAATGCGCTAACACATTTGAACAATACCTATTTTAAAAGGGGACTTAAGAGATATCCGGAGGAAATAGCTACGTATCGGTATATTCCTGATGATTTTGAAAATAGATATTTAGCTGTGATTGATGCGAAGACAATCGTTGAAATCAGAAGTGCATCCTATAGATTTTTAGAAAGCGTTAATAATTTATATAATAAAATGTATAAGACTTTTGTGATTCAGCCTATTCCAACCTATGATAATCTTGGTGGCAGCTATGAGGAATTATGGTGTAACAGCCGTAATAAGGTTATAGCCAGTGTGGAATCAAATGATAAATCTTATGCTTATTATGCAGCCATGGGCGCACAAAATTTTCTTGATGAAATGACAGAATCAAGGGGAACAAAAAAGTTTGATCTTATGCAGTATTTTGATTCAGATCATCTGCATTTATTTAAAGAGCAGTTCCTGCAGGTCATGGATGAATATTTGGAAGAATACAATAAGGTAGGAAGGAAAGTTGAGCGATACGATAATTTTGAGGAATTATATAACGAATATATGAAGGTATGATAGATAAGAATACCAGATTACCAGATTACCAGATTACCAGATTACCAGATTACGAATTTTCGTAGTCTGGTTTTTCATTTTTTATGGAACGATAAAATTATTTTAAGTCATCTGGGTAAAATAATCGATAGTATACTAGCGGCGACTGATTTGCAAAAGTGGTGACATTTATTATAGACTATTTTTTATCGGCTTTTGTCCAGTGGATGTTATTCACTTGCAGTGATATAAAAAACTAATTTGAAGCGGGGAAATGGAATGCATAGTATAAGACAGCATCAAAAATCAAATAAACTGAAGATATTTTCAAAAGTCATATTAATTATTATAGGGGCACTTATTACTTCATATGGTCTGGAGTCCGTATTAATCCCTAACAATGTTTCAGATGGTGGTGTGACAGGCCTAAGTATCGTGGGCTCACAGCTGTTTGGATTACCGTTAGGGCTGCTAATTGTTATAATTAACATCCCTTTTGTTTGGCTGGGATATAAGCAAATTGGTAAAAGCTTTGCTATTTATTCCATTATTGGTATTGCTTCACTAGCTATTGGTACAAGCCTTATGCACCATGTGCCAACGATTATTGAAGGGGATACATTATTAATTACTGTTGTAGGCGGGATTATCATCGGTTTTGGTATGGGTTTAGCGTTACGTAATGGTGGGGCGTTAGATGGGATCGACATGTTGGCTGTATTGCTTTCACGAAAAATACCTTTTGGGACAAGTGATCTAATCTTATTCCTAAACATGTTTGTCTTTATTGTTGTTTCAACTGCATTTGGTCTACAAGGGGCGATTCTATCCGCACTTGCTTATTTTATTGCTTCTAAAGTGATTCATATTGTTGAAGAAGGACTGAGCGGTTCTAAAACGTTTAAAATCATCACCGTTCAGCCGGAAATCATGGTAGAAACGATTCGTGACCGATTGGGTCGCGGGGCAACCTATACAGATGCTTACGGTGGTTACTCGAATGAACAATTCAAAGAAATCACCTGTGTAATTAACCGTCTGGAAGAAAGCAAAATCAAAGAAATCATTCATGAAATTGACCCTAACGCTTTTGTCGTAGTATATGATGTTGCAGAAGTTAAGGGCGGTAATTTCAAAAAGCATAATATTCATTAATTACGATCCTGAAGTGACATCTCCTCCGTGTTTGACAAATGCATAAAATGTAACTATTATTGTTGCATCTGATTAATGCACTTGTTAATTGTACGACAGTAAGGCAGAAGGAGAGATTTATAGTGAACATTAGCACCCGATTTGCGGTAGCCATTCATATATTAACGTTAATCGACAGTAATAAAGAGGGCAAAAGTACCTCGGAGTGGATAGCTGGTAGTGTGAACACGAACCCTGTAGTTATCCGCCGGCTAACGAGTATGCTGCAAAAAGCAGGACTGGTAACAGCCCGCCCTGGAGTCGCAGGAGCCTCGCTATCTCGTAGTGCCGCTGAGATTACACTGCTTCAGATTTATAAGGCAGTAAACGCGGTGGAGGAGGATTCGTTGTTCTCAGTTCATGAGCACCCTAACCCTGAATGTCCAGTCGGCAAAAATATAGCCAGCGCCATTGTACCCGTATTCTCTCTCGCGCAAAAGGCAATGGAGAATGTCCTTCAAGAGGTTACTTTGGAGCAGATTGTGAATGAAATGCCTGAAATATAACCATCTCATATCGCAACTTAGAATGAAGACCACAACATGTGCTAACATGCTTGTGGTCTTTTTTTTATTAGAAATATATCTTTCATGCCATTTCGGGGATTGAGAGTAGTGACTCAAAGAAGGGAAGTAGGGCGTAATCATAGAATCTGTATTTAGAAGGCAGAAAACAGATAATACTTCATATAGGGAAACTCTAAGATGGTGAAGTGGAAAAATGAACGGAGGATTTACAGTGGAACAGATCGCATTAATCTCAGATATTCATGGGAATGTCCCGGCTTTGACAGCCGTATTAGAGGATATTAAGCAGCGTGGAATTAGCAGGATATTGTGCCTAGGGGATATTGTTGGAAAAGGGCCGAATTCAGATCTAGCCGTTGATATCATTAAGAACAATTGTGAAATCAGTGTTATGGGAAACTGGGATGATCTAATGAATCAGGATGTTGATTTTGAGATGGCCCGGTGGTGCCGGGAATTGTTAGGGAAGGACCGTTTGGCTTATTTAGGCACATTACCGTTCTCGATTGAGTTTATGATGAGTGGTAAGTTTATCCGATTATTTCATGCTTCGCCAAGAAGTTACTATGAACGGATTCAGCCTTGGGATGATTACGAAAAGCGATTGTCTATGTTTGGTTATTCCGATCTCTGTCAGGAGAAACGACAAGCGGATATCGTAGGCTATGGGGATATTCACAATGCTTTTATTCAACATTTAGAAGGGAAGACTTTATTTAATGTGGGCAGTGTGGGGAATCCTCTTGATGTCACTCAGGCATCATATGTGATTTTGGAGGGGGAGTATGGGGGCCTGACAACAGCATCTTTGAATATACAATTTGTAAGAGTTCCTTATGATATTGAGTTAGCCATTCAACAAGCCATAGATGCGGTTATGCCAGCCACAGAGCCCTATATTCGAGAGCTTAGAACTGCGCAGTACAGAGGGAATGGTCGGGGATAATTTAAGGCAACCTTAATTCATGCCATCAAAAAGTAACGGAGGGAACGTATTGAAGCTTAGTCAGGTGTTTGAGCAATTCCCTATTTTAGAAACAGAGCAACTGATCCTCAAAAAAATTGAAGTTAGTAACCTTGAAGAGGTATTTGGTATTTATAGCAATGATCAAGTGTTTGAGTACTGCGGAATCATTCCGAAACATAATAAAGATACAGTAAAGAATATGATCGGACATTTCGAGCGTGATTTTAATAAAGGGTTAAGAGTGAAGTGGGGAATTTTCCGTAAAAATAATCCATACATACTGCTAGGTATTATCGAAGCTATGGATTTTAATCAAAAAGTGGATATGGTCACGATTGGTTATTTTTTGGCGGAGTCTTATTGGGGAAAAGGGATTGCAACTCAGGCCGTTGAAACGGTGAAAAAATATTTATTTGAGACGGCAGAGGTCAATCGAATTCAAGCTGAAGTCATGCCTTTTAATGAGCGGTCCAAGCGGGTCCTTTTGAAAAGTGGCTTTATGAAAGAGGGGACGTTAAGACAAGCCCATGTATGGTCAGGTAAAGGGCTCATTGATTTGGAGATTTACAGTATTTTAGCAGAGGAATACGGAAAGGGAAAAAACAGATCCTAGTGAAAGTAGGGGAATTATGGGGACTATCGTGGTAATCGGCGGGGGGGAGCTAATCGATCTAGAAACGCTTGAAATGGATCGTGAAGTTGTGAAGTTAACCCAGAAAGCTAATCCGAAAGCGTTATTCATACCAACAGCTAGCAGTGATGCACCAGGTTATTGTGATACGTTCAACAAAGTGTATGGCGAGATTCTAGGATGTGAAACAAGTCATTTATTGCTTGTGAGCCAAACCAATACCCATGAAGAAATCGCAGAGTTAATTATATCCGCTGATCTGATTTATGTTGGTGGAGGCAATACCCGAAAGATGCTTGAAATTTGGAAAAATACCGGCGTGGATGTGCTTCTAAAAGAAGCGTACACCGCTGGGACCATATTAGCAGGGCTGAGTGCAGGTTCCATTTGCTGGTTTGACTATGGGCATAGTGACTCTGAAGCCTTTGATGATGAAGGGAACTGGCAGTATATTAAGCTTGAAGCGCTGGGAATTCTGCCAGGTATTCATTGTCCGCATTATGATGAGGATATTCGGGTTGAGGATTTTTCGCGTATGGTTAATGGTGGGGGTATACGCGGAATCGCAGTGGATAATAACTGTGCCATCATCTACAGAGATAATGAATATAAGGTGATATCAACCAGAGAAGAAGCAAAAGCCTACCGTGTGATGGACTCGGAGCGAGGTGTTGTCGTTACGCAAATCGAAGAACACCCAAGCTACAAACCACTTCAAGAAGTGTATGGTGGAGGTGATCAATGAAGTCTAATCAAATCTCAATGATCGTGGCGAGTCTTATTCTAGGAGTTTCATTTATTATTGGATGTTTAATAACTAATGGCGATAAAGAGTTGGAAGTTGATCAAGACCAGACGCCATCCATAGTAACGGCAGATAAGCTTTTGATCGATATTAAAGAGACGGCCTTATACTTAAATATGACTGAAGATCAAGTGATGAATATTATTAAAACGGAGCATGAGAATTTAAGCAGATCGGGCATTTTTCAAGGAACTATGTTTCCTTACATCAGAGTTGGTAATGAATATCTTTTTAACAAAGACTTATTAACAACCTGGGTTTCGGATGCCTCCTTAAATAGGAGGGTTTATCTAAACGGACAAACGAAATAAGGTTTTACTCGGATAAGGAAGGTGCTCTCAATTAAACTACTGTTTGTGTGCAGTCAGAATCGCTGGCAAGTCTAACTGCAGAGAAGATATTTCAAGGAATCGATGGTCATGATGTGAGATCTGCTGGAACAGAGAATCAAACTTTCTGAGGGGCATGTGGGCTGGGCGGATGTTATTTTTGTGATGGAGAAGAAGCATGTTCGAAGAATTCAATATAAATTCAGAGAGGGTGTAATCGGCAAAAGAATAATTTGTTTGAATATAACAGATGATTATTAGTAAATGGATGAAGTGTTCTTATGAATCATGTTTGGCTGTGAATCAGTCAGCATGATTTTTTTGTTGGTAATTGACAAACATATAGAAGGTAACTATACTAAAGATAGTTAATTTGTAACTGATTAAGTTACAGGAATAGTGGGAGGAAACATAATGACAACTAAAACAACACTTCATCCGGACGTAGAGATTGGTCTGGTGCAAATTAGAGTAAGTAATTTAGAGCGTTCGCTCACCTTTTATCAGAACGTAGTGGGGTTAAGTGTTCTGCGGCAATCTGGCCGTGAGGTGGAAATGACTGCTGATGGTCAGAATGTGTTATTGATTCTGCGGGAGATTGAGAATGCAAGGGTGCTTCGTCCAAACTCCGTAGCTGGACTGTATCATTTTGCTATTCTTGTTCCGGATCGTCCTAGCTTGGGACTCGTTGTGCGCAATTTGATCGCTTTGGGAATTGATGTGGGCCAGGGAGATCATTTGGTGAGTGAAGCGCTGTATATTCAGGACCCGGATAACAACGGAATCGAAATTTATCGAGATCGTCCTAGGGATACATGGAAGTATGATGCGGAAGGGCATGTAATGATGACAACGGACCCAGTGGATGTAGATGGTTTGTTGGCGGCTTCTGAAGGGTTGGAATGGAATGGGCTTCCAGCTGGAACGGTGATCGGACATGTACACTTTCATGTGGGTAATTTAACTAAGGCGAAGGAGTTCTACGTTGGTTTGCTTGGTTTTGATCTAGTGGCTAATTATGGCAGTGCGGCAATGTTTATCTCTGCAGGTGGGTATCACCACCACATTGGATTGAATATATGGGCGGGGCAAGGCGCACCTGTGGCACCTGCAGATGCAGTAGGAATTGATTATTTCACCTTACTTCTTCCGAATGAAGCGGAGCGTACGTCTGTAGTGGAGCGTGTTAAGCAGGCGGGTTACACCGTTGTAGAAGAGAATGGAATCCCTACATTCAAAGATCCGTGGAATATTGGAATCAGACTTATAGTGAAAAGTCATACCAAATAACTAATCACCAATGGATAAGGGTTGTTGGAATCATTCAAAAGGGCCTATGAGAACACATTATGTGGAGATGAAATCTTCTTCCATACGATCATTTTGAATAGTGCGTTTAAGAATAATGTACGAACTGGGGAGAAAGTTAGATCTGGATATCGACCGAAGCATCGTTCAGGAGCTCCTTAATATAAATACTACAGTAAAAAAATCTTAAACATATACAGGAGGACAAGCTTATGAAGATCGCAGTTGTTGGAGCAAGTGGTAAAGCCGGAAGTCGAATCACTCAGGAAGCGTTAGATAGAGGCCATGAAGTTACAGCCTTTGTACGGGATGCATCGAAAGTTGCAACTCGTAAGGCAAAGGTCATCGAAAAGGATGTATTTGCACTTACCGCTGAAGATTTGAAGGGTTTTGATGTTGTTGTGAATGCTTTTGGAGCACCGTTCGGACAAGAGCATCTGCATGTGGATGCCGGAAATGTGCTTATTGAAGCATTAAAGGATGCCCCTAATATAAGATTAATTGTAGTTGGAGGTGCGGGAAGTCTATATGTAGATGAGGCTAAGACGTTTAAAGTGGCAGATACTCCTGATTTCCCTGACTTTATCAAGCCAACGGCTATGAATCAAGGGAAGAACCTGGAAATCCTGCAAGGTACAGATTCGCTGTCTTGGACTTTCGTTAGTCCATCCGCTAATTTTGCAATTGGGACTAGAACGGGTTCTTATGTGAAAGGCAAAGATCATCTGCTTGTGAATTCCAAGGGTGAGAGCTATGTCAGCTATGATGATTATGCGATTGCTATTGTAGATGAAATTGAACAGCCGCAGCATATTCGTGAACGGTTTACAGTGGTTTCGGAATCATAAGTGAGTATAACGAGTAGGGACTATGTATAAAAAGAAAGCAGAGCCAGATCAGGGCTCTGCTTTCTTGCATCAGTTTATTCTCTTGCTTCCGCAATTTCAACAATCCGTTTGTTTGCGTTTCCGCGATAAATTCCGCCATGATAGCAAATGACCGTTTCAATCTCATAATCGGCGAACTTCGTTAGAGAGGATAAAGCTTGCTTCATGTCAGGCGTTGCCGAAGGCGTGGGGCCGTGCAGCTCACCGCCTTGAACGGTAAGAGCATCCGCGGCAATTAGCGTACGGCTATCATGATGGTATAGACTCAGATGTCCAGGGCTATGTCCTGGTGTATGGATAATCGTAATTCCACCGGCAAGAGGCAGTATTTCCCCGTCTACTATGGTTCGATCTACTCTTCCTTTAGGGGGATGAGATAACACGGATAGGAAAGCGCGGCGCCATTCCTCTGGTACATGAGGGGGGATCATGGCTTCTGCCGCAGCTAAAGCTTCAGGGGTGTGTTTGAGGAGCATTCGCTCTCCTTCAATATAAGGCTGCTCGATTTCGTGAGCCAGAACTGTCAGTTCTAGACATTCTTCTGACAGTAAATCAGGTAAGCTCCCGATGTGATCTAGATCTTGATGTGTGATGATTACGGTGCGTAGTTGTTCCCAAGGCACGTGGGTTTCTTTTAGAGCTTCTTTGAATTTTGGGAGCAGGCCCGGAAATCCAGTGTCAACGAGTACAGCAGAATTGTGATCCCAGAGCAGTGTGGGGTAAATCGTGTCACTCCCGCCCATAACCTGTGCTGTAATCTCTAACATTTCTATTCCACTAGCAATATGCATAAGATCCCTCCGTGATTGATGATAAGAGCGATGCCGTTAGGCTAATGCATATAATACTTAAAATAAAATATAATTTCAATAGTGTAATTTATAATTATAACATAAATAAATATTATTGTCAATATTCATCTGATGTATTTTTTGTGTAATTTCTTGGGGACATTATTATGAGAACTTCTATTTCTAAATTTTTCCCTTACCCGAAGCTTTACGATATAATAACCAAATTAAAAAGGGAGTTGATGTGGTTTGGAGACTTTTCTAGTTGTACTCGTCCTACTGGGCCTTATCGCAATATCGAACATCATAAACCGATTTATTCCCTTTGTGCCAATACCGTTAATTCAAATTGGTCTGGGTGTAATGGTTGTGTTAATGCCTTTGGGAATACATGTGACATTGGAACCAGAGCTGTTTTTCGTATTGTTTATTGCACCGCTTTTGTTCAATGATGGGAAACGGACACCAAGAAATGAATTATGGAACTTACGGGGTCCGATCTTAATGCTAGCGCTGGGATTGGTTTTTGCTACGGTGCTTATTGCTGGATATTCGATAAACTGGATGATTCCAACGATACCGCTAGCAGCTGCATTTGCGCTGGCAGCGATCTTATCACCTACAGATGCGGTCGCGGTCAGCGCAATCGCTGGAAGGGTGCATCTTCCTAAGAGTATTCATCGCATTCTAGAGGGCGAATCATTAATGAATGATGCCTCCGGACTTGTTGCCTTTAACTTTGCCATTGCTGCAGCAGTTACGGGTTTGTTTTCTTTACCAAAAGCCTCCATTAGCTTTGTAGTTATAGCTGTAGGCGGGTTGATCGTTGGGGCATTATTGGCTTTTCTTCTGATTCGGCTAAGTGTAATTATTCGCAGACTGGGGATGGAGGATATCACAGTGCATGTGCTGCTGCAAATCCTAACTCCTTTTATTATTTATTTGATCAGTGAAGAGATAGGGGTATCTGGCATTTTGGCAGTGGTTGCAGGGGGGATTATTCATGCGGTTGAGAAGGACCGTGCCGTATCTCCGCAGTATAAGCTACAACTGGTATCTGCTAGTACATGGTCTGTTCTGCTCTATATATTGAATGGTCTGGTCTTCCTTATTCTTGGATTATCTATTCCAGACGTTATTGAAGTGATCTACCGTGATACGGCCGTGGATAATCTTATAGTTGTAGGTTATGTATTAGCCATTACTGTGCTGCTGTTTGTACTACGGTTTGTATGGGTGTACGTGTTCTCTTTAGTAGGATCTCGTATGCGAAAAATGGAGGAATCGTCTGTTAAGTCACTAGTAATCCTCACGATTTCAGGAGTGCGTGGAGCGGTTACCTTAGCAGGTGCATTCTCGATTCCCTTTTTTCTTGGGGATGGATCGCCATTTCCTGAGCGTGACTTAATCATCTTTATCGCCGCAGGTGTTATTCTAATGTCGCTTCTGATCGCCAGTATCTTTTTGCCGATCCTAGCAGGTAAAGAAGAGCCAGTTGCCGAATCAGGTGAGACAGGAGCCGAGCAGGCGGCCAAGTCTAAAGTTATTGCTGCCGGTTTAACCATGCTGCAAAGTATGATGACAGAAGAAAGTAAGGAATCCGCACAACCGGCTTTGAGTGAATTTAGAGAAAAGGTTTATAGTCTAAACCGTGAGGACCAAGCGAATGATCCAGTACTTGAGGACTTCCGCCGACTGGGTGTTGAAGCGAGGATTGTAGGTCTGCAAGCTGAACGTAAAGAACTGAACCGATTGCTGGAGAACAATGAGATTCCCGCCTCAGTGGCTCAGAAGCTGGGAGAATTCTTGGATCATAGTGAGGTTTTTCTAGCCAGAAGTCTAAATTCACAAATCAGAATATCGATTACCGAGATTAGACGGCTGTTTGCGGGAATGTTCTCAGGGCAGAATGAAGGGGAAGCTAGCCAACAAATGCTGGAACGGACTGAGTGTGCTAAAGAAGCGAAAATTGCCATGGCCCATGCTGCTATAGCTGCTATAGATGTCAGTAAGAACGAGAACAACCGAAGTGCAGCCGAGAAGGTTGCCAGCAGTTATGAGCAGCTAATTTCTCGTCTTGAGCAAGGGAAAGGCTGGACAAAGGATGGTCTGGTTGATGATCAAAAGCTTGAAATGAAGCTAAAAGCCATTCAAGAGCAGCGGGATAAGGTGCAGCAGATGTATCAGGATGGAACCATTAACCGCAAGCTAGCCGGTAAATTACGCAAGTTCGTAGATCATTTAGAGACATCGATTTGGGAGGATTAGCTGTGCTGAACAAAGTAGTGGGAGAAAGCTTGTTATTCACTGAAATTCGGGAAGAGCATTTGGCGGATGTCCTTGATATTTATAACTACTATGTGCTGAACACCACGGTATCGTTTCACACGGAGCCCTTAAGTTTGGACGAAATGCGTCAATCCGTAATGAATGATGATCCGCGATTCAAATCGTACGTGATTTTATCCTGGGATAATATCATTCAGGGTTATGTGCTGATTGCTAGACATAAGAGTAAACCGGCTTATGATAGCTCTGGGGAGATCAGTGTGTATTTGAAACCAGCTTGTGTGGGTAAAAGAATAGGAGGGCATGCCTTACGCTTTATTGAAAAAAAGGCTGTCGAGATGGATTTTCATGTGTTAGTGGCTACTGTATGCTCAGAGAATGAGCGCAGTTGCCAACTTTTTCTGAAAAATGGATATGAACAATGTGCTTACTTTAAGGAGATTGGCTCTAAATTTGGCCGGAGGCTGGATATCGCCAGCTATCAAAAAATTTTAGGGGGAATCCAGATATGAAACTTGCGGAAGCGTTAGTGAATCGAAGTGATCTAACCCGTAAAATCGCGCAGCTAAAGCAGCGGCTGGAGCGAGTCGTTAAAGTTCAAGAGGGTGAGGAGCCGGCTGAACAACCTGAAGTTCTTTTGCAGGAGTTAGAAAGAGCTGTGAATGAACAGACAATTCTGATCCGAGCGATCAATCGAACGAATTCATCCGTAGCCTTCAATGAGATTTGGAGTATCGCCGATGCGCTAGCGGAACGGGACAAAATGTTACAGCTACGGAAGCTGTTTAGCGATTTGCTCGAACAGGCTTCTATTACTCAGGATCGTTACAGCCGCACGGAGGTTCGTTTTCAGAGAACGGTGGATGTCGCTCAAATTCAGAAGCAGATGGATGAGCTGTCCAAAGCTTACCGCGAGTTGGATTTTAAGATTCAGGAGAAGAACTGGACGGTATCCTTGACAACACCGTAAAAAGATTTACCACAGCAGAAGGTAACTAATCTTCATAAAGGTGAACGCAGCCCGCCAACAGGGAAAGTTGGACCATCGACAGATGCCGGGCCATATCTGACCAAATTATAATTTAGCCCCGTACTGTTACAAATGTAAAGTGTACCTATTAATGTAACTACCGCGCGTTGATTTATGGAAGAACGGTGAGGGTGGGGACGGGGATATTTTTGCTGTGGTTTAGCTTTTTCATAACATGAAGTGGCGCTATTAGGATAGGTATATTCGTCATATATAATGTGAAAAAATGTCGAATAATGTTGAATTAAATGGATTAAAATTTGCATGAACGGCCTGTTTTGCCTATATTCACACTTGTTATCCTGTATAATTTACGAATACGCGGAGTCCTTAACCGCTGTTCAATTCTTAAGTTGATTATTCAGGGTGAGCGTGTGATTCAATGGTCTGAAATTTTTGGCCCTTGTCTCCTCATTCATTCTACTATTCCTTTTTATGAGAGAGAGAAGTGACAAATGACCATGAAATCAATTGCCTGGGTAACCGACAGTACAAGTATCATAGATCCGGAGTTCGCTAAGAATAATCATGTATATATTATTCCGTTACGGATTATTATCAACAACGAATGTTATAAAGAAAATATAGATATTACGATTGATGACTTCTATGAGAAAATGCGCCAGCATGAAAAGGTAGGCAGCTCACAGCCTCCAATCGGTGAGTTTATTGAGCTATATGAACGGCTGAAGGAAGAATACGATGAAATTATCGCTGTACATCTATCGTCAGAGCTTAGCGGCACCTATAATGCTTCGATGCAAGGCGCCGAAATAGCGGAGGCCAATGTGATTGGAATTGATGCCAAGGTTGGCGCTTATCCGATCCGGGAAATGATCATGCGCGGTATACATTGGCAGAAGAAGGGCTTTACTGGATTAGAAATTAAAGCGAAGATTGAAAATATTATTGAGAATATGTCCTTTTACTTAATTCCTGCAAGCTTGACACAGCTTCATCGCAGTGGACGTGTTTCTGGAACACAATTTGTACTTAGCCAATTGCTGCGCATAAACTTGCTGCTTCGTTTTGACGAAGGAAAGGTCGTTGTTGTGGAGAAAATCCGTACAATGAAGAAGACGCAACAGGCGCTTTTGGAGATATTTAAACAGGATGTAGGGCTTGTTAGTGATGTATGTATCATGCATTCTAATAATTTAGAGATGGCACTCAAGCTAGAAGAGGACATAAAAGCAATGGCGCCTGACTTACGAACTGAGATTATGACCTATATTCCTGCTGTGGCTGTTCATGCGGGTGAGGGTACTGTAGGGCTGTCCTGGATCAAGAACACTAGCATCAATAGTATTCATCCGAGTGCGCCTTTAGCCTTCCCTGAAGCAGTATTTGCATAGAGATGAACAAAGAAATCGCTCCTTGGGAGATGGATGGGTGACCACCATTGTACCAACAGGCGATTTCTTTTTTTTTGAAGAAGTATGCTGTTATTTGATCGCACGACGACGGAACATTTGTCCAATTACATCACTTAGTACGAGTCCAGCTGCAATGGCTCCAGAGAGCATTAATGCCCGAACAGCGATTTCTACAGCCAGGGTATAGTCCTCTTCCACAAATTTACGCATAGCATCGTAAGCGAGACCACCCGGAACAAGCGGGATAATACCACCTACACTAAAAATAATAACCGGCATTTTGAAGGATCGCGCGAAAAATTGGCTGACGATGCCCACTATTACACTAGCTGCAAACGTAGCAACGACAGGCCCGAAATCTACATTAAGAAGCACATACACCATCCAGCCCACCATTCCGGCAAAACCACACTGTAGTAGTGAGCGCTTAGGCGCATTAAATAGAATACAGAAGGTTGCCGCGGCGATAAAACTGGTTATAAGTTGCAAAATCATGAAGGGCTAACCTCTTTCACATGGATATTAAAATAGTGATAGTACAAGCCCGATACCTGTACCGATCGCAAATGCAGTTAGAAAGGCATCGGCTCCCTTAGATATGCCTGAGACCAGATGGCCGGCCATCAGATCACGAACGGCATTGGTAATGAGTAGCCCGGGTACTAGAGGCATAACGGAGCCGATAATGATTTTGTCCATCTCTTGACCTATCCCCAGCTTTACAGAACAGAAGGCTAGAAGTCCGATCAGGAAGG
Source organism: Paenibacillus sp. VTT E-133291 (assembly GCF_002264395.1). Lineage (GTDB taxonomy): Bacteria > Bacillota > Bacilli > Paenibacillales > Paenibacillaceae > Paenibacillus_AQ > Paenibacillus_AQ nitricinens. The sequence continues at coordinate 20,997 of NZ_NFVA01000084.1, forward strand.
AAGCAGAAAACTCTGCAAAGAATTTAGTCTGCACTAAACGATGCAAATAGATGACCGCAGCGAAGCCTAGTCCGGAAATCGGCAAGGCGGGGAGAGCATCCCACAAACTGCCTTTAAACATAACGGTGAAGCAAGCACCAGTAAGAGCGGCTGCTAAGATCTGCAGCCATACGGGATAGACAGGTGAGGCTTCATCGACTTCTCCTAATTTTGCACGAGCTTCCTCAGCTGTAATCTGACGTTCGCTTAGACGCCGAGAAATGTCATTGACCTCCGATACCTTCTGCAGATCTGTTGTCCGCTCCGCAATTCTGTATAACTTAACAGGTTCTATTCTATTTGTGGTGAACATAATAACGGTTGGCGTCACATAGCTATGTGCTCCTGGGAACCCGAGAGATCCTGCCATTCGTGTCATCGTATCTTCCACTCTGGATGTTTCTGCACCATTCTGCAGCATGATCTTGCCAGCAAGAAGACAGAGATCAACGATTTCATAATACGTAGTGTTAGTGTTGCTCGTGCTATCCAACTTCTCCGGTCCTCCTCAGGAATGTGATTATCTATGTTTACATATTTCGATTGTCGCTTCATCTACGTGAAAATAACAACCCCAATATAGCATTATAAACGATATGGTGTGTATTTTAATATAGTTTTTATTTATAGTGTCCGCCAATCTTTCCAGATCTGTCCTTAAGCTGCCCGGCATCTGTAAAAGAAGCTGCTCGCCCAATGATCGTCTCCCCGTATTTATTCTTGAGGGCATCGGTCGCACGTTCGAGTTCTCGATAGCGAGGGCGAGACTCAAATAGGGTCAGCTGGTACTGGCTTTCGTCAGATAGACTGGACAGGCTTAAGTGGATTCTACGCACAGGCTGACCGTCCCAGTGGAGTTTGAAGAGAGAAAGAGCTGCCTCATATACCAGCAGGGTGGCATTTGTAGGATCGCTCATTGTAGTCTGTCTTGAGAAGCCTGTTGGGTCATCAAAGCTGGCACCTTGGCAGCCGATAGACACGACTGCACCATGCATTAACAATTTGCGGCAACGTCTACATACAAGCTCAGATAGCTCAAGAATGATGGTCTTAATATCTTGCAGCTTATTGTAATCCCGTGGAAGCGTCATTTGGTGCCCGACACTTTTGGGTGCGACTTCATAGGTGCTTGGGCTCACGGGGCTGTCATCGATGCCATTGGCTATCCGCCAATATAGCTCGGCGTCGATATCGCATTTTTTGTGGAATTTCTCCCGCATGCGCCATTTTAGCTCGCTTAGCGGCATCTGCGCTAAATGGCCAATTGTTGAAATACCCATACTCTGGAAGTGGGCGGACATACGGCGACCTACCATGAACAGCTCGCTAATAGGGAGGGGCCAGAGCATATTCGGAAGCTCCTCGTGAGCGAGGGTGAATATACCATCCGCGTTCTTCTTGGCCCACAGGTCGCAAGCCATTTTGGCGGTAACCTTGGAATATCCTATGCCGATGCGCGCACGCACACCTGTGTTTCTACGAATTAGATCCTGAATGGCGGCAGCGATTTCCCTTGGACTGCCAAATAAGCTGAGGCTACCGCTGACATCAATAAACTGTTCATCGATAGAATAGGGCTCTACCTGGTCGCTAAACTTACGTAGAATATCTGTGATTTGAGAGGAGACATCGATATATTGCTGCATATGTGGTCTGACCACGATGACTTCGGGGCATTTTGCCAGCGCTTCCTTCAACGTCTCGGCGGTAGTAATGCCATAGGATTTGGCTATAGGGCAGGCAGCCAGCACAATACCGCTCCGTCTAGCTGGGTCTCCAGCAACGATCAGCGGCTTATTGCTGTACAGCGGATTAGAGGCTTTTTCTACGGAGGCATAGAAGCTTTGACAATCAGATAGCATAACGACACGCTCTTTATTCATAGGTTCACACGCTCCAGGTGAGGTAGAGGTACCTTATATTTTATCTCATTATTATAATACGAACATATGATCGTGTATATTCATATTTTCTTCCATTTATTTTTAGTTTCAAGGGTGCACAGACCTGTAGCCACACCCCCAGAGATAATCGTGAGGATGGAGTGGAAGAAGGTTTCCTTGGAAATCAGAATACCTCCAGCCCCGATAATAATGAAGTCCGTCAAAAAAATGATGAGTCCAAGATTTAGCGGGACATACCTTTTTATAAATTGTGCGAGCAGATCGGTGCCACCCGTACTTGCTTTAAACCGCAGCATAATCCCAAGTCCCGTTCCCATCAAAAAACCGCCAATAATGGCGCTAGAAATGGAACCAAACTCAAAATAATACAGAAAGTGATATTGGAAAGGACCGAGAAGCTCGATCAGAAAGGATGAAATCAATAGGCCGAGTACACTGTTGTAAAAGATATCGCGTTCCTTTAACCAAGCGAGCAGAAAGATAGGGAAGCTGCAGAGAATTATAGCTACGCCAATTTTAGCGTCGGATAAATAATTAATAATGAGGGCTATCCCTATTATTCCCCCATCCAGGATTTTATATGGTACGAGAAAAAAATTAGTTCCCGCAGCAACGAGTAAGCTTCCTAAAAGAATGATAAGGTATCTTAATGGCCGCATATTTAACATCTCCACATTAAAGGCATGTCTATAAATATGCTTGTCACTTCCAAAAAATTGCAGTTGAACAAAAAAACCTGATTATGAATCCGGCTTCCAAACCATCAAACCAAACAAACAACAACATCCTTCCTTACGTAGCGATTGTCCGTTTACGCTTAGCCAACTCATCGGACCACCGTAGTTAATTTCATTTTAATCAAGCTACTTATACATTCGGAGGATCGAGCAAAGTGATTTACATTGAGTTATAGGTAAGCGTGAGCAAGCGGAGTGTTGTCCAATCACATTAGCAAACGCATCTCATGAAACACAAGCCGCACATCTCCAATAATTTGAGACATGCGGCTGTGTTTTTAACGGGAGTAACGCTTACGGAAGCGAAGCGGAGAAATTCCAATCTGCTGAGCAAATCGACGCGAGAAGTAGGCGGCGCTCTCGAAGCCGGTACGTTCTGCGATTCCGGCTATAGAGAGCTCTGTCTTAAGAAGCAATAGCTTGGCTTGCTCCAAGCGGTAATCCGTCAAATATTCCATTGGAGTCAGCCCATATACTCGTTTCATGCAGCGGGTAAGGTAGTTATAGTGAAAATGCAGTGCGTCCGCGAGTGAGGCATTGGAGAGAGGCTCCGTATAATGATTACGGATATAAGTCTCTGTCTGCTCTGCGATTTCCACCGCATGACTATCTGATGTATCATGCTGTGCTAGATCCATCATCCGCAGCATTTCTTCAAATATCCGTTGCTGCTGCCAAACTGCGCTGGAACGCCGACCCGTAGACAGCTGTAATAGCATCTCGGCTTGTCCGCTCCGTTCAAAAGGGTCAGGGAGGGGGCCGAACTGTGACACTCGAATGGTATACGGATGAGTAAGAAACTGCCGAAAATGTGTCTCGCGGTTAATATACACGGGTTCACCCTCAGAAATGGACCAAACTGCGAGGGTATGAAAATGAATCCATATGAATGAAGTGGTCTCTTCGCATGCCTTAACGGAATAATGATAGCGATCAGGTAGCAGAAGTAGAGTATGTCCCGCGGAAACCTCCCATTGATTATGTTCTTCACCGATAAATAGACAGCCTTGTTCTACAATAAGTAGATCAAATACCCCAATATGGCTTCTACTAGGATGCTGATCTCCTGGTTGATAAACCGTGCGATTGCATTCTAGAAAATAAGGAAATGGCGGCGCAGCGAAATGTATACATGAAGGGTCCATTTTGTAATTATCCCTCCTTTCTAAAGTGTGAAATAGTACAAAAAAGGGGTTGCTTCTGATTGTATTTTTAATCTATTCTACCCCCTATAATTACAATTAGCGAGTATGAAATAAGGCTGAGGGGAAGATGATGATGAACAAAAATATACAAGATCAAGAAGTTGTAAAAGATCAAACTGTTACCATTCAAGATGATTTCTGGGGCAGATACATTAGGCTGGTCCAGGACGTTGTTATCCCCTATCAATATGAAGCATTGCATGATAGAGCACCAGGAGCTGAACCCAGTCATGCCATTGCTAATTTTGAGATTGCTGCGGGCCGGAAGACAGGCGAGTTTTACGGCTGGGTATTTCAAGATAGTGATGTGGCTAAGTGGCTGGAGGCCGTTGGTTATTCCTTAAGCATCACACGAAATCCTGAGCTAGAGTGTCAAGCGGATGAAGTGATTGACCTCATTGGCGAGGCCCAGCAGGAAGATGGATACTTAAATACTTATTTTACGATAAAAGAACCGGGTAAACGCTGGACCAATCTGAACGATTGTCATGAGCTGTACTGTGCTGGACATTTCATTGAGGCTGCCGTTTCTTACTATGAAGCTACTGGCAAAAGAAAACTGCTCGACATCATGTGCCGGATGGTCGATCATATCGATTCTATATTTGGACCGGAAGAAGGCAAATTGCGGGGATATGATGGCCATCAGGAGATTGAACTCGCGCTCGTTAAGCTGTATCAATTGACAGGTGAGGAACGATATTTGAAGCTCAGCAGCTTTTTTATTAATGAGCGGGGTCAACAACCCAATTTCTTAAAGGAACAATGGGATAATTTGGGTGGCATCAATTTTTTCACAGGTCGGAAGGAAGTTCTTGATTTAAAATATTACCAGAGTCATCTTCCAGTAAGAGAGCAGGAGGTGGCTGTAGGCCATGCTGTACGTGCGGTTTATATGTATACTGCTATGGCTGATCTTTCCGCTATTACGGGAGATGAATCACTCCGTGAAGCATGCGAGAGACTGTGGAATAACATTACGAACAAGCAAATGTACATTACAGGCGGGATCGGCTCTACACATAGAGGTGAGGCGTTCACCTTTGATTATGATCTGCCAAACGATTCGGTGTACGCAGAGACTTGTGCTTCTATTGGGCTGATCTTTTTTGCACAGCGTATGCTGAGAATGTCACCGGATGCACGTTATGCCGATGTCATGGAGCGGGCGCTTTACAACAATGTGTTGGGCTCGATGGCACAGGATGGCAAGCACTATTTTTATGTGAACCCACTGGAAGTGTGGCCTCAGGCATGCAGTTGCAACCCCGAGAAACATCATGTGAAGTCTGAGCGTCAAGGCTGGTTTGGCTGCGCCTGCTGCCCTCCGAATGTGGCACGTCTACTGACTTCGCTCAATCAATATATTTACACGGTTCATGGCGATACACTCTATACGAATTTGTATATTGGAAGTGAGCTAAACACTAAGCTGAGTGGAACGGATGTTACGATTCATCAAGAGAGCAACTATCCATGGGAAGGCACAGTGTCAATGAAGATTAATCCTGAAGTAGATGCGGAGTTCGGGATTGCTTTGCGGATTCCATCGTGGAGTCTGGGAATGGAGATCAGAGTCAATGGGGAAGCGCTGAATACTGCTGAGAACATGGAGCAGGGATACCTCGTTATTCGGAGAATGTGGAGAGCAGGAGACATAATCGAAGTGAATGACCCAATGGAGGCACATCGCATTTATGCTCATCCCAATTTGCGTGCAGATGCACAAAAAGTAACGATTCAACGCGGACCGCTTGTGTATTGCCTTGAAAGTATCGATAATGGTGAGCCTTTAAGCTCTATTTCTTTAATAGAAGACAGTAAACTCACTGCGGTTTTTGATGACACTTTGCTTGGTGGTACTGTTGTTGTCGAGGCAGATGGACTACGTGTAGATCAAGAGGGCTGGAGTGGTGGACTTTACAGCAGAAAGAAAGCACCCCTTCAACCTGTTAAGGTTAAGGCTATTCCATATTACTTATGGGGAAATCGTGGCAGTGGCGAAATGAAGGTATGGATTCCGGAAGATAATCTGTAAGAGATAGGTAGGCAAAGATGGCGAGACTGGTTACTGTTTAACAGCTTTCACTGATCGGGGCGGCCGTATTTTACAGCCTGTCCCTTTTTTTGATGAAGAGGGAGGTAGGCACGTTACGCCCCCTGCGCATGTTCATCCTAGAATAATGTACTTTTGCAGGTTTTTTCGCCATATCGGATGGTTTCGGATAGCTGGAATTTACGCTTTATTGTAAGCTTTATTGTATGCTATATTTGATCGGGACAAGGTAGTTGATTATTTTACAGAACATATTGGAGGCATCACAATGAGCAAACGTTATCGAATTACGAGAGCTATGCAGAATGATGGAGATTCGGCACAAACGATATCTTTAGAAGAGTGCAAGCAGTATTTCGCGTCCAAACCTGATTTCACCTATACATCCGTTTTTACAGTAGCAGGCGCCACTACGATGACCATTGAAGGAGATTTCTTTATGTGGAGCTTTGGTGATGCTACAATCCCATTTAGACATTATCAAGGGGATATTTACGTGTCTGGCAGCAATGAAGCTGTAATCCCGAGAATGCTTGAGGTTGCGAGTGAGTTAAGAGCAGATGTTGTGGAAGGGTAAAAAAAGATGACCCCTGAAGAGCTCTAGACCGCTGAAAAAGTCCCAATACTAATTTCCCTGAAGACTATACATCCAAGGTGTCAGTTGTAA
>NZ_NFVA01000067.1 GCF_002264395.1 Paenibacillus sp. VTT E-133291
TACACTGTACACTTGACAGGGAGCACTTCAGCCTTCTCTACGGTGGTTTTTTTTGAAATATAAGAAAGTATAAGATTAGTACCTATACTTTATATTTTATATTTCTCACTTAAAAAGTAGTAAAGCCCAGGTTGGTCTGCAATCGGAACAGGATGTACTTAAACCAGGTCACATCGCTCTGATAGGCCTCAAAGGGTAAAGTGAACACATGCCCCTCGTTATTCCATAGCCGATTGAAATAGGCTTCCATTTCTGTGAACAGCGGCTGATCACGCTTCATAGAAATCCACAGATCATTCTCCAGATTGTAGTCATCCAGATTACGTTTGGTAAAGTTAGTAGAGCCGCCAAGAACGATGGAGCTGCCGGTCTGTTTGGCGATAAAGAGCAGCTTTGGATGATATTGCTCTTTGGTTGTATTGTACCAACGGATAGAAATTCCACCGTTCGTGCGTTTGTTCAGGTCCATGGCAACTGGACGGTTGGGGATCCCGATTTTCTCACGCCCGAAGGCGTTCTGGTTGGGATCTAGAATTAGGTTTACCTTAGCCCCGCGTGAAGTCGCCTCTACCAACGCATCCAGAATGGCATCATCAGCAAGATAGAACATACCCATCCATACCGTATCCCCCTTCTGGGCGGACCTAATGCCTTGCAGAGCATATTTATACACCTTTCCTTCTGTTAAATAACGAACCTCTAGAGGTTCTGTTGAGGGCAGGCTCTTTTCTGGAGTGAATTTGGGCTTATGAACAAGCAGAGGGCCTGCATCTGAAAGATTGGCTGCTGCTTGCTCGGTCTGGAGAATATCAGCAATAATTGGACCCTTCACCTCCAGCGCAATATTGGAGTGGTAGGCGCTGGCATCGTGAACATTACCAGAGGAAATTAGTGCGGTATTCTCACTAGCAATAACTTTACGATGGTTCGCCTTTACATTTAGCAGCTTCAGATAGGAACGTGCGGTAATATCCGGTCCTCCACTAGCCATAAGATTGGGGATAAAGCCCTTACCGGACTGTCCAAACCATTGGATGAAGGTTCGCCAGACGGCCGAATAAGCAGGTGTAGAATCTCGCAGCGCATTAACATCGGTCATGATGACTCGAATCCCTACAGCCTTCATTTCTTCGAGAAGATGATTGGGTGCTGAGTTGTAATTCGTGTTGACCTCATCAGTAATGAAGACAATCTCCATGTCAGGATAAGCTTGCTTCTGTGAGATTAACTTATCTGTCAAAATCCGGCTGACTGGAGGAAATGACTGATCCTTATGGGTATAATCATTAAATAAGAATAGATCAATGACTAAGAACTCCTTGGACTCCTCGATAATCTGTATAATTCTAGGGAAAATTTCACTCTCTTGATTGCCAGTATCGGTACCGTCTGGATAGGTTAGGTCATGCCAGAAGGATACATTATTCACTTTGTATATAGGACTTTCATAGGAAATCCCTGCGGGAAGAGGCTTATGTGTCTGGTATATCATGACGCCGATTAACCAGAGAATTAGAATGATGCAAGCCCATATCACTCGTTTGCCGCGTCGTGAAGAGGTGCATTTCTTTGGATCAGGAGAATGGGTTTGATCTTGAATGATTTGAGGCTGAACGGATTGTTCGTGATCTGATTTCATTAGTAAATCCTCCTGAAAGTATTACAGTGCGCATTTCTTTAAGTTAATATGCACCGGCATGTTACCAACCTATTAACACTTAGTGGGGAGAAATGAAGCAGCCTCTGTATTTTTCACTAACCTCATATTGTAAATTCAAGTCTAGGGATATGTTATAATAAGTGCAGTTTAGGAATAGGAGGAACGGAGCATGAATCATACGCCAGAAGAGGCCGTACCATATGATGCGAATAGGCAGTCTGGCGCGGATCATGACAATGGCCTACCAATTGTAGAGGTTTCGGACAAGAAGTCTTTATTGCCTGCATCAAGGACAGGTGAACGCAAAATAGAACATGTACGCCTTTGTCTAAATGAAGAAGTCGGTGGCGTCGGTGTGACTACGGGGTTTGAACAATACCGATTTCGGCATAATGCTCTTCCAGAGCTGAATTTTGATGATATATCCTTGCAGACTACCTTTCTGGAACGTGAGCTGCGTACACCGCTGCTGATCAGCTCGATGACAGGTGGAAGTGCCGCTACCGGAGCCATCAATGCCCGATTAGCAGAGGCAGCACAGCGTCGTGGATGGGCGCTGGGTGTTGGTTCTGTGCGGGCAGCGGTGGAGCGCTCTGAGCTAACCGAAACCTTTTATGTGCGGGACAAGGCACCTGATATACCGGTTATCGCTAATATCGGCGCCGTACAGCTGTCCTATGGTTTCGGGATTGAGGAATGCCGCCGGGCTGTGGATATTGCTGGTGCAGATTTTCTTGTCCTGCATCTCAATGGTCTGCAAGAGGTCTTTCAACCGGAAGGGAATACTGGCTTTGCCTCCTTACTATCGCAGATAGCAAACGTATGCCGTGCACTTGAGGTTCCTGTAGGTGTAAAAGAAGTCGGCTGGGGCATTGACGGTGATACAGCAGCGCATCTTTATAATGCAGGGGTAGCTTTTGTTGATGTAGCGGGTGCAGGTGGAACATCATGGAGTCAGGTCGAGAAGTTTCGGAGTAGAGACCCTATACGGCGCGCAGCGGCTGAAGCTTTCGCGGACTGGGGTACTCCAACCGCGGAATGCATTGCAGAAGTGCGTGCTGTCTCCCCGAAAGGGGCTTTAATTGGCAGCGGCGGCTTGAAGCATGGCGTGGATGCGGCGAAGGCATTAGCTCTCGGTGCTAATTTAGCAGGTTTTGGACGCAATCTGTTAGGGCCAGCAGTAGATTCCGAAGAGGCGCTAGAAGCTGCACTGGCTCAGGTAGAGCTGGAGCTAAAGATAGCAATGTTCGGTATCGGAGCTCCCGATTTAGCAACTTTACGTGGGACTCCCCGTTTAATACGTAAATAAATGAATGTGGTAAATATAGAAGCGAGGAAGTGAAAAAAGAAAATGATTAAATTGGTTCATATGGATGAGTCCGCCTTTCAATTTTTCTTGGGTCAAGCTACCCGTGACTACGCTGAAGACAAGATTAAAGCCGGCGCTTGGGATCCTGAAATCGCGATGAAGCTATCGGAAGAAGCAATAACACAATCTCTGCCCAAAGGGTTAAATACAGATGGCGCTTATCTATACTCCATAGTAGAAATAAGTAGTGATATCCAAGTGGGATATATCTGGTTTAATGTAAGTGAAGGCCGCGGTGGGCGAGAGGCGTTTATATATGATTTCTACATTTTCGAACCGTATCAGAGTAAAGGTTATGGCAAGCAGGCTATGATCGCACTTGATGAAGAAGCTCGTGAAATGAACGTCACAAGAATCGGGTTACATGTCTTCGGTCAGAACAATCGTGCATTTGAACTGTACAAAAAAATGGGATATACCGTAACCGACATTACGATGTCTAAAGATTTATAATACTATCCGTGGAGACCTCGAAAGAGGTCTTTTTTTGTTGTTCTAAGAAATACAATGTAAATAATTGTGATAAATATATTTGAATTAGGAGGAGTAGAAAAATATGATTATTAAATAAATTCCTGAAAATGGATTCGGTGATATGGAATATTAGAAGGGGGATTAAGGTGAGACCAAGGTTTGTATTGTCGGTGGTTATATCTGCGACTGCAATACTGTTAATGGTTAGTTGTAACAGTGGAGATTTGCCAGGGAGAAAGCAATTGGAGTCTGAGCAAGTTCAGGCAAGTCCGAATGCGCCGGTAGTCTCTTCAAAGGTAGCGGAAAAACTGCCTGAAGCAGCGGTGTCTCCATTGACAGTGAAGCAGAGACTAGAAGACTTTGATTACATGTGGAAGATTATTGAGGAGAATTATCCTTTCCTGGAGGTGAACAAGCGTCTGAACGGAGTGGATTGGCTTGCGAACAAAGAGGAGCACTGCAATGAAATTGCAGCCACAAAGACGGATGATGAGTTTTTGACACGAATGGGCTTTGTACTAAGCCAGTTGAACAACGGGCACACGCACTTTATTTCCAAGGAAGATTACCCATGGTTTCTAAAAAGCTATGTTCGAGCAGGTGTTGGTTTTGAACCTTGGGTGAACGTGTTGCAGCAGCCTAATGTATTGGCCCGTTACAACCAGAAATCTTTAGCAGAGCAGCAAAGCGTTAATGAAAACAATAACACTGGGAATAGTGGGGAGGTGGGAAGCCAGTCAGGAGTAACTTCTGGGAATGTAAAAAAGGTCATTATAGAACCTAATCAAATAGTGTATCTAGGGATGAGAAGCTTTAATGGAAGTCTGATGGAGATGGACAGTTCAGAAATTCATGATTTTCTGGTAGAAGTAAAAGATTATAAAACATTAATTCTAGATATCCGTGGAAATGGCGGAGGAAACAGTGATTACTGGAGCATGAATATAGTTCCTCTACTGATTAATAAACCGATTACTTATAATACATATGATCTTTATAGGGGAGGCGAATATGTCGAGGCCTTTATGCAGTCACGCCGGCTGACAGAAGGGTTACAGCCAATTGCTAACCTTAAAGATGAGCAGTTGCCTAATATACCGCCAGAAGCGCTAACAATGTTTAAAAACTATAACAAAAATGTTGATAACGTAACCCCAAATCAATCTGTTGGCTTCAGAGGGAAAATCTATTTGCTGGTAGATAGATCTGTATATTCATCCGCAGAAGGATTCGCCGCATTCGCCAAAGGGACCGGGTTTGCTACGGTAGTAGGTGGAAGAACAGGGGGAGACGGTCTGGGGACAGATCCACTTTTAGCTGCATTGCCTAATAGCGGTTATGTATTCAGGTTCTCCCTCCAGTTGGGACTTAACTCTGATGGAAGCTGCAACGAAGAAGTCAAGACAGTCCCTGATCTGGAGGTTGACCCCGATAGCTCAAAGCCCCTATTGGATCAGCCGGCGGTGCAAAAGGTATTGCAACTTGCCAAATCCCATTGAAATGGACGCGCTTGGATAAGGCTGGATTGACACATCTGTAAGACATCCGGTGTTGCTGGAGAATATGTTCTAATATATAATGGTTTAGATCGTATTACTTATTCGGATGATCAATTTAGCTGAAAATAGGAGTTGTCATATAAATGGCTTTGAAAGCTGGAATCGTCGGTCTTCCTAACGTAGGAAAATCCACATTGTTTAATGCAATAACGCAAGCGGGAGCAGAATCCGCAAACTACCCTTTTTGCACGATTGATCCTAACGTTGGTGTCGTTGAAGTTCCGGACGAACGTCTTGATAAACTGACTGAGCTGGTACAACCTAACAAGACTGTACCTACTGCTTTTGAATTCGTTGATATCGCTGGCCTTGTGCGCGGTGCAAGTAAAGGTGAGGGATTAGGCAACAAGTTCCTAGCTCATATTCGTGAAGTGGATGCTATCGTTCATGTCGTTCGCTGCTTTGAAGATGAGAACGTTACCCACGTGGATGGAAAAGTAAATCCGATCAGCGACATTCAGACCATTAATTTGGAACTGATTCTTGCTGACATTGAGAGCATTGAGAAGCGGATTGAGCGCTCCCGTAAGAACATCAAAGGCGGCGACAAGAAATACGCTCAAGAAGTTGAACTGCTTGAACGTGTCAAAGAAGTTCTCTACGAAGACAAACCTGCACGTAGTATTGAATTGTCCGATGACGAGAAGCTTATTATCCGTGATCTTCATTTGTTAACATTGAAGCCAGTGCTGTATGCGGCGAATGTAAGCGAAGAAGAAGTTGCAAGTGCAGAGGACAATCCTTATGTGCAGCAAGTGCGTGAATTTGCAGCAACTGAAGGTGCTGAAGTTGTTCCGATCAGCGCTAAAGTAGAAGCTGAAATTGCCGAGCTTGAGGGCGAAGATAAAGCGATGTTCCTAGAAGAACTTGGGCTAGAAGAATCTGGTTTGAATCGTTTGATTAAAGCGGCCTACAAGCTGCTAGGCTTGTATACGTATTTCACAGCAGGCGTCCAGGAGGTTCGTGCATGGACCATTCGTAAGGGAACGAAAGCACCCGGCGCGGCTGGTGTAATTCATACGGACTTCGAACGTGGATTTATCCGTGCTGAGGTTGTGGCTTACGCAGATCTTGTGGCAGCGGGTTCGATGAATGGTGCGAAAGAACGTGGTCAATTGCGTCTAGAAGGTAAAGAATATTTGGTGCAGGACGGCGACGTTATGCATTTCCGTTTCAACGTTTAAGAGGACTAAAGTTTACCAAGAATAAGAGGATCATCTCAGTCGGTAGAGGGTATCTACTGCTGGGATGGTCTTTTTTAAAATATAAGTCATTTATTAAGATGTTTTCGCGTACCGAACTGTAGCCATTTCACAATATCTTTGGTATAATATAAAGTCGTATATCTAATTTTATGATATGTGTTTTAATGTCTTTATTTGCGAATTTGAAATTGAACTAGGAGAGGTGAATTCCCTTGTTGGACCGATTGCAATCCCTGGCGGACCGCTATGAGAAGCTCAGTGAACTGCTTTGTGATCCGGATGTTGCAAACGACAGTAAGAAACTGAGGGATTATTCCAAAGAACAATCAGACCTACAGCCTGCATTTGAGGCGTATACTGAATATAAGAATGTAATGGAAGAGCTTGAAGCTGCTAAGCAGATGCAAGGCGAAAAGCTTGATGATGAGATGAAGGAAATGGTCAAGACGGAAATTGACGACCTTTCCAAACGTCAGGTAGAGCTGGAAGAGCAAATCCGAGTATTACTGCTGCCTAAAGACCCAAATGATGATAAGAACGTAATCGTCGAAATTCGTGGTGCAGCGGGCGGAGATGAAGCAGCATTGTTTGCTTCCGATCTTTACCGGATGTACACCCGGTTTGCAGATTCACAAGGCTGGCGCGTGGAGTTAATGGATGTCAACGCGAGTGACCTTGGTGGATTTAAAGAGGTAATCTTCCTTATTAACGGCCGCGGTGCATACAGTAAGCTGAAATATGAAAGTGGTGCGCATCGCGTACAACGTATCCCAGCGACTGAATCCGGTGGACGTATTCATACCTCTACTTCTACCGTATCGGTGATGCCGGAAGCTGAGGCATTTGAGATTGAAATCCATGATAAAGATATTCGTGTGGATACCTTCTGTTCAAGTGGTGCAGGCGGACAGTCTGTAAATACAACCAAATCTGCAGTACGTGTAACCCATGTACCTACAGGCATCGTTGCTACCTGTCAGGATGGTAAGTCACAGAACTCCAATAAGGATAAAGCGTTACAAGTGCTTCGTGCCCGTATTTCTGATATGAAACGGCAGGAAGAAGAAGCGAAGTATGCTGGTGAACGGAAGAGCAAAGTAGGTACGGGTGATCGTAGTGAGCGTATTCGGACGTATAACTTCCCGCAGAGCCGGGTTACAGATCATCGTATTGGCTTGACACTGCATCGTTTGGAGCAGGTTATGAACGGAGAAATCACTGAAATTATTTCGGCTCTTTCAATTGCTGAACAAGCTGATTTGATGGATAGTATGGACAATGGATAATAATGCTTTGAACGATGGCGTATTTGTCATGTCGGAAGTGAAAAGCATCCGGGAAGCCTTTGCGGAGGCTTCTTCTTTTTTGAGCCAGAGCGGTTGTAATGAGCCGCAGCGTAGTGCGCAATTACTGCTTGAGCATGTGCTTGGCTTGTCCGGGGCAGCGTATTATATGGCGCTGGCGGATTCTTTTCCAGCTGCGGTCAAGGAAAAGTGGGAGGCGGGAGTTACCCGCCGGAGTAAGGGTGAGCCGGTGCAATATATCATCGGCGAGCAAGAATTCTACGGGCGTCCCTTTGAAGTGACGCCGGATGTGCTTATTCCACGGCCGGAGACGGAGCTGCTCGTCGAGGCGATTTTGCGGTACGGCGCGGAGCTCTGGCCGGACGGTACGGTTGCGCCGAGTGAACTGGCGCAGGAAGAAGGCGCTGCTTCGTTAGCAGCAGCGCAAGATCGTGCGGGCGGCGCGGAAAGTGGACGCGCCGTACGGCCGCTGACCGCCGTCGATATCGGCGCCGGCAGCGGAGCGATCTCCGTCACGCTGGCGGCGGAAGCGCCGGCGTGGCGGGTCTGCGCCGGCGACATTTCGCCGGAGGCCCTAGCTGTGGCGAAGCGCAATGCGATGCGCTCCGGCACAGCCGTGGACTTTCGGCTCGGCGATCTGCTCGAGCCGTTCGCGGGGATGGAGACGGAAATTCTCGTCTCCAACCCGCCGTACATTCCCGGCGAGGATATCGCCGGGCTGCAGCGTGAGGTGCGCGACCATGAGCCGCGCACTGCGCTGGATGGCGGAGCGGACGGGCTGGACCCGTACCGCCGCATGATGGAGCAGCTGGCGCTGCTCCCGGCACCGCCGCGCCTGATTGGCTTTGAACTCGGCTTCGGGCAAGCCGAGCAAGTGGCCGCGCTACTTGAAGCGGCGGGCCATTGGAAAGAGATCATCACCATTAATGATCTGGCTGGAATTCCACGTCATGTGCTAGGTATAGCACGATAATACTGCCTGCTGTGCAAGGGACTCCTGTTGATCGGGGAGTAAAATTGTATTTTCAACCCGACTTCCTTTACAATAGAATTTAACCGGACTTCTTGGTGAACCATAAAAGAAAGCCCAGATTTAGAGTAGGGAGGCAGAACGTGCTTCAGAAGATTAAAAAAATTGATGGTGCTATCGTAGTCGTTCTGTTATTACTCATGACTGTCAGCATCTTCGCCATATATAGTGTGACTCATGGAAGAGAAAAGCTGGACGGACATCATATCCGTATGATGATGTATTATGCAATTGGCTTTATTGCTTTTATTGGAATGACCTTTTTAGATTACAGAATTTTAGTGAAATACGCGCTATATATTTATTTGTTTGGGATAGGTATCCTGGTCCTCGTTAGCTTTTTGGGCGAGACCAAGAATAATGCCCAAGGCTGGTTGTCCCTCCCTGGAGGACTGAGCCTTCAGCCTGCCGAGCTATTCAAACTAATATTGATTCTATTTCTGGCAGCAATGCTTGTGCGTAAGAATAAAAGTAAACTCTTGTTTTGGCGGGATGTTGTGCCGCTCGGCCTCTTAACCTTATTTCCGTTTCTTATTGTGCTTACACAGAATGACCTTGGGAATGCCTTGTCTTACATTGTGATTCTTGCAGGTCTGTTGTGGATTGGAAATATTAAGTACACTCACGCATTAATCGCGCTGGTGATTGTAGCAAGCTCTGCGATTGCGGGGATTATGAGTTATATTCATTATCATGACGAAATTAAAACATTCCTTAATGATATTGGCCGGTCGCACTGGATTGAACGTTTCGACCCATGGCTTGTTCCGGATAAAGCGACAGCGAAAGCTCTTTATCATACCAAGAACGCCAAGCTTGCGATTGCCTCAGGTGGGATGAGTGGCGAGGGCTACATGAATGGTAGCTCTGTACAGACGGATCGCGTGCCTTATACGTATTCAGACTCCATCTTTGTACAGATTGCCGAGGAATTTGGATTCGTAGGATCTGCCTTTGTGCTGCTACTATATTTTATCCTGATTCATCGAATGATCCTGATTGCGCTGGAAGCCAGAGATCGAGCAGGTCCATTTCTGATCGTCGGCATTGTCGCGATGATGCTGTATCAGATTTTTGAGAATATTGGCGCGTTTATTGGTCTGATGCCATTGACAGGTATCACGTTGCCTTTCATCAGCTTCGGAGGTACCTCTCTGCTTATCAACATGGCCAGCATTGGACTGGTAATGAGTGTGCGTCTGCATGGGCAAGATGTAGAGGAAGATTTACCTAAGCCTACTCCTTATGCAGCCGCCAAACAGGTTTAATCACTAAATCACAATATAACCGTCAGAAACTCATCTTTTAAGGATGGGAACTGGCGGTTTTTTATTTTGGAAGTGAATCTCTGATATCGGATGTATTACATAAATTTGGAATTGCGGCCTTGAATGCTCTACAATAGAAAGGAGAGACTTTCCTCAGGTGAGGATGGTTGGAACCTTAATAGAGTAAGGAGTTTGCGTATGCTTGAAAAGCTCAAGAAGATCGATAGCGTGATTCTTATTGTTCTAGTTATGCTCATGGTCATTAGTATTCTTTCGATATACAGCGTGACTAATGGTAGATTAGTTCAGAAGCTAGATGGGTTCCATCTACAAATGCTTAAATACTACATTGTAGGGTTTGTAGCGTTTTTTGTGCTTACCTTCGTGGACTATAGGATATTTGTTAAATATGCTCTTTATATTTATATCTTCGGTATTGGTCTGCTAGTGTCGGTTAGTTTTTTTGGAAAGGTAAAGAACGGTGCGCAATTAGGGCTAGAGATAGGTGGACTTAGTTTTCAACCTGCGGAGCTTTTTAAGTTGATATTGATTCTTTTACTCGCATCCATACTGGTCCGTAAACAAGGAGCCACGCTAACCTTCTGGAAGGGAGTCGTCCCACTGGCGCTTCTTACATTGCTCCCCTTTACGATAGTTATTGTACAGAATGATCTGGGAAATGCGCTAAGCTACATCGTAATATTAATCGGTCTTCTATGGATCGGGAATATCAAAATTTCACATGCACTCATCGGATTACTAATCGTTGGCGGATTGGGTCTTGCAGGAATTCTGAGCTATATTCACTATCATGATGAAGCGGTATATTTCTTTGAGGAGACCCTTGGCAGGAAGCATTTAGTGGATCGTTTTGATCCTTGGCTCGTACCTGATTTGGCGTCAGATGATGCAAGCTATCACACGAAAAATGCTAAAGTGGCTATTGCCTCCGGAGGGATGAACGGCGAGGGGTACATGCAAGGAAGCTCTGTGCAGAGTAACCGTGTTCCATATACGTATTCGGATGCCATATTCGTGCAGGTTGCAGAGGAGTTTGGATTCGTAGGTTCAGCGCTGCTGCTGCTGCTCTTCTTTATTTTGCTCCATCGGATGATACTGATTGCTCTAGAGAGTAGGGAGCGCAGCGGTCCGTTTTTAATTATTGGAATTACAGCTATGCTGCTATATCAAATCTTAGAGAATATTGGAGCTTTTATCGGCCTAATGCCGCTTACTGGAATTACACTTCCGTTCATCAGTTATGGAGGCACATCACTTTTAATCAATATGGCCTGCATGGGGATTGTGATGAGTGTGCATCTATATGGACGGGATGTTGAGGATGATTTGCAATTGCCTAACGCGATTCCCATGAAGTTATAGATTTAATAGATTCATAGGTTTGTAGTCTCTCATCTCTGGACATACTACTAGCATGAGTGTTAAGAGGAGAGGGGCTGCTACAAATGAACGATAATCATATGGATAAAAGAGATTCCTTACGTGTAACTTTTAAGTATACTGCCATTTTAATTTGTTTTTTCATGATCGTTATCATGGCCTGGGAAGGTCAAAAAACCGATGCAGCAGTAGCCGAAGTAACGATTCCACAGGATTCTATCCGGCTGCGTATTTTGGCGAATTCGGATGGAACGCAGGATCAGTTAGTGAAGCGGCAGATCCGCGATACAATCGTGGAGCAAATGAACCAGTGGGTAACTGCACTTGAGGACCCGCAGAGCTTAGAGCAGGCACGCGCTTTAATTAGAACTCATCTACCAGAGCTAAATGCATTGGTTGGATCGGAGCTGGAGAAAAGAGGCATTCAGTATTCCTATAACGTGGAGCTCGGTGTAGTTCCTTTTCCGACTAAATTATACGGTGGTACGGTCTACCCTGCCGGAGAGTACGAGGCTGTGCGGGTTACACTGGGTGAAGGCAAGGGACAAAATTGGTGGTGTGTACTGTTTCCGCCACTATGCTTTATCGATGCGGGTTCCGGAGATGCGGCAGCACCTGCTGCTAACAAAGCGGTGAAGACGGTTTCGGCTGCCGGGGCAGAGAGTGGAGCTAAGGCACAACCAGCAGTAGGGACAGCTGTACAAGCAGATTCTTCGGCAAAGGATGCTGCGGCAGCAGATTCCGCAGAGCCAGAGGTACGGTTCTTCGTTTGGGAACTGCTGCAAAACCTTTGGAACTGGATTAGCGGATTATGGTCGTAATGCTGATGCTAGCCCTTTGGTTTTGTGGAAATGGTCTATAGTTTTGAACCTAGATATGTTACTATTTCATAAGCAGATCGACTGCGGCGCCTTCATTGGGGCCGCTTTTTGGTAAGATCAGAGTTAATGAATATCCAGAGTATTTATCCTAAGATTGCAAGAAAAGCTATTGTTCAATGTATATCCTGTAGAAAGCCTGTGATGAGAATGAATGAACCACATGACCCTTTATTCGCCGTTCAACGGCGGAGTGGGAATAGGAATAAGACTGTATATTGGGAACTGGATTTGTTGGAAGATGCAGCTTCGGATTCCGTTGTACTTCAGCCTAATGAGGAGAATAAGTTAGCCATCGTGGAGGCGGCAACCATGCTTCGTGAAGGTGGAACGGTCGCTTTTCCGACCGAAACGGTCTATGGACTTGGTGCGGATGCACGGAATACTGCGGCAGTTGAGGCTGTTTTTGCGGCAAAAGGGCGACCGTCTGATAATCCTCTAATCGTTCATATTGCCGATTCAGGAGCTTTGGACGAGCTGGTTACAGAAGTGCATCCTACGGCTGCGGTATTGATGGATGCTTATTGGCCTGGACCACTGACAGTCGTGCTTCCTGTTCGTGAGGGTGTTTTGTCACCCTGTGTGACGGCAGGGCTGGACACGGTAGGTGTGCGTATGCCTGACCATCCGGTAGCTTTGGCGCTGATCAGTGCAGCGGGCTGTCCCGTTGCGGCACCTAGTGCTAACCGTTCAGGTCGTCCGAGTCCGACTTTAGCTTCACATGTGATGGAAGACTTGGCCGGATACATTGACGGTGTACTTGATGGCGGCGCCGCTGGAGTCGGACTGGAGTCAACTGTGGTGCAGGTGCAACCTGATGGAAAGGTTGCCGTGCTGCGCCCTGGTGGGATTACTACGGAGCAGTTAGCTGCTGTAGTGGGGGCGGAAGCCGTTGCTGCTGAGCCAGCTGTGGTTAAAGAATCCGGAACTTCCGCAGCAGCGGAAGCTCCAGCGGCCAATGAACCGGGGGTGTACCACGGTGCAGAAGCTGTTTCCGACAGCTTGGCGCCACGCGCACCGGGCATGAAGTACACGCACTATGCGCCGCGCGGCTGGCTCGGTGTGGTGAGCGGATCTTCTCCGCAACGTGTTGCGGATGAAGCCGCGAGTCTACTTCAGGCGGCGCAGCTGAGCGGCGAGGTAACGGGCTTGCTCCTCTTCGAGGAGCATAAGTCCCTTTATCCCGCCGCCCCTGCCGCCTGTGTCCTTTCCCTCGGCTCGTTATCCTCGCCGGAGGAAGGGGCACGCTCCCTATATGCCGCGCTGAGGCGCTTCGATGAAGCGGGAGCGACATACATCTTGGCCGAGGCTTGTCCGTATACAGGCCTCGGCGCTGCCATTATGAACCGGCTTATGAAGGCAGCCGGTGGTTCTGTCATTGACGCCGGATAGCCACGGTGCCCCTTCTTTACAGCTTTAACACCGGTTCTTCAAATTTGGAATCTCCTATGAAGTCATGATTACCCCCTTGTCCGCATATCGTTGTTGTACAAGATATTTCGGACTTGGGGGGTTAAGCATGGGCATAGGAGATGTATATGCCGGTTGGGGGCAGACGGTTACGATTGCTATAATGGCGATTGCATTAGGGATGGATGCATTTTCCCTCGGTGTAGGCATTGGGATGAAAGGGATTCGTCTGTTGCACATTCTACAAATGAGTGTGCTCATTGCTTTTTTTCATATGCTGATGCCTCTTCTGGGTTTATTAACGGGAAGTTATGTCGGACATTTGCTAGGTCAAGTAACGACTTATGCCGCCGGAGGGCTGCTTGTGCTGTTAGGCGGACATATGGTGTATAACTCCTTTCGTCCGGAAGTGGTAGGTACGCGAGCTATGAATCACCGAACCTTATGGGGAATGCTGCTTCTTTCACTCAGTGTTAGTGTAGATTCATTTTCTGTTGGGGTATCCTTAGGGATGTTTGTGAATGGTGTGCTTCTGACCATACTGGCTTTTGGTGTCTGTGGAGGTCTAATGTCCATTGTCGGCTTACTTCTTGGGCGGCATGTCAGTCGTGGACTCGGGGAATATGGAGAAGCGCTGGGCGGGGCTATTTTATTAGGGTTTGGCTTGTTATTCATCTTTTGATACAATAACGGCATTACCATATTTTAATTTCATGGGGGTGCAAAAGCATGCTGCATATTTTATTCGTCTGCACCGGTAATACATGCCGTAGTCCTATGGCTGAGGGGCTTTTACGAAAGCTCGCGAAGGAACGTGGAATCGACCTGGAAGTGCGGTCTGCAGGTGTATCTGCCATTTCTGGTACTTCTATATCGAGACATGCTGCAGCTATTTTGCAGGAAGAAGGCATTCATGATCATTTAGAGTCGTCGCAATTAACGGGGCAATCCGTTGCATGGGCCGATCTTGTGCTTACCTTGACCAGTGGACATAAGCAGCATTTGCTGCAGTATTTTCCGGATGCCGTATCGAAAACATATACATTGAAGGAATATGTGCATAATGAAGAAGCTGTGACTGAGGATATTAAAGAATTGGACAGCCTATACGCGGATGCTGAGTTAAGCATAGCTCTAGGTGGTGAACCGAGCGCAACAGATCTACAACGAATGATTGAAATCCGCCAGCGTATCCCAAGCTTTGATATTTCTGATCCATTCGGGGGTACGCGTGAAGATTATGAGCTTACTGCTGCAGAGATTCGCACTTCGTTGTTTAGTTTATTAGATAAACTGGAATCCTTACGCCATTTGTAAATGGTTGATTTTCAGTCCGCTTTGCTTTAAGATGAAGTTACAACTAATCGGTTCCGATGTAACTGGCGACAAATGTGGATCAAACCACGATGGAGCATCGGAATAAACGGCCGGTCGCCTGGGCAAAAGAGCAAATCCGCAGCTACCTGCGGACTGCTCTTTTTTGTTTAAATGAAGCTTGTTTGAAGCTTGAGGAGGTAGGGTGATGGACAAAGTTGTGGAGTTATCTTTAACTGAAGCTACTGTCACTGTGTTAAGGGAGCTGGCGGAAGCTGGTAACCTCGGATCTGGTAAAATTGTTGTCCTTGGAGTTAGTACAAGTGAGGTTGCTGGTGTCCGGATTGGAACCGGTGGTGCGCTTGAAGTGGCACAGCAGCTGCTTGAAGGGGCTCGTTTGGTCGCAGCGGACAAAGGATTTCATCTCGTTTATCAGTGCTGCGAGCATCTGAATCGTGCGCTTGTAATGGAACGCTCTTTGCTAGAGTCACTTGGGTTAAATGAAGTTTCAGCTGTACCTATACCAGGTGCAGGCGGTTCGATGGCTGCGGCTGCCTATCACGCTATGAAAGATCCTGTTTTGGCGGAAACGATTGATGCTCATGCTGGTCTAGACATTGGTGAGACGCTGATAGGAATGCATTTAAGACGGGTAGCTGTTCCTTTTCGTCCGTCTCTAAGATACATTGGAGCAGCCAGAGTGAATGCGGCATGGACCAGACCTCCACTTATTGGCGGTGAACGTGCGGTATATCGCGCCCCAGAACAAAGCGGCTCACAGGTTTGCGATTAATGAACTTTATTTTTATATTTTTTGCAGAAACATTGACCTTAGCTTCTGTCTAGCAGGTAAATCGTTTCTACTTAAATACAACATATCTACACACACTAGGGAGGAAATAAGAACATGGAACAATTACGTAAGAGTGACCCGGCAGTACTGGAAGCGATGGAATTGGAACTGAAACGTCAGCGTGCCAACATTGAGCTTATTGCCTCAGAGAATATCGTTAGCGAAGCCGTAATGGAAGCTATGGGCTCGGTGCTTACGAACAAATATGCTGAAGGCTATCCAGGCAAACGTTATTATGGTGGTTGTGAAGATGTTGATATCGTTGAGAATCTGGCACGCGATCGTGCAAAAGAATTGTTCGGTGCGGAGCATGTTAACGTACAACCGCATTCCGGAGCACAAGCGAATATGGCTGTTTATTTGGCGGCGCTCAAGCCGGGTGACACGGTTCTTGGTATGAACTTGGCACATGGCGGACATTTAACACATGGTAGTCCAGTCAATGCTTCCGGTTTGCTATATAACTTTGTTGCTTATGGTGTGCAAGAAGATACTTTCCTTATTGATTACGACGAAGTGCGCAAAGCAGCGTTCAAACATCGTCCTAAAATGATTGTTGCTGGTGCGAGTGCGTACCCGCGTATTATTGATTTCGAAAAACTTGGTGCTATCGCCAATGATGTCGGTGCTTTGTTTATGGTAGATATGGCCCATATCGCAGGTCTTGTTGCTGCTGGCCTTCACCCAAGCCCGGTTCCTCATGCTCATTTCGTTACAACTACTACACATAAGACTTTACGCGGCCCTCGCGGCGGTATGATTATGTGCAGACAGCCATGGGCCGCTGCTATCGATAAAGCCGTATTCCCTGGTTCCCAAGGCGGACCATTGATGCATGTGATTGCGTCAAAAGCAGTGGCGCTCGGCGAAGCTTTGCTTCCATCCTTTAAGACTTATGCTGAGGATGTAGTGAAAAATGCCAATGTTCTCGCGGAAACGCTAATCAGCGAAGGGATTAACATTGTATCCGGAGGCACAGATAACCACCTGATGTTGCTGGATACGCGTAACCTGAACATTACCGGAAAAGATGCGGAAAAAGTACTAGATTCCATTGGAATCACTGTGAATAAAAACGCAATTCCATTTGATCCTACAAGTCCTTTCGTAACAAGTGGTATTCGTATTGGTACACCTGCAGTTACTTCCCGTGGTATGGACGAGCAAGCAATGGTGGTTATTGGCCGTATTATTGCTAATGTTCTGAAGAATCCGAAGGATGAAGCGAAATTGGCTGAGGCAGCTCGTCAAGTTGCTGATTTGACGGACCAGTACCCGCTTTATCCAGAACTGAAATACTAGTTCTTATTTGTATTAATGAATGAGTTCACCTCCATCGAGTCCTGATTTTAGGGTTTGATGGAGGTTTTTTGTTGTTTATTGTTCACATAATTATATAGGGGAATGGATGGAAAACTGATGAAATTGTTTATGAAAGTTCATGGAATTTTCATAAACAATAGTGAAAAGAGTGTGAATAGTATGAAAAACCAAAACTTGCACAACATAATCTAAGTTTTATAAGTGGAAGGTTGCGTATTTCAGCCAATCATTACCTTTCAGGTCAAGGATATACAATAGGAAAGTATTCAATGTAAGTACAAGTGCCTTTCTAGGTGAAATGAAGCGAAGGGAATGCTATAATAGACAGGATTTAGCCACTGAGAAGCAAAAGCGCTTTCTGAGGTTATAGACAAGACTTACAATTACCGGAGGGACATTAAAATGGGAAAATTGGTGATTTGCGATCATCCTTTAATTCAACACAAATTAACATTTATTCGCGATGTAAGAACAAACACAAAGGATTTTAGAGAGCATGTTGACGAAGTAGCCACATTGATGGCTTATGAGATTACACGTGATATTCCTCTAGAGACCATTACGGTACAAACGCCGGTCACTGAAACGGAAAGTAAAGTGATTTCGGGAAGAATGCTTGGGCTTATTCCTATTCTTCGTGCGGGTCTAGGGATGCTTGAAGGCGTTCTAAAGCTTCTCCCTGCTGCTAAAGTAGGACATGTTGGCTTGTTCCGTGATCCGGAAACACTTCAACCGGTCGAGTATTACATCAAGCTTCCTACAGATGTACAGGAACGTGAGCTAATCGTAATTGATCCAATGCTAGCTACAGGGGGATCTGCGATTGCTGCGATTACCTCGTTGAAGAAGCGTGGTTGTACACAAATTAAAATGATGAACCTGATTGCAGCTCCAGAGGGTGTCGCTGCAGTTCAAGAAGCTCATCCAGATGTAGATATTTACGTAGCTGCGCTTGATGATCATTTAAATGAGCATGGATATATCGTTCCGGGACTTGGCGACGCTGGGGACCGTTTGTACGGAACTAAGTAAATAGTAATTCGTGATTAGGATACGAAATTTTTGAATTTTTTGATGAGAGGGTAGGGGTTATGTCCAAAATTAAAGTGATGACTATTTTCGGAGTGCGCCCCGAGGCGATCAAGATGGCTCCTCTAGTTCTTGAACTAGAGAAGCATCCTGAGCACATCGAATCCATTGTTTGTGTCACAGCACAGCATAGAGAACTGCTTGATCAAGTGTTAGAAGTGTTTAAAATCACTCCTGATTATGATTTGGATGTGATGAAGGACCGTCAGACACTGAACGAGATTACTATTCGTGTGCTTGAAGGTTTGGAGCCTGTGCTGAGAGAGGTTAAGCCTGATATCGTGCTGGTGCATGGGGATACATTAACGACGTTTCTAGCTAGTTATGCCTCTTTCCTGCAGCAAATTCAGATTGGGCACGTAGAAGCAGGTCTTCGGACATGGAACAAACTGTCTCCTTATCCTGAGGAAATGAACCGCCAACTAACAGGTGTTTTGGCCGATCTGCATTTCGCTCCAACAGATTGGTCAGCTAGCAATTTGAAACACGAGAACAAAAAAGAATCAAGTATTTATATCACAGGCAACACCGTAACTGATGTGTTTCAATATACCGTACAGCCGGATTACCGGCATCCTGTTTTGGATTTTGCTTCAGGAAAAAGACTTATTTTGATGACTGCTCACCGCAGAGAATCGCAAGGTGAACCGCATCGTAATATCTTCCGAGCTGTCAAAAGAATCGCTGATGAATTCGAAGATGTAGCCATTGTTTATCCTGTGCATCCGAGTCCGGCAGTTAAGGAACCTGCACATGAAATTCTGGGTGGACATCCAAGAATTAAGCTGATTGATCCGCTGGATGTCGTGGATTTGCATAATTTTTATCCGCATACCCACTTGATATTGACCGATTCCGGCGGTTTACAAGAGGAAGCTCCTTCATACGGAGTTCCTGTACTTGTGCTTCGTGATACGACGGAGCGTCCTGAAGGGATAGACGCTGGAACGTTAGAGCTTGTGGGCACGGACGAGGAGAAGGTGTATGAACGGACACATGCTCTTTTGACTGATAATGAGCTCTATCAGTCGATGAGTCGGGCCGCCAACCCGTACGGAGATGGCAAAGCCTCCCAACGAATTGTCAATGCGATTTTGCACCATTTCGGTGTAAATAAGGAACGTCCTGAAGAGTTTCACAGAATGTTCACAAAAAATAAATAATTTCATTTAAAGTAATATCTGATCTGATTAAAATCAACATACAGTCAAACTGTACGGTTTATATGGTTTTGGAACATTTTGCTGTGATTATTTTCATGTTTTCAAGGGTTTTTGGGCAATGTTCAATGAATTGACAAAGACTCCAGAAATTCAGTAAAATTAGTTGGGATTGTAGCCCATGAAAGAACAAAATAGCAGGGACAGCTTGTTACAGACCGCGCTTATCATTGGAAGTGCAGGCACTATACTCGCCGCTTACATTGTTATTGGTTTTTTTGCGGCAAGGTGGCTGAAAGACTTAATGGAGGGTCCGAAATATTGGCTCGCTATTGGCACTATAACCGGAATGATTCTGGGAATTGTGAACGTCGTCCTGTTAATTAAAAAATTTTTGGGGGAGCAGAATGGATAATATGACTCCCATGATCAATACCGTCACTAGAGTTACGCTCGTCCTTATGGCAGGACTCTTAATGGGCTGGGCGCTTCATCATGAGACCAGGGATATTACACTGGGCATGACTCTGGGTCTGGTGGCGGGATTGGTAAACTTTCGTTATCTGGCCGTCAAGGTTCGACGGGTAACGCAGTCGATTGCGAGCAACGAAGGGAATGCCTTCAGCCTCGGTTTTGTTACACGGATTAGCTTCGCAATTTTGGTCACCATGTTCGCGGTCAAGATTGAGCATTTCTCCCTGGTAGCAACTGTTTCGGGCGTGTTCATTCCTCAGCTTCTCGCCATTCCTGCGGGGATATATCTGAGTGTGAAGAACAAACTTTAACCAGATTAAAGAGAAAGGGGGATGATACTATGCATGAGATGCCGAAAATCTTTGTCGGGGGAATACCGATAGATATATCAGCCGTATTGATGCTTCTGATCAGTTGTACAGTAGTATTTGTACTGGTGATGCTTTCGGTTCGTAAGCTTTCGGTTGAGAATCCATCTAAGCTTCAGAATTTTATGGAATGGGTTGTAGAATTTGTTGAAGGTGTCATAAGCAGTGCCATGGACCTGAAGAAAGGAAAACCTTACATATCTTTGGGGCTAACATTGATTCTGTTTATCTTTGTTTCCAACCTTCTTGGATTGCCTTTCTCAGTTGTAACTGAAGCACATGGACCTGTAACCGTGTTTGGCCATGTGATTGAAGCAACCAAGAACTTGGCGCATGGTGATCATGTTGAGATCTTATGGTACAAGTCGCCGACTGCTGACATTAATATCACTGCAGGATTGGCAATTATTGTGTTTATACTGATGAACTTCCTGGGCATCAAGCTCAACGGCAAGCATTATTTCAAACACTATATTGAGCCGTTTCCAATCTTTTTGCCACTGAACATTATCGAGAACTTGGCAAAACCAGTAGCGCTGGCTATTCGTCTATTTGCTAACATTTTTGCCGGAGAAGTACTGATTACAGTCATTTTGAAACTGGGCATTCTCAGTATTCCGTTCCTGGCTGTATGGCAAGGCTTCAGTATTTTCGTCGGGGCACTACAGGCGTTTATCTTTACCATTCTGACGATGGTTTATATCGCACAGATGACGATTCACGAAGAAGAAGCACATTAATGAACTGCTGCGAAGAGAACGGCTATCGTCTGATTTTCTTTCGCGGGAGATATCTTATATCATTAAACACATTATGAACCGAAATTAAAGGAGGATATTTACAAATGGAATTTTTAGCAGCAGCAATAGCGGTTGGATTGGGTGCACTTGGCGCAGGTCTTGGTAACGGTATGATCGTTAGTAGAACAGTTGAGTCTATCGCTCGTCAACCAGAAGCTCGTAACGCGCTTCAAACAACAATGTTTATCGGTGTAGGTATCGTCGAAGTTATTCCGCTCGCAGCAACAGTTATCGCATTCCTGATCATGTTTTCTTAATAAACCGTATTTACGGTTTGGCGGGGACGGCCGATGCCATCCGCGCCTTACTTTTGTATACGTCCGCATGACGCGGTAACGGAAGGGAGTGACCTCAGTGGATATTGTTTGGACAAACATCGTATTTTCAATTGTAGCCTTTGGGATTCTATATTTCTTGCTCAGTAAGTATGCGTTCAGCAAACTGTTCGCAGTTATGGAGAAGCGCCGTGAGCTGGTAATGCAGCAAATGGATGAAGCTGCGAAGACTAGAGAGCAAGCGGTCGCGTATGTGGAAGAGCAGAAGCAAGCGCTGAACAGTGCACGCCAGGAAGCTCAACAGATTATTCAACAATCGCAAATTACTAGCAATCAACAGGTTGAACAAGCTTTGGCTCAAGCCAAAGTTGAAGCTGCACGTGTCAAAGAAGAGGCCGTGCGCGATATCGAGAACGAGAAGAATAAAGCAGTGGAAGAGTTGCGCAGCGAAATTGGAACGGCATCTGTTCGTATTGCTTCTAAACTTCTTAAAAAAGAAGTTAGTGCTAGCAGTGAGCAGGAGCAGCTTGTGAACCAATACCTCAATGAGGTAGGAGGCCGATCATGAGCCGCGATACGGTAGTTGCCAAGCGCTACGCTAAAGCATTGTACAGTGCAGCGGTAGAGAAGGGGATTACCCTTGAAGTAGAAGAAGAGCTCAAGGCAGTGGTCGAAGTATTACATTCTGACCAAGAGGTTAAGCGGTTTATTCTTGCACCGCGCATCTCGGAGTCCGACAAGCTGAAAGTGCTGCGCACAGCACTTCAAGATAAGATCTCTCCTATCGTGATGAACATTGTAGAACTGTTAGTAGAGCGAGGCAGAACCGATATTTTTGCCGAACTGCTGGATACGTATATCAAGATTGAAGGAGACGCTCTTGGCATTGGTGATGCTAAGGTATACTCCGTTTATTCTTTAAGTGAAGAAGAACAAGCGGCTGTAGCTGCAGAATTCGGCCAGCTCGTAAACCGTAAAATCCGGGTTACGAATGTGGTGGATCCAAGCCTGCTGGGAGGACTGAAAGTTTATATCGGCGATACGCTATATGACGGCAGTCTGTCTAGTAAATTGGAACGTCTCGAGAAATCCTTTAATGATAAGCATAGAAGATAGGGGTGAGGATATTGGGCATCAGACCTGAAGAGATCAGCACTTTGATCAAAAGTCAAATTGAGCAATATAAAGCCGATATCGAAGTTGCCGAAGTGGGCACCGTCATTCAAGTCGGAGACGGTATCGCTCGTGTCTACGGTCTGGAAAACGCAATGGCAGGCGAGTTGCTAGAGTTCTCCAACGGTGTAGTGGGCATGGCGCTCAATCTGGAAGAAAGCAACGTCGGTGTTGTTATTCTAGGTGAGTACAAGGAAATTCGTGAAGGCGATCAAGTAAAACGTACCGGACAAATCATGCAAGTCCCAGTGGGAGAGGCCCTTCTGGGTCGTGTTGTTAACGCACTCGGTATGCCGCTTGACGGTAAAGGCCCAATCCAAACGACGGAATTCCGTCCGGTTGAGAATAACGCTCCTGGTGTTATCGACCGTAAATCGGTTCATGAGCCAATGCAAACTGGCCTTAAAGCGATTGATGCGATGGTACCAATTGGTCGTGGACAACGCGAACTTATCATTGGTGACCGTCAAACAGGTAAGACTGCAATCGCAATCGATGCGATTATCAACCAAAAAGGCAACGGAATGAAATGTATTTATGTTGCCATTGGACAAAAACAATCAACAGTAGCACAGGTTGTAGAAACTCTCCGCCGTCATGGCGCGTTGGAATATACAATCGTTGTAACTGCTTCGGCTTCCGAGCCATCCCCACTGTTGTACATTGCTCCATACGCAGGTTGCGCAATGGGCGAGTACTTTATGTACAAGGGCGAACACGTACTGATCATTTATGATGACCTTTCAAAACAAGCTTCGGCTTATCGCGAATTGTCCTTGCTGCTTCGTCGTCCACCGGGTCGTGAAGCGTTCCCTGGTGACGTGTTCTACTTGCACTCCCGTCTTTTGGAACGTGCGGCTAAGCTTAGTGATGAGCTTGGTGGTGGTTCATTAACCGCACTTCCGTTCATCGAAACACAAGCATCTGACGTATCGGCTTACATTCCTACGAACGTAATCTCGATTACAGATGGTCAAATCTTCCTTGAATCCGATCTGTTCTACTCTGGTCAGCGTCCGGCGATCAACGTCGGTATCTCCGTTTCCCGTGTAGGGGGCTCCGCTCAGATTAAAGCGATGAAGAAGGTAGCTGGCTCGCTCCGTTTGGATCTTGCCCAATATCGTGAACTGCAAGCTTTCTCACAGTTCGGGTCAGATCTTGATAAATCTACGCTTGCTCGTCTGAATCGCGGAGCACGTATGATGGAAGTTCTGAAACAAGGTGTAAATCAGCCGCTATCTGTTGAGCATCAAGTGCTTAGCTTGTACACAGCTGTAAAAGGATACTTGGATGATATTCCTGTTAAAGACGTAAAACGTTTTGAAAAGGAATTCCTTGCTTACATGGATAGCAGTGCTGCTGAAGTTGCTCAATCCATCAGAGATACCAAGGATTTGACAGCAGATAACGAAGCCGCTCTTAAAGCAGCAATTGATAAATTTAAAAGAGGCTTTGCTACTAGCTAATATAGATCGTACCTAAACGAATCTTACGAAGTGAGCTTTGGCTCTGCCGAAGCTCAGGCTATTACTTATAAAGTTGGCTTTGAATTCGTCAAAGCCAAGAAGATGCTTACGAAGTTAGCTTTGACTTCGTCAAAGCTTTAAGGTGGTGAAATCATGGCAAGAAGCATGCGTGATATTAAACGTCAAATTAAGAGTGTTCAAAACACAAGACAGATCACAAAAGCGATGGAAATGGTAGCCGCCTCCAAGCTGAGAAAAGCTCAGGAGAAGGCTATTGCCGCCCGTCCTTATGCTGAGAAGCTGAAAGAGGTTGTATCGAGCATTGCTGCTGGTACAGAAGGCGTCCAGCATCCCATGTTGGTCAGTCGCCCTGTGAAAAAAACTGGTTATCTTATCGTGACCTCTGATAGAGGGCTTGCGGGAGGGTACAATGCTAATATTTTACGTAAGGTGACGATGCTCATCGCGGAGCGACATAAATCCAAAGATGAATACGCCTTGTTCGTTATCGGTCGTAAAGGCCGTGACTTCTTACGCCGCCGTGAATATCCGATTGTACAGGAAGTTACTGAGCTATCGGATGCGCCGAAGTTTGCTGATATTAAGTCTATCGCTAATTCGGCAGTACAACAGTTTGTAGATGGTACGTATGACGAGTTGTACGTTTGTTACAACCAATTCGTCAATGCGATTACCCAGATCCCAACCGTTGATCGACTGTTGCCTATGGAAGGCGTAGGAAATCATGAGCATCATGAAGCGTCTGCAAATTACGAATATGAACCTTCACCAGAAGGCGTGCTCGAAGTGCTACTTCCGAAATACGCCGAAACTTTGATTTATAGCGCAATTCTGGATGGCAAGGCCAGTGAGCTGGGTGCGAAAATGACAGCGATGGGCAGTGCAACAAAGAACGCGTCGAAAATGATCGGAGAACTTACCCTTACGTACAACCGTGCCCGTCAGGCGGCAATTACGCAGGAAATTACCGAGATCGTGGCCGGAGCGAACGCTCAGTCTTAAAAATCTTAAAATATAAGAAAGTATAGGTTCTACACTATACAAAACACTTATATTTCTACGAGAAACGGTTGTCATCATTTAAGGTGACAACGTTGTTTCTTCTTGATGTAATAGCTTTCGAGGAGGGAAATGAAGATGAACAAAGGACGCGTTGTAAGCATTATGGGTCCGGTTGTCGATATTGAATTTGAACGCGGCCAGTTGCCCGAGATTTTCAACGCTATCAAAATTGAAACCGTCTTGGACAATGGTCGCCAGATTAACCTAACGCTTGAGGTCTCCAACCACTTGGGAGACAATTTGGTACGTTGTATCGCGATGTCTTCTACAGATGGTCTGGTTCGTGGACTGGATGCGATTGACCAAGGTGGACCTATTTCGGTACCTGTAGGGGAAGCGACATTAGGCCGGGTATTTAACGTACTTGGAAATCCAATTGATAACGCTGGTGAAGTTGTTGCTGAAATTAAGAACCCGATTCACCGTTTGGCTCCGACATTTGATGAATTGTCAACACAAGCCGAAATTCTGGAAACGGGTATTAAAGTTATCGACTTACTTGCACCTTATGCTAAGGGCGGTAAAGTTGGTCTGTTCGGCGGTGCCGGTGTAGGTAAAACCGTAACAATTCAAGAATTGATTAATAACATTGCCCAAGAACACGGTGGTATTTCCGTATTCGCAGGTGTGGGTGAACGTACTCGTGAAGGTAATGACCTTTATCACGAAATGACGGACTCCGGCGTTATTAAGAAAACAGCAATGGTGTTCGGACAAATGAATGAGCCCCCAGGCGCGCGTCTGCGCGTAGCTTTGACTGGTCTTACTATGGCGGAATATTTCCGTGATGTAGAAGGCCGCGATACGCTGCTCTTTATCGATAATATATTCCGCTTTACCCAAGCGGGTTCCGAAGTATCCGCTCTTCTCGGACGTATGCCTTCCGCAGTAGGTTATCAACCAACCCTGGCTACTGAAATGGGTCAGTTGCAAGAGCGTATCACTTCTACCAAAAAAGGCTCCGTTACTTCCATTCAAGCAATTTACGTACCAGCGGATGACTACACTGACCCTGCTCCGGCAACGGCATTTGCTCACTTGGATGCAACAACTAACCTTGAGCGTAAGATTTCCGAGAAGGGGATTTTCCCAGCGGTTGATCCACTGGCTTCCAGCTCGCGTCTGCTAGCTCCGGAAATTGTTGGTGAAGAGCATTACAATGTGGCACAAGGTGTTAAACAATTGCTGCAACGTTATACCGAACTTCAAGACATCATCGCCATCTTGGGTATGGATGAATTGAGTGAGGATGATAAGGTTATCGTAGCCCGTGCCCGTAAAGTTGAACGGTTCCTGTCACAGCCTTTCCACGTAGCTGAACAGTTTACCGGCTTCAAGGGTAAATACGTGCCAATCAAAGAAACTGTACGTAGCTTTAAGGAAATCCTGGACGGTAAGCATGATGATCTTCCAGAAGCAGCGTTCCTTTTTGTGGGTACAATCGAAGAAGCGGTTGAAAAAGCGAAATCGATGTAACACTGAGCTTAGTGAATGCTTTCGAAGCGAGCTTTACTTCGTAAAGCTTAGTGAATGCTTTCGATGAGAGCTTTACTTCGTAAAGCTTTAAGGAGGAATGGAAGTGAACACCTTTTTGTTGGAAATTGTCACGCCGGAGCATCTCGTCTATTCGAAACAAGTGAATAGCTTGACAGTACGGGGAGTCGAAGGCGAGTTGGGTATTTTGCCGGGACACATTCCGCTTGTGACTCCACTTCAGGTTGCTCCGTTATCCGTCAAATCGGACGGTGTTACGATCTCCATCGCCGTTCATGGCGGTTTCGTTGAAGTGCATAAGGATAAAGTAACAGTGCTGGCCGAAAGTGCCGAGCTGCCAACGGATATTGATGTTGAACGTGCCGAAGCTGCTAGAGAACGCGCTCAGCGCCGTCTCCAGACTCGTAGCAAACAAGATGATATCGATCACCGCCGTGCGGAGTTGGCGCTGCAACGCGCTGTTACACGGATTAAAGTGTCCACTGGTAAAGGACAACAGTAGGATATAAGCGGTCAAGCTCTAAGCTTGACTGCTTTTTTTGTTATAGTAATCTATGTAGTAAAGGTTAAGATTTCTTCATTTTTTTGGATAATGGCATTGAATTGTTTAAAAATTTGTAAAAGTACTGGATTCTTTTGCCCTACGCAAGTATGATATAAGAGTCGATTTCCGAGTAATACGAACACGGAGGGTTAACATGGGGGATATATTGTCCAATGGATGGTCTAGTGCCGCTGGGACCAGCAGCATGATCTCAATGATTGTTTCTTTGCTCAGTGTTGTATTATCTTGGTGGGCATTGCAGAACCTTAAGCTGGATTTGGTCATAAGATATCCCAAGAGTCCTCAAGGAAGGCTGCTGCACTTGCTTCTGGCTATTGTACTTGGTCATTTTGTTGCAGGATTCTTTCTGGATTACCTTAGCTGGAGTGGGATGATCCGCTATATGTTTTAGGAATATGTAGTTTGGTTATAAGTGTCATAGGTCGCAATGGTCAAAAAGTGTCGAATAATAAGGTTTTATTATGTCAACACTGAACTTTAAGGAACATGCCCGGCTGAATGGGCATATCGATGGAGTATGCGAATTTTTTTGCAATTACTTTTAATCTAAAAAATAATTTAAGAAATAATGGACGCGGAGGGAAACCGAAAATGAGCAAATTTATCGTCCGCGGTGGCAACAGATTGACCGGGAGCGTGAAAGTTAGCGGCGCAAAAAATTCCGTATTACCGATCATAGCCGCCTCTCTATTGGCAGAAGAAGGAGTAAGCGTCATTGTGGACGCACCTCCGCTTGATGATGTAATGACGATATCAAAAATGTTGGAATCTCTGGGTGCAGGGGTTACATATCAAAACGATATTATCCAGGTGGATGCTACAAACATCACTTCCTGTGAAGCACCTTATGAATGGGTACGGAAAATGCGGGCATCTTTTCTAGTCATGGGCCCTCTGTTATCACGGCTTGGTCATACAAGAATTTCTTTGCCTGGCGGCTGCGCCATTGGCACACGACCGATTGATCAGCATTTGAAAGGATTTGAAGCGCTTGGTGCGGAGATTAGTCTCGGCCAGGGCTACATTGAAGCGAAAAGTAACGGTCGCCTGCGCGGAGCCAAAGTGTATTTGGATGTAGCTAGCGTGGGGGCGACCGAAAATATAATGATGGCAGCGGCACTCGCCGAAGGCGTGACCGTGATTGAGAATGCGGCTAAGGAGCCTGAAATTGTCGACCTGGCCAATTATTTGAATGGTATGGGCGGAATCGTTCGCGGTGCGGGTACAGGTGTTATCCGTATTGAAGGCGTAGAACGTCTGCATGGTGTTAAACATCATGTGATTCCTGACCGTATTGAAGCTGGTACCTATATGGCTGCCGCAGCAATTACAGGTGGGGACGTATATGTGGAAGGCGCAATCGCGGATCACTTGGGACCTGTTATTGCTAAGATGGAAGAGATGGGTGTGACCATTATTCCTGATGAAAATGGAGTTCGTGTCATTAGTGACAAGCCACTTAAAGCTGTTGATTTGAAGACTTTGCCGTATCCAGGCTTTCCAACGGATATGCAGTCACAAATGATGGCATTATTGCTGCGCTCTGAAGGCACTAGTGTCGTTACAGAGACTGTATTCGAGAACCGGTTCATGCATGTGGATGAATTCCACAACATGAATGCTGAGATTAAGATTGAAGGTCGCTCAGCAATCGTTACAGGTAATGCGCAATTGGTCGGAGCTAAAGTTTGTGCTACGGATTTACGTGCGGGAGCTGCGCTTATTTTGGCAGGTCTTGTTGCTGAAGGCACTACTGAGGTAAGCGGAACTCATCATATTGACCGCGGATACGTACATTTGGCTGAGAAGCTGTCCGGACTAGGTGCGGAAATTTGGCGCATCTCCATGGAAGACACAGCCGTGCAAACAGTGAAAGATGAAACTCTTAAACCAGAAGTAGCCAAGAGCGAATCAAGCAAAAGCGAAGAGGTTAAACCTCGCTTTCAGGTTCAAGCAACTTGGGTATAATATCAGTCATTAGATGAGAATAGGCTGCAGTGATGCGGCCTGTTCTTTTTTAAAATATAAGAGTTTATATGTTCTACGCTATAAACTATCCTTATATTTCTCGCATAAACGCTTACCGTCCTTATAGGGACACCGAAGGCGTTTTTGCTTGTATTATTAGAAAGTAAATTTGAATCCTCATCTAATGGGGATTTTTTTTGTTTAACGCGGGGCATAGTGATAGATACGAGAAGGGGACTCTCTTTCTCTCAAATATTGTTCTAGTAGTTGCTGTAAATTCATATCTATAAGAATCAACAGTGACTCACGGAAGGAGCCATAGAGATGAAAGATTTCCGCTACTTGCGACGTAACAAGTCAACGCGCTGGCACTCGCGTCCCCTTGCTTCCCGGCTCAGGCGCCTCGGTCCCGTCGCCTGGCTCGCAGCGCCTATTCTGGCGGCGCTGCTGATTCCACTGGTGATTGTCCCGCTACACCGGGGACAACCGGCGCCTCCGGCTTTGCCGGTGGTAACGGCCTCACCAGCCGCACCAGCGGGGCCGGAGGCAGCTGCGCAGGAAGCGCCGCAGCCGAAGGTCTCTGTCTATTTGTCGCGTAGCGGACAAATAGAGACGTTGCCGCTGGAGGAATACGTCAGCGGCGTGCTTGCGGCCGAGATGCCGGCCAGCTTTGAGCTTGAAGCGCTCAAAGCGCAGGCCGTAGCGGCCCGCACCTTTATCCTTCGCCGCCTGCTGGCTGGCGACAGAAGCGGCGTCCCCGTTCCGGGGGCGGATGTAACAGATACGGTAAGCCATCAGGCTTACGTATCTAAGGATACGCTGGAACGGAAGTGGAAGCTCGGCGGAAGAAGCGCCGACCTCGCAAAGCTTCAGCGCGCGGTTCTTGAGACGCGCGGTGTCATTATGACCTATAAAGGGCAGCCGATTACGGCCTCCTTTTTCGCCTCCAGTGGAGGATATACCGAGAACTCGGAAGAATACTGGAATGCAGCGATCCCCTATCTGCGCAGTGTAACTAGTCCTTGGGAGAAAGAGATTACCCCGAACTATGCGGTGACATCTACATTCACCATCTCGGAAATACTTACTAGACTTGGATTAAACGACAGAGTAATCCCTGCATCAAAAGGTACTACTCAATCAGGCATGACAAAGAATATCTCTACTTCCTCTGAATTGCCGGTAGAAGTCTTGTCTCTCACCACTGGACATAGGGTTAAGCAAATCTCTATTGGAGGTACTGTTTTTACTGGAAGAGAAGTGCGAGAGAAGCTAGGGTTACGTTCCAGCCAATTTAGTTGGGGGCGAAAAGGGAACAAAATCTATATAACTACTTTCGGAAATGGGCATGGTGTGGGAATGAGCCAGTGGGGAGCAAATGGGATGGCGAAGGAAGGCGGAACGGCTACTCAAATTCTCAAACACTATTACAGTGGTATCTCTTTTACGCAAATCTCAACTCTTCTGAAAAAATAACTTGAAAGATACGTATAAAAGATAGAAGCCCGGTAACACTGGTTACTGAGGTGATAACCATATGAATGAACAAGACAAAAACAAAACAAACCATGATGAATCTCTCAAAAAATCGCAGGGAGATTTAGGTGCTAAACCTTCTTCATGGAGCAAGATGTTATCTAAACGTTGGGTGTTCCCAGCAGTCTACACGGCGGCAGCGGCAATTATACTAACTTTGGTGTGGGTCTATCAGGATGCCGGCCAAAAACCGCTTAAACAGGACACCGCCGCCACATCACAGCAAGTAGGAGCTTCGACCAATGAAGCTGGTACTGCAAACAGTAATCCAGATGCCCTTGAAGTTCTTGCTTCAGCGGAAAGCCTGGTTTGGCCAGTAGCCAATCCAGGTGAAGTAGAAGTAGTCAAACCGTATTATGATGAAAATGGTACAGAGGACAATCACGTTGCCGCAATGGTGCAGTATAACGACAAATTTATTCCTAATGTCGGTATCGATCTTGCCCGTGAAGACAACAATACGTTCGACGTTAAAGCAGCGCTTAGCGGTGAAGTTACTAGAGTGGAAGATGTTGCAGTGTTAGGTAAGGTCATTGAGATTACCCATCAAGGTAACATGAAGACCGTGTACCAAAGTCTTGGTGACACAAAAGTGAAACAAGGCGATGTTGTGAAGCAAGGAGATACGCTTGCAACCGCAGGTCGTAGTGAAATCGAGAAGGATCTTGGCAATCATGTACACTTTGAAGTGTACAAGGATGGCAAAGTAGTTAATCCATCAGAGTTACTGCCAGGACGATAAGAAAATTTATAACAGGGGGCCTTCGCCCCCTGTTTTTGTGTGTAAATAAGGCTCTTCGTAAGCAGTATGCTTATAAAGAGCCTTATTTTTCTATGAGAAACGGTTTATGTCTTTAAAGGACTAACGACGTTCCGTCATGCGAATAACAAGGCTTCTTGGGTTGTCCATTAAATAAAATGAGCCCTCGGAGGCTTGTCATGTCTTGAAAGCGCGAATATATAAGCCCGCCCCTCATATAATGTACCAAACTATCCACAGTTGGGAGGCGGGAGCGTGCACGATTACATCAAGGAACGTACGATCAAAATCGGACGCTGCATCGTGGAAACCAGGCATACGGTCCGGACCATAGCCAAGGAATTTGGCGTTTCAAAGAGCACGGTGCACAAAGACTTGACGGAGCGTCTGCCAGAGATCAACCCTGATCTGGCCGATCAGGTGAAGCACATTCTTGAATATCACAAATCCATCCGACATCTTCGGGGGGGAGAAGCCACAAAAATTAAATATAAAAAAACGACGGGGAAAAAACGTGAGGTTGCTGTAGCATCAAAGCCATGAGATTTTCGGAAATTTAAGGAAATATTAAGCTTTAAAACATTGTGTAGTTCCCCTAAAGTATGTTATTTTTAAATTTAGTACTAACTGCTGTTTTTCAATTAAAATAACACTTTGGGGGCTCTTTCATTATGTTTAGCAAGGATATCGGAATCGACCTCGGCACGGCCAATGTGCTCATACATGTTAAGGGAAGGGGAGTCGTTCTGGATGAACCTTCCGTGGTCACACTTGAAAGTGATACGAAGAGAGTCCTTGCGGTGGGAGAACAGGCACGTCGCATGGTTGGACGTACACCCGGAAATATAACAACGATCCGTCCTTTACGGGATGGTGTCATTGCAGATTTTGAAGTCACGGAAATGATGCTGAAGTATTTTATTGACCGTGTTGGCGGTCGTACCTGGTATTCACGGCCTCGCATTCTGATATGCGCCCCTACAAATATTACATCTGTGGAACAAAAGTCCATTCGGGAAGCGGCAGAACGTAGCGGGGCTAAGGAAGTATTTATGGAAGAGGAGCCAAAGGCCGCTGCGATTGGAGCGGGAATGGACATTTATCAGCCAAGTGGAAACATGGTCGTCGATATCGGTGGCGGAACGACGGATGTAGCCGTACTTTCAATGGGCGACGTCGTTACCGCTTCTTCGATTAAAGTCGCTGGAGACAAGTTCGATGATGCCATTTTAAGATATATTAAACAAAAGTATAAATTGTTGATCGGTGAACGGACAGCAGAGGATATTAAGGTTACTATTGGTACGGTTCGACCTGGTTTGATGAAATCCGAAATGGACATTCGTGGCCGGGACATGGTAAGCGGACTTCCCCAGACGCTCACTATTACGGCGGGAGAGGTAAAGGAAGCATTATGGGATCCGGTTTCATCCATTGTGGCTGCAGCTAAATCGGTACTGGAGCGTACACCACCAGAATTGTCTGCGGACATCATTGACCGGGGTGTGGTTCTCACTGGTGGAGGTGCTTTGCTTAACGGATTGGACGAGCTACTCTCAGAAGAATTACATGTACCTGTCTGGGTAGCGGAAGACCCTATGCACTGTGTGGTAAAAGGAACAGGAATTATGCTGGACAATTTGGACAAGGTCGTAAAGAAAAAGTTCTAAGCAGCCGATATAAATGGTAGCATTAGATTCGGAAGGAGACTACCTTCATGATAAGAGGATTATATACGGCCGCCGCAGGTATGGTTGCGCAGCAACGTAGACACGATACGGCAACACAGAACATCGCTAACTTAAATACAACGGGATATAAGCAGGTTGATAGTGTTAATCATGCTTTTCCGGATGTCTTGATCTCAGCTATGAGTAATGGCACCACTACACCGGTTGGGCGCCTTAATACAGGGGTTTTTGCAGAACAGTCGATTTCCCAATATTTACAGGGTGATTTAAGGGAGAGCGGCAAATCTATGGATTTTGCTTTATCTACGGATTTGCAAGTCGCCGACCCTGTGACGGGTCAGAATATAGCTTTTGATGGTTCAGGGAAATATGTAAGTCCTGAGGGTGAGGTTATTTACCGTCCGCAGGCTTTCTTTACTGTGCAGGATACTGATGGCAATAACCTATTTACCCGAAATGGAAGCTTCTCAGTAAATGCAGCTACGGGAGAAGTGTTGAGCAGTGGAGGCTTCAAGGTTCTTGATTCCACTGGCAAACCTCTCGTCTTGACAGGAAATCAGGACACCCTTAAAGTGGACGGGCAGGGCAATGTATTAAATCCAGAAACAGGACTTCCGACAGGGACCAAAATTGGTGTGAGTGTAGTTACAAAGCCGCAGGAGCTTGTGCGTGATGGTAAGGGTGTGTTTCATGCTGATGATATAGCGGCAGCGGACATTCGTTACTCCAATGCAACTGATAACTTACAGGTGCGTCAAGGATATTTAGAGGGCTCCAATGTTGACCCTACTCAGGTAACTGTAGATTTGAATGCCGCATATAGGGCTTATGAAGCGAACCAAAAGATCGTTCAATACTATGATAGC
The DNA here is from genome assembly GCF_002264395.1 of Paenibacillus sp. VTT E-133291. Classification (GTDB taxonomy): domain Bacteria; phylum Bacillota; class Bacilli; order Paenibacillales; family Paenibacillaceae; genus Paenibacillus_AQ; species Paenibacillus_AQ nitricinens. The sequence goes on from NZ_NFVA01000067.1 coordinate 33,817, forward strand.
AGCTTGCAGAAGGCTGTAACTGAAATTGGCAGGGTATAGGCACTGCTTATGAAATGAGCTTTACAGGTAAAGCTTATAGGAGGTTTGATCTATGAATAACTCAACGATTAGTGCAGCAGTCTCCATGTCCAGCCTTCAGCAGCGGCTTGATATTATAGCGGATAACCTAGCCAATATGGATACAAATGGTTATAAGAGCAAGAAGGGCTCCTTTGAGGATGTGCTTACTCGTGTGCAGCAGCAATCGGATGACTATGATCAGCCGGGTCGCGCTACACCCTTAGGCTTTAATATTGGATTTGGGACATATGTGCCTTCGATTACGACTAATTGGGAAGAAGGCCCCCTTAAAGAAACGGGTAATCCAACCGATTTGGCACTTCAGGGTAATGGGCTGTTTGGCGTTCAGGTCAATGGAACTACAGCTTATACAAGACAAGGTGACTTTCACTTTACGCCTGACACTACCGATGCAACGAAGATGGTTCTTGTAGATAATACGGGGAATCCGGTACTGAATACAACAGGTAATCCTTTAACGGTCCCTGTGGGCGTGAATGCAGCTATTGATGAATCCGGTCGTGTATTAACGAAACAGTCAGAGAATGGACCTGTTCGGGTAGCAGGTACTATAATGATTGTAGAACCTAAGACACAGAATGCTTTAAAGGCAGTGGACGGGAATTTCTATATGCTTGCCGATGGAGTTACAGCACAGCAGGCTTTTGTACAAAGAGCGGCGGGTGAGGCGTCTGGAATTGGAGTACGCTCAGGGTGGCTGGAGCAGTCAAATGTCGATATGACCACAGAAATGACAGAAATGATGCAGATTCAACGTACGTATCAACTCGCAGCTCGGGCGCTTTCTTCCAGTGATCAGATGCTAGGTCTGGCCAATAACATGCGCGGGTAGAGGTGAAGGAATGGAACGTCAGAAAAAGGTGAAGTCGGAAGACAAACCAGAAGACAAGAAAGAGCCGAAGCGGCGAGGATTATCAAAATGGACACTTATCCAGTGGATTCTTATTCCTTTGCTTCTCGTAGTTGCACTTGGAGGCGGGCTGGTCGTCGGTTACGTTGTCCTTGGCAAAAAAGAGTTTAGCGATGTTCTACAATGGAGCACATGGAGACATGTCTATGATTTGGTTTTTGCTCCATAATTTAAAAGGATAACGACTCCCTTCTTGCTTAAGGGAGTTTTCTTTTTTATACGGATAAATGTATAATGGTGGGGGGCCGCGGGCAGCAAAAAGGGCCCTCTCCGCCATGCTATCGCATCTGGTGGAGAAAGCCCCTTATCTCAACCTCCACTTCTGCAGGTGGTGAAGGATAATATAGTTTTTACCGAAGCTGCCTAAATTTATGCATTTCGGCGAAGAATAATATGAAGTAACATCCGAAAGGAGTTTTATTTATAATGCTGGATATCAATCAAATTCAAGAAATCATCCCCCATCGGCCTCCATTTCTGCTGGTGGACAAAATCACTGAGATCGAAATGGGTAAACGAGCAGTCGGCATTAAAAATGTAACGATCAACGAGCCTTTCTTCGCAGGTCATTTTCCGGGTTATCCGGTAATGCCGGGCGTACTGATTACAGAAGCTCTTGCACAAGTGGGTGCAGTTGCTATTCTGGGGGTGGAAGCGAATCGCGGTCGGATTGGCTTTTTAGCCGGGCTTGATGGATTCCGTTTCCGTGGTCAAGTCGTACCGGGAGACACCCTCACTCTTGAAGTAGAGATTACTCGCCTTAAGGGCAGTATTGGAAAAGGACAGGCTACTGCGTCGGTTGAGGGGAAAGTTGTTGCCTCTGGGGAAATTATGTTTGCTCTGAGCTAATATTACTTTGAATTATTTATTATACATGGAGAAGGAGAGATTCTAAATGACTCAATTAAGCCCGAAAGCGGCAGAAACCTTATCACGCTGGCTGGAGAACGCCTCCGTTGATGAATCTACGAAGGCGGAGCTGCGCGCGCTGGAGAACGAGCCACAGGAGCTAGAGGAACGATTTTATAGAGATCTAGAATTCGGTACAGGTGGTCTACGTGGTGTAATTGGTGCGGGTAGTAATCGTATCAACCGTTATACGGTAGGTAGAGCTACGCAAGGTTTCGCTAAATATATTCTGGAGACGCATACTGGAGAGGGAAGACCTTCTGTTGTTATCGCTCATGACTCTCGTCGTTTCTCGCCTGAATTCACACTTGAGGCTGCTCTTGTACTGGCTGCTAATGGCATTGAGGCTCATTTATTCACTTCTCTGCGCTCAACACCACAATTATCGTTCAGCGTGCGGCATTTGAAGGCAACGGGCGGTATTGTCATTACTGCAAGTCATAATCCGCCTGAATATAACGGGTATAAGGTTTATAATTCTGAAGGTGGACAGCTTGTCCCTGACGAAGCCGAAAAGGTCATTTCTTACATATTAGGGGTTGACACTTTTGATGGTGTGAAACGGATTTCCCAAGAAGAAGCAGAGCGTCAAGGCCTGCTGCACTGGCTGGGTGAGAAGGATGACGAAGCGTTTACCGATACGGTCGCTGCGGTTAGTCTTGCAAGTGAAGAGATCGCCTCTACGCTTGGAAAAGACTTCAAAATCGTATACACCCCGCTACATGGTACTGGTAACCTGCCAGTCCGCCAAGTGCTTGAGAAAATTGGTTTCACACAGGTGCATGTTGTGCCTGAGCAAGAACAACCAGATTCCGAATTTTCCACTGTGAAATCACCGAACCCGGAAGAACGCGAAGCCTTTACACTGGCTATGAAGCTGGGCGAAGAGTTGAATGCAGACCTCTTAATTGGCACAGATCCCGATGCAGACCGTATGGGGGCAGTGGTTCGTGACAATGAAGGTAAATTTGTTGTTTTGTCGGGCAACCAATCTGGAGCTTTGATGATTCATTATTATTTGAGCCGTTTACAGGAACAAGGTAAGTTGCCTAGCAATGGTGCAGTTGTGAAGACTATCGTGACGAGCGAGATGGGGGCTGCTGTAGCCTCTCATTATGGTGCAACTGTATTTAATACGCTAACAGGCTTCAAATATATTGGTGAAAAAATGACTCAATTCGAACAATCCGGAGATTACACATATCTTTTCGGTTATGAAGAAAGCTATGGTTATCTTGCAGGTAACTATGCCCGTGATAAGGACGCCGTTCTTGCGGCTATGTTGATCGCTGAAGCAGGTGCTTATTACAAAGCTCAAGGCAAAACATTATATGATGTCCTTCAGGAATTGTATGAGCAGTTCGGGTACTTCTTGGAAAGCCTGGAGTCTCGTACATTGAAAGGTAAGGATGGCGTTGCGCAAATTCAAGGCATCATGAATGATTGGCGTACAAATGCACCACAAGAAATTGCGGGATCTGCCGTTACGGAGGTGCTGGATTATTCGCTAGGCTTGAATGGTCTGCCGAAGGAAAATGTACTAAAGTATTTGCTGGCTGACGGTTCGTGGTTCTGCCTGCGTCCTTCAGGTACCGAGCCAAAGATTAAAGTTTATTTTGCGGTTGTGGGTGAATCCTTGCAGAATGCTAAAGACAAGGTAGCTACACTATCCAAGCTGGTTATGGCCCGCGTTGACGGGGAACAATAAAATAAGAATATAGATCGCATTCTATATTTTGAAATTATATTTTTAAAAATATAAGAAAGTAAAAGTTTCACGCCATACTTTATATCTTATATTTCTCGCATAAACGCTTACCGTC
>NZ_NFVA01000229.1 GCF_002264395.1 Paenibacillus sp. VTT E-133291
AGAAATAGAGGCGCAATTAAGCGCCCCTTTCAACGTGATTCTTATGGTGTTGCGGTGATTGTCTCGTCGCCTAAAATCGCGATAATTCCGTCTGCATCCGGAGTTGACCGGAGCGTTACGTTCGTGATGCGTTCGTTTTCGTTGTTAAACGAGTAGGATAAATCCGTCTCGCTGTACGCCAGCGGTATCGTAATCCAAAAGTCCGGATCAGTCAGTTTCGCCAGCGGTTTGATGATCGCTTTCTTCGCGGTATCAATGAGGTTCAAGCCTACGCCAGTCTTAACGACAACCTTCGAACCGGCTGCGCCTGTTACGACTTCCGCGCCTGCCATGATCTTCGGAATAGTCGGCAAATCGTACTCTCCGAATGGTACTGTCACGCTGACATTACGCCCGGTCACACGCTTACCGACGATAGTCTCGCCCGTTTGGTCCGTCTTCTGTTCGCGATAAGTAGTCTCCGATGTAAAGACGACGCCACCGATCGTTGTCTCGAATTTGACCATCGTTACGCCCGTACCATATTCGACGATTGCTGGGCCTACTTCGATCTTCTTGAAATCTTGAGCCATTCGTTATTTCCCC
>NZ_NFVA01000204.1 GCF_002264395.1 Paenibacillus sp. VTT E-133291
GTATTGGTCCTAAAATTGCTGCAACCATTTTATCGGAAATTGGAGAAGTCGACTGTTTTGATCATCCAAAGAAACTAGTAGCCTTTGCAGGCATTGACCCGAGTGTATTCACATCTGGAAAGTTTACGGCAACACGGAATCGAATTACCAAACGTGGTTCTCGGCAACTTCGTTATGTGCTAGTTATGGCCGTCAAAAGAGGCGAAGGAAAGCCACATAAAGTAGCTTTAATTGCATGCGCAAATAAGCTGGTTCATTGGCTTTATGTCCTTAAAAGTAAAAAACCCTTCCGCACTGCCTGACCATTTTATATTGGTATAACCTTCCAAAATAAAGGGATTGGATGGTTATTTGTCATGCTTATTTTTACTATACCACATGATTTAAGTTCATTTTACTGGTAATCTTGACAAGCTATTAGCTGGTATAGTTCAACAAAGGCAGCCGATCCATTGACCGGCTACCTTTGTGTCATTATTGAGCTATCGTTCCTCGTTAGCTTCACAATCCATCCACGTGTTCCTCAGCCGCCGAATGAACATCTCAGGTTCATTTGGGTCAAATACCTCAATCCCGTAGTCTTTTATAAGCTGTCTTTTAATCAAATCGTCAATGAGCAGATCGGTTACATCGTGATAATCGTCCAATACATTTTCCTCTTCAAAAAAACTAATTTGATCGCCTATATTACTCAAAAGTTACCAGGTCGTCATAGCTGCTGTTACGGGATTTCCGGTTAATTCCTTTGCTTTACTTGCTGAAAGATGGGCAAAGCTTATTATTTCTCCTTTGCTTTTATTCACTAAAATGTATCCTTGTCCCATTTAAAATTATCTCCTCATTTTCTTAGTTCACTGAACTATCTGTATCCCATTAGCTCAATGATTTTTCCGTAAAAAAATCAATGAAGGCATCCAATACATTGACCGCTAATTGATATTGTTCAGAATCTGAGTGGGTATAAAGGATAATCTCTAAATCATTATCCAAGTCTAAGAGTCTATTCAAATTTTCAGTTATTGGTGGATCAGGCATTAAAGCGGTGTTTAATCTGCTCAGTAATTCTTCAATGCCGTATTCCTTATTCTTAAAACGTTCGACTAAGATTTCGTGATGATGAATGCCTATTGAAATCCAATTTATCGTTATTTGGCTTGAGTTTTCTGCGCATTCTTTAGCTTCCTGTAGTGAATCGTGCAGAGTGTCACCGATAACATTCCAATCCAGGTCGCAAGAGAATAGATAGTACCCTCTGGCACCGTCATATTTAGCTACCGCGAAAGCAGTGATACCCACTTTTTTGTTTTCACCTTCGAACAAAACATATCCGTAATTATTGCAATGCTCGTTTGCTGTATAAATCCAAACATTTGCTCCATCCAGCATTGGTGGCACTCTCAAGTTATTCACCCGCTTTCGGAATTGAAGTGTTCGTCTATAAATTCTGCAAACTAATACTCAAATCCTGTTCATTGACACTCAACAATCCTGCCTTTTAGCTTAATGCCCTCGACAGTCTAGTACTTTATTTCCTCAGTTTATCAAGACCTAAATTTAAGAAAGTCAGATATAATAAAGGGTTTCACATATTAGTCATGACTA
>NZ_NFVA01000019.1 GCF_002264395.1 Paenibacillus sp. VTT E-133291
ACTTCGATTTTGATCTTTCACTTCGATTTTCGTCTTTTAATCAGGTTCTAATCATTTACTCGGACTTTAAACTTATTATTCTAATGCACACGTAACAATGTCTAGGTAACATCAAAAAGCATCCCATCGACGGGATGCTTTTTGTGTTCCAATCCGTTAAGCCATAGAAACAGAACTTACCTTCGAAGCATTAATCTCAAGGTGAGAAGTTGGATTAAGGGGAAATCATCCCTATAATTCCTCAATATACGCGCTAAAAACCGAGATATAGGGATTTCCTCCCTATAAATGCATAGATTGCTCCATAAAAAGGGCTTTTTCCGAAATTTATAGGGAGAGATTCCCTATAATCTCCATTCCAGAATATAAATCAGCCAGTTATAGGGAGAAATCACCTATAATGACCTCCCCCGCACTCTACTCCTTGCCTAATGCACCACTCTGTCCTGTATGACTTCCAGGGTGTGTCATACATTGATCTGCCAGTTCATCTGCCCACACTTCTATCTGCCGCATATGACCGCTCATCAACCTGTTCGTTACTTTTATACGTCCGATCCATCAGATTCCTTAATCAGCACCCACCTAACTCCGAGCCGTGAACTCCTTAACCGCCTCGCTCATCAGATTCATGCCGAGTAACAGCTCATCCCGGCCGGGATGGCTGAAGTTAAGACGAATGTGATTTCCGCTGCCATCGACACTACATAACGGTCCTGGCAAAAATGCCACTCCCTTACCTAGCGCACATTTTAGCAGTGCCATAACATCCATTCCCTCCGGTGGAGATACCCATAGAAACATACCTCCTGACGGCAGGTCGTAGGAGCTTCCCTTCCAAGCTGGACGTTTTAGCAGTTCAACCATTAACTTCAGTCGGGTATTATATTCTCGGTTCAGCTGCGCAATATGCTCACGAAGGTCAAAAGCGGTCACATCCAACAAATGATGCAAGAGCCGCTGATTTAATGCGCTCGATTGCCAGTCTGCCATCTGCTTGGCAGCAGCCATCATCCCGATCACTTCCCGGCTGCCTGCAGCCCAGCCCGTCCGCAGCGCGGGCGCAACGGTCTTACTGAACGAACCGATATATAATACGTGTCCGCCATCACTTATATTTTCCAGCGCATACAAGGATGGATATCTTGTGGCCCAATGTTCACCATACTTCTGGAAATGTAAATCACCATAAGAATCATCTTCTACAATCAGGATGTTATAAGCGATACAAAGACCCAGCACCTCACGCCGTCTCTCTAAGCTCCATAGGATACCACTTGGATTCGTAAAGCTTGGTGTTGCGAACAGCATCTTAGGCTTATGCAGTTCAATTTGCCTCCGCAAATGATCTGGATGAAGCCCATCCAAGTCACCCTCTACGGGAATAATGATGGCACCCTGCATCCGAAGAGTTTGCAAGAATCCTGGAGATGTCGGATTTTCTACTAATACACGATCTCCCGGGTCAATATACACCCGCGATAACAAATCAATCGCTTGCTGGCTCCCCGTTGTTAGCAGAACTCCCCCCTCGGTAACAGTTACCCCTTTTTCTCTGAGCCAATCCCCGGCAAGCCACTCCCGAAGTGGACCATACCCTGCAGGATCACCATATTGAAGTGCTCCTGCATCTGCAGATATCACCGTAGAGGCTGCTTCGGCAAGCAGCGATAATGGGAACAGTTCTTCCGCTGGTAATTCTTCAGCAAGCGATATCATGGAGCTTCTCCGTGTTTGGGTGCGAATACTTAGAAGCGGTGACGATAGCAGTGTGTGCGCGCGAGCAGAAAATTGGTAAAGCATGCGAAATCCCCCTTCCCTAGTACCAAGTAGAAATGGCTAAGTTATCCTCCTTCGAGAACCATTATCCATTTAACGTGATATGCTTTCTTCTATTTCAAGAATATTCCGCCTTTACCTTCATTATGTCGTATAGCTTGGGTTATGCGTAGATTTGCCTGTTTTGTCTTGAAAATAGAGCAAATTTCTCAATGGCTTGCGCTCGCGTCGAAACATCAAGCTTCACATAAATTTTGCGCAGGTAATTGTCAATCGAACGGCGACTTACTGCAATTTCAAGCGCTATTTTATCATAAGTAATCCCCTGAACGATTCGCTCCATAATAAACATCTCTGTCTGCGTCAATTGAAGAACATCATCCAGTCCTTTAGACGTCGAAATCGGCCAGGATCCTTTTTCTATCCATTCTAGCGGCATTGAAAGAAAACCCACTCGCAAACCCAGGATCAGCTGTAAAAGCTGATGAGGAGAAGCTCCTTTCGAGAATATCCCGCTGGCTCCCAGCTCTATGAGGGGCTGTAGCAGATCCCTGCCGTCTTCATCCGTCATCACGACAAAATGTGAGTTTGGTGAGCTTTTTTTCATATTTAACAGCACACTCTCAATATTACCTTCAGGCATATGATAATCTGCCAGCACTAGCTCGGGATTCTTTTCCCTTACGATGGAAGCGCCTTCGTCCCAAGTTGAATACATTCCTAGAACTTTAAGCTCTCCTCCCTCTTCCAAAATCAATTTTGTCCCCAGCATACTTGTAGGATGACACCCCACAATAACCACCTGCCAAACCTTCATCATTAATGCCCAGACCTCCTGCTTTATATAATCATCCAGAAAGGAAAGCGCCGCAGCGTTTCCGGTTTAAACGCAAGCAAGGAAGTATGATGACTTGTTCGTTTATTCTCTCGCTGGTTACCTTGAGTACGTCTATCAGAAATTCCAATCTATAGAAATTGTATCGCAGTAGTTTAATAGGATGCAATTACTTTTTCTAGTTTTCACACTCTCTTACATTTTTGCGAAACTAGTCAAAGTCTGATAGAATGGGGACTTGAAAAAAAGACCAACCCGAGGTGATCAAATGCAACCGCTAGCGGAAACGTCCCCGGTACACTCGCGCCGTGCTGCTGTGAGAAGCGGCTCTTCCGTAAAATGGTTTTTACTGTTCTGGATCGTGATGATTGGAATGGGTGTATATGCTGTATACAGCTACACAAACCATTTAAAGCAGCAAGTGCTGAGCGAACTTAGCAATCAGAGCCAGCAGCAGCTTACCGTTCTTAAGACCGACTATGAGTCGAAAATTGCCGTTCTCACTGAAGAAGTGAAGGAATTGCAGAATACAGTGCAAAGTTTTAACGAACTATTAACCTTCACTAAAGATAATGCAAGTGCCAAAACAGACAATAGTAACAAGCTATATACGCAATTGAGCGAGGTTAGCAAACAGTTAGAAGCTTTGAAGAAAGAAATGGATCTGATTAAATGATGACACCAGTCAAAAGAGTGAACCGTTTCTTTATGCTTCTAACCGCACCTTTTTTAGGTTTACTGATATGTATGTGGTGGTATCGACCACCGCTCGAGCTGGATCTTGATGTAGGACAATTCGCACCTATCTCAGGGCCTCTGAATGAAACAGCTGTCCTAAAAAAGGATTTAACCCTAGCCGAAGGCACTGCATCCTACACCATAGATGCAGTCAGCGCTAGCGCTAAGCTATATAAAGGAACCACTACTGCTATGAATAAGTTGGTCGAGACAGCGAAGAATCAAGCGAGCCGTCCTGAGCTTATCTATAACCGCCGGATATCTGCCAAGCTTGGAATACCTTCTGAGGTCCTTAGCAGCGACCGGATTAGAATCGAGCTGTATAAGCTGAATCCAGGTAACTATAAGGCCTATGCTTTGAAGATCAAATTGAAGGATCCAACCGCGATGCAGATGAGTCTTGCTAAAGAAGCTACTGGTGGCGCAGAAACCACAATGCACGCTGTACAAAGTCATGGCGCTATTGCAGGTATTAATGCTGGAGGCTTTGCGGATAAAGCCGGAAAACGCTATCCCTTAAGTACTACTGTGGTTGATGGAAAGTACCTCAATGGTTTCGAGCCGACATTCAAGGATCTCAGCTTCGTAGGTCTGAACAAGTCCGGACAGTTAATCGGAGGAAAATTTTACAGTCGTGCACAGTTAGATCAACTCGAACCCGTATTTGGTGCAACCTTTGTGCCTGTTCTACTTAAGAACAACGTCAAAGTACCGATCCCGGAAAAGTGGAAAACGTCCCCCAATCGGGCGCCACGTACAGTAATCGGTAATTACAAGGATGATCAGCTTCTCATCCTTGTAGCGGATGGTTATAATGAGCTTGGCAGCTCTGGTGCCCGGCTAGAGGAAATTCAGAACAAGCTATATAACATGGGCGTCATGGATGCTTATAATCTGGATGGCGGAGGATCGTCATCGCTCATCTTCAACGGAAGAGTAGTCAACAAGCCCTCAGACGGAAATCTTAGAGCTGTACCGACAAATTTCCTGTTTTTTGAATGATTATAGTAAAATGTCTATGTAACATATCACATTTGCGTTTATTTTTATTAATTTGCAGGGTATAATCTTGATAACGAATACATTTGCTAATGGAGGTGCCAGTATGTCGTTCTCATTAACCTTTTGGATCGTAACTATCGTATTTGTGTTATTTATGGTCGGCATTCTTACCTCATCTTACAACGACGACAAAACAAAAGGTCTATAAGCAAGAAATGTCTCAGTAGCCACTTGGCTCTGAGGCATTTTTTTATAAGCCTGAAACAAAAAAACTGCCACATAAGTAGAAGAAGTCTACGAATGGGACAGTTTCTTTGTTTAGAAAACTATAGGCTGTCAGAATTCTAAATGTGTAAATATGTACTTCCTAGGCGTGTCTTGGCAATTGCGTCATTTCTGAGAGGCATGCAGCGCAAATATAACGATCTTTATATTCACTCACACCTTCCATTGAACCGCAGAAAACACATTTTGGACGGTAACGCTCCAAGATGATATGGTCACCCTGTACCAAAATTTCAACCGGGTCGCCTTCATTCATCTGATACCTTTTACGCAGGGACTTAGGCAGAACAATTCTACCCAGCTGATCCACTTTGCGAACTACACCAGCAGGTTTCATATCTAACGTACACCTCTCCTGTTCAACTAATAATTTGTAGCTACTATATATTTCGGCTCATTCATTATATTTCGTTATTAAAATGTCGAATCCTGCTGAAAAAAAACAAAAAAATGTCTTTTTTCTAAACAAGATTAGGAAAATCCAGCTGTCGAAGGGCTTCATATACAATAATAGCCGCAGAATTCGATAAATTCAGCGATCTCACTGCATCACTCATCGGCATGCGCATTTTTGTTTCTTTACCCGCTTCCAGAATTTCAGCAGAAAGCCCCTTCGTTTCTTTACCAAAAACAAAGAAATCTCCATCTTGAAAATCAAAGTCGCTATATCTCTTTTCTGCTTTCGTCGTGGCATAAAAGAAACGTCCCTCACTGTACTTCTCAAGTACCTCAGCAAAAGAGTCGTGGTATTCAATGTTAACAGCGTGCCAGTAATCCAATCCTGCTCTTTTCAATGTAGCATCGTCTGTACGGAATCCGAGCGGGCGAACCAGGTGAAGATGAGTGCCTGTTGCTGCGCAGGTACGCGCAATGTTTCCAGTATTGGCCGGTATTTCCGGCTCAACTAATACGATATGGAGTGCCATTATAGGGTTCCTTCCTCTCTAAAGGCTTTAATAGCCAGATGTTTTACTCTAGTGCATAACCATAGCTTCTCCAAACAAACTGAAAACCTTCCACCCATAGGCGGAAGGTTTACGATAGAGTTCATTAACCTTGAGTTTGCCGGAAATGGTTCATGAAATCAGAAAGTGCTTTAACACTTTCGTAAGGAACTGCATTGTAAATGGAAGCGCGCAAGCCACCCACACTACGATGTCCCTTTAAGCCGACAAAACCTTCCAGTTCAGCAGCTTTAACAAACCGTTTTTCGAGTTCTTCCGATTGCATCCGGAAGGTAACGTTCATAATGGAGCGACTGCTCTTCTCAGCAACCCCACTGTAGAAGCCGTCACTTCCATCGATGTGATCATATAATAGACCCGCTTTTTCAAGGTTCTTGGAATGGATACCAGCAAGACCACCTTGCTCCTCAATCCATTTTAATACTTCGTTAACCATATATACAGAGAAAGATGGAGGTGTATTGTAAAGAGAGTTATTTTTGTAATGAGTGCTGTAACGCATGATAGTTGGGATGTTAGAAGGTGATTCTGCGAGCAATTCCTCTTTAGCAATAACTACAGTCACACCGGAAGGACCAAGGTTCTTTTGTGCTCCAGCGTAGATCATTCCGAATTGGTTGACATCGATTGGCCGGCAAAGGATATCACTGGACATATCTGCGATGAGCGGAATCGAGCCAGCATCCGGATATTCTGCATATTGCGTTCCTTCAATGGTCTCATTGGAAGTAACGTGAAGGTAGGCAGCATTTTCCGCAGCTTTAATCGAACTCAATTCAGGTATAGCTAAGAATTTCTTGTCTTCGGAAGAAGCAGCAACATGAGCGCCCCCTACCAATTTAGCTTCTTTATAAGCCTTATCTGCCCAGCTACCCGTCATAACATAGCTACCTACTTGGCCTGCGGAAATCAGGTTCATAGGGATCATTGCAAACTGTGTGCTTGCTCCACCTTGTACGAACAATACCTTATAGCCCTTCGGATTGCCGAGGAGCGAAAGCAGACGTTCCTGCGCTTCATTATGCACGGATTCGTAGATTGCTCCACGGTGCGACATCTCCATGATAGACATTCCACTTTCTCGGAAATCAACAAACTCCGCTTGTGCGCGTTCCAGTACCGTAAGCGGCAACGCTGCCGGTCCGGCATTAAAATTGTATGCTCTCTTATTCAAAACTACTCCCCACCCTTTCTCTCCTATCAATATGGATATCGCTTATGATAGCAATAATCTCACACACCAGCAAGTATAATTATTCACATAAAAGCTTTGATTGCTGCTTATTAGGATGTGAAAAAATGATAAGTTCGGCTCCAGGACTTGCTTTCATGCGGTAAAAGACTAATGTTCACAAAAACTTCAGGTGAGACCACATGGCGTTCTCCCCATAGCGCCATTCGTGCTACTGGGAAATCTCCGCTCTCGCGCACTCCTGTTCCACTAGGCTTATGGACCAACTCCCAATTGAACTCAGCCTCCGGGCCTCCCCAGCCACTCAGCTTGCAGTAAAAGGATCGGTCTGGCTCTTCTGACCAAGTAAGTGTATTACCAGATACCTCTAGTAAATTATTCGTATATTGAGATTCCGGTTCTTCTATTTTGAGCCCATTCGAGAGACGCAATTCAAAATCCGAACCTATGTTCAAGCCATCAATTCCTACGAAATTGTGGATGTACTCCTCTGTTTGGATTGGCTTATCCCCTTTGTTATGCAACTCATATGCAATTTTCAATTGATCGTTCTTTATAGAGATCGTTTTGGTCAAAAGCATTGCGTATCCGTTACTTTCCATCGGCTGGACAGTATATGTAACCGAATCAACCCTAACCTCCATATCAATAGCAAAGGGAGTTAGTGGATACTTGCTATGAAAGCTATAGCCCTGCGAATCCAGCTTTTGTAACAATCCGACTCCGGGCTTTGGAAACCAGCCTCCGATCGGCGTTTCATCATACCCAATTGCCCGGGAAATGCCAAACTCGTTGCATAGTCCACTTCCACCAGTACCTTCGCCTTCTTTCAAGCTCTCTGGCACACAAAACGTATGGTTACCCTTTTCTAACGTAACTTGTGTGATGAACCCCGTCCAGTCAAAACGAGTCCCTTTATAATCTTCACCAATATCAGCGATATCCACAGATAATACTCCATTTGAAAGCCTGTACCCCATCCCTCACAAACCCCTTTCAATCATTCAACAAATAAGTAAATTAGTCCCATTATATCATTTATGAAGAACCTTAGTTTTTATAACTTTCAAAAAAACGTCTGCAGCCGCTATTCATAACGGTGCAGACGTCTTTAATAAAATCTTGTTATGATTACGCCAGAGTCACTTCAATCACGTGAAGCTTCTCTTTCTGCAGAGCAAGTAGCTCTTCACGTGGAATAATCGCACTTCCTGAGCCGCGCTGCAGCGTCACCTCACTGCCATTCAACGTAACGGAGTGTGTTTGGTACTCTCCGAAGTTAAAGCTTCCTGTGGCTTTATAGACCACTTCAAATTCACGATCTGCAAAGATTGTCTTAATGGATGCTTTGCCCTCAGAATCAAATTGTTCTTTTACTAATTTAGGTTCTAGCAATAGATCGCCCAGCTTGCCCTTCACACCGAATACTTCAGTGACCATGGTTAGCAAGAGCCAGCTTGCAGAGCCTGTTAGATACGTGTACATCCCTCTGCCTTGCTCGTTAATATATTCAGGAATACCTGGGTAGATACGCGCTTTTTCGAAATCCGTACTCAAGCTGTAAAGAGATTCAAGGACCTTATGACCTTCTTTTACATAACCACGTTTGTAAAGCGCATTTCCATACATGATGGTCATGTGACTGAACATGGCCCCATTTTCTTTATGGCCAAAAGCAAAACCAAAAGCACGACCCAGATTTTGCTGAATCCCACCGAAACGGGAATTAAGCCTGTATCCAATCTTATCATCAAATAGATTACGATCTACAGCTGCTATAATGTGTGGAATTTGCTCCGGAGCCGCTGCATGACCCATAAGCGGGAACACTTGACCCGTTAGCGTCATACGAACGCCTTCAGAAAATTCACCCTCTACCTGTTCACCATCGTTATTATAATAACCATTAAACCAGCCATCACCATTCTCACTCTGTACCCACTCGTTGCTACGCAAATGGTTAAATAACCATTCCGCTTTTTGCTCCAGATCATCAGCTACTTTATCAATATCGAGAGATACACGAACTCCACTCACCTTATTTGGTGCGGCAGCATAATATCGATCCAATCTCTCTTGCTTACCTGATACAGAACCATAATCCACAGACTCATTAAGAGTATCCAGCAGTAGCTGCATTTCTTCCGCTAATTCAACAGTTTCCTGACCTTTGGAAGTCTTAAGATTACGCAGCACCCGAGAAATATCCAATAGATTGCTAGCATAGAAAGATGTAAATGCTACACTCTCTCCGCGATCCGCACCCATATCGAGGCCATCATTCCAGTCCGCTCCCTCGAGCAGGATATTATTATGTTCCCCTACATTAAAGAATGGAACTAGATTTTGCAGCAAAATATGTTCCAGAATTGTACCTTTGTAGATTTCCCCAGAGGCTGTTCTAAGATCACTGCCTACAGAGGTATTCCATGAAGTATCACGTTCCTTACAACGACTCATAAAAGTATCCCGGAAATAAGTCTGTTCTTGCAACAAGAAATCAAGATCACCACTCTGATCCAGATAGAGCATCGTTGTTAAAAACGGCCATGCCCCATGATCCATCCATACACGAGGGATATTGTTACGGTCAGCGATAAATTCACCTGGCTGTTGACCGATAATGGTTGCGTTACTGCCATCAATTCTCACACCAGCGTAATTGTTGAAGAGTAGGCTACGAACTTCGGCAGGCTCCATAATGAGCAGTGCCAGACAGTCTTGCCAAAGATCTCGCCAGCCACGTCCGCCTCTTCCATAATCATGATACGGTAAGAAGGAGTTACCATACAGTCTCCTAAGGACCGGTTGGATGGTTACCCATTTCATCCATTGATCTGCATCCGAGTCGCCGGTATGAAATTCAACCATATTCACTTTGTCTGCCCAGAACGCTTTAGTTTCCTCTAGCAGATGATCAAAAGCTTCAGATGTACCATATTTACTCATCAACGCTTCAACGTTAATTCTATCATTATCAATTGCCATAACTACGACATAAGAATGGCTTGCACCAGAAGACAAGGTAATTGAAGCAAAACGAAGACCACCAACGGCTTCATAACCCTCTCTATCCACGCCGCCACCTTTACCAATCTCTGGCGTAGCATTCAGAATAACAGCTTCTGGCCAGTCAAGACTTCCACCTTCACCGATAAATTCTTCTTGAATCGGGAAGAAACCATCAGGCTGACTGCCATCACCTTCTGCACCAAATACACCGTAAGAAGTGTGATTAATGCGATGACCACGCTCATCGAAAGATAGTGCAGGTTGAACCTCAACACCATAAGCTGAGGTGTAAATCCGGTTCAGCAGGGAGGTTACATGTCTGTGATCGCGCAGATCATCTGCGGAACGGGCATACAAGGGAACTACAGCCGTTGGTGTAAGAGTAAGCTCCTCTGTTCCCGTATTCGTCAACGTAACTTTCATAAGTTCTACCTTATCATTACCGCTAGGTACGAAGCTGGTAATCTCAGCTTTGACACCCATCTCAGAGTTGCTGCGAGTCACACGATGCCATAGGAATCCAGCCTCAAGTACTGCATCATCAGCAGATGAGGTGTAGAACGCTGCATTTTGCTTAGCAGAGTTTCCAGCTGCAGACCAAGCACCTTTGCCTTCGACATAAACCCAGAAATTACGTGAGGCGCGTGAATTATGCAAATCTTCAACAGATAAGGGCGGTGTTAAAAATGTATTATGACCAGTCGTCGCCTGACCATGAAGCTTCGGGGTTACAGTCGACATCATTCCCCCCTCATTTACTAGAGGGAAGTATAAGAAACTACTATGATCCGGTTGCTGAAGCTTGAACTCCCCATCCTTTCCGGTGAATTCAAAGCCTTGAATTTTTTTGCGGTCCATTGTCCCCATCCTCTCATTTACACATCTACTTAAGCTTTAACCGCACCTGCCAATGCACCGTCAACGATATACTTTTGAATGAAGGTGTACAGGACGATAAGGGGTGCAGATACGATCATGATACCGCACGCCAACATAGGCCAGTTGTTTCCGTATTGACCGCGGAATTCTTTAAGCCCGAAGGTAATTGGATAATGTTCCGGACTTGGCAAATACATGATTGGACCTACAAAGTCATTCCAAATCGTAATCGCCGTCAGGATAACACCTGTTGCGATAACAGGTTTCATCAGTGGCATAATGATCTGGAATAAATACCGCATATACCCAGCACCATCCATACCGGCAGCTTCATCCATCTCACGGCTGATCCCTTTAATATAACCTACGAACATCATGAAGACGATCCCTGTCCCTCCTGTTTTCAGGAGAATATAACCCAGCTTCGTATCATAGCCCACAAATCCAAGCTCTTGTTTCATGGTAAGCATCAATTTGAACTGTGCAACCATAGGGTTAGGCAAGAACTGTGACATCAAGAAGAACAAATAAATAAAACCGCTCCACTTCACATAATTTCTCGCCACCGGGAAAGCTCCGAATAACGAAACGATAAGTGTTAGCACTGTTGCTACAACAGTGTACAGCAAACTGTTAATGAAATAATTAGAGAAATTACCTTTTAACCAAGCTTCCTTGTAATTATCCCATTGAATACTTTTCACAAGTCCGATCGGGTCTAGCAAATAGTCCGAAAAAGACTTGAATGAAATGTTTATTACAAACAATAGTGGCATGATATACAAAACAAGCAATACTGCAATCAGAATATAGGAGAGAGTTTTGGCGGTTTTGGAATCTTTCATTAATACTCCACCTCTCTCTTACGCATTTGTTTAACTGCAAATACAACGAAGACCAGAATCATAAGGAACTGTACCACAGAAAGCGCGGATGGAAGTCCCATCTGGAGAGAACCACGGAACGTCTCTTTATACACGTCATAAGCCATCGTTCTTGTGTTAAAGCGACCGTCCGTAGTTGCGAGAATAATATCAAAGGTCGACATCGCACCGATAATGGACAAAATAATATTAATGGTGAACGATGGTGCAATAAGCGGGAACGTAATGTTTTTAAAAGATTGCCACTTCGTGGTTCCATCAATATATCCAGCTTCATACAGATCTTTCGGTACGGATTGAAGTCCTGCAAGGAAAATCAGCATGGAGTAACCCATGTACATCCAAATTTGCGTAAATATAATATAACCAAACGCATGGGTGAAGCTTCCAAAGAACATATCTTTATATCCGAACAATGAATCATACAGTTGATTTACGGGACCACTTAGCGGATCGAACATCAAGCCCCATACCAGTGCAACTACCGATACACCGAGCACAACCGGCAAAAAGAAAACTGCGCGATAAAAATAATCGCCTTTCAGCTTCTGATTAATAACTACGGCCATAAGGAGACCGACACCGTTTTGTACGATTGTAACAATGACCATGAAATAAACTGTTCGTATAATGGAATCCCATCGTTCGCCTGAATTTCCGGAGTTAAAAACACTGTAATAATTGTCAAGGCCTACGAAATTCAATTTGCTTCCTGGAACGTTAGTAATATCTGTAAATGAATAAATGACCGTCATCATAGAGGGTCCAAAATAAAAAATAACGTACAACGATAATGGAATCATAAGCAGCAGAAGCGGTAAATATCTTTTTATACCTTTTCCGAACGGATACATTTCTCTCACCTACCCAATCCTAATTCAATAAAATGATCGGGGTCTGTACGAACAGACCCCGATGTTGTAGTACATGATGGTGCACAGTATGTTGTTGATGTCTGTTTATTGGAATAACAGCTTATTTAGGAGCTGCTGCTTCCCATTCTTTTTGTTGTACATCTGCAAGTTCTTTAGCAGTTTTGAATTCGCCGCCTGGTGCCAGGTATTCAGTGTGAACACCTTCAGCAGCAATGTGCTCGCCTACATTGTCGCGGTTAATCATAATGATTTCATAAGCAAGTTCAAAGTCTTCTGCCATGTATTGGGCAAGTTCGTTATCAATGAAGTCACTGCCAGTTGCGATGTTATCTTGTGTGGGTACAAATCCGGCAGCCTTAACATATTCCGTGTAATTTTCTGGTTCAGAGAAGAATTCCAGCCATTTCAAAGCGCCTTCTTTGTTCGGACCTTTTTCTGCTGCATACCAAGTTACATCGTACTTACCGACAAGAGATGAGTTCTTAGCAGCATCTTCAGTAGCTGGGATTGGGAAATATCCAAATTTCACATCAGGATTTGCCGCAGCGATTGTAGGTGCATCCCAAGTACCGTCAGCAATCATAGCTGCTTTACCTGTTGCGAAGTACGAAGGTGCTGTTGCATAGTCAATACCCAAGAAACCATCGATGATGTAGTTATCTTGAAGGGTCTTCATTTTATCCAATACTTCTACAGCCTCAGCATCGTTGAACGCCGAAGTGCCTTTCCAAACGCCTTCAATCCATTTTTGTTGGTCGCCGCCACCTAGAATCTTAGCTTGCAAACCGAACACTGGCAGTTTCAAAGGCCATACATCTTTACCAGCCACTACGATTGGTACAATGCTCTTGGATTTCAAAGTATCTAAAACACTGATGAACTCTGTCCATGTTGTTGGAACAGTCAAACCGTTCTGTTCAAAAATTTCTTTATTATAGAAGAAACCTGACATCGCTACTTTACCGGTTGGGATCGCATACACTTTATCGTTGTAAGTACCCGCTTTGGCAATATCATTCGCATTATAGTTTTTAACGAAAGCTTCGTTGCTCAGATCAGCAATCAAACCGGAATCAATCCATTGTTGCCAGTCTGGCACTTTCGCACCTGGTGTCCAATCTTTCGGAGACAATCTCATACCGGACAAATCGGCAAGGACGTCTACGTCACCAGCTGTAATTCTTGCTCTTTGTGCTTGTTTAAATTCATCATCCGGACCTGTCGTCGTGTACTCAATCTTGTATTCCGGATATTTTTCTTCAAACTTCTTATTAATGTCTGTAATGACCTTGTTAATGTTTTCTTGTTTCCAGTGCAAGATTTTAATAACCTTTTTCTCACCATTTGCGGGCTTGCTTGTTCCGTTGCCCGAAGTAGCCTCATCATTTGTGTTGTTGCCGCTTCCACATGCTGCTAATGAGAGCACTAGCGCTGAGCTCAACAATACCGCAGAAAGCTTCTTTACCATTTTTGTTACCCCCCAGATGATTTGTATGACCTTTTAACGAAACACCATCTTAATTCCTGAAATTACGAAACTTTAGTGATTATAATACAGAAAGCGGTTTCGTTGTTTTTATTATTACATCGTTATTTATCTTTGTAAAGACTTTTTTTATTCTTTATCTTTGAACAATTCTTGAACTAAAATTCTCAAAAAGCCCTTTAAATCAAGGATATTTCTATTTGAACACCAAAGATCCCATTGACTATCTACCTATATAATTATAAAATCATTTACGAAAACGTTTCGCAATTCATATTTGAAAATCCATAAAAAGCTTAACTCAACTATACTTTTATCATAGATTATAGAGTATTTCGCATTATAAGGAGGACCAAAGTTGGCCTATAACATTAAAGACATAGCGAAAATAGCTGGAGTTTCTGTTTCGACAGTATCTAAAATCATAAATAACTACAGCGATATTTCGGAAGACACCAAGACTAGGGTACAACAAATCATAAAGGAAACCGGATATACTCCCTCCAATTCAGCAAAAACATTAGCTACAAAATCATCGAATCTAATTGGTGTTATTTTTGCAGGAATGCTGAACGTTGACTTTACCCACCCTTTTTTCATCGAAGTCCTAAATTCCTTCAAAAAACAAATGGGACTATTAGGTTACGACCTGATCTTTTTCTCTAACGAAAAATTTCAAAGTGGCGATACTAATGATTATCTTGCCCGTTGTCTGCATTTTAATGTAGATGGCTGCCTACTTATTACCGGACAAGAGCTAGAAACCTCCATCAGCGAATTGGATAATAGTTCTATCCCATGCATCGGCGTAGATTTAAAGCTGTCAGGCGACAATTCGGGTTATATCATGTCTGATAATTTTAAGTTGTCTACCAAGGTAGTCGAACACTTTTACTTATTAGGCTATCGAGAACTTGGTTATATCGGCAGCTCCTCTGAGTCAGAAATCTCCAATATACGTGAAAGTGGTTTCCGCAAAGCACTTGAAGATTTAGGACTACCGATCAACGAAAGCTGGTTCTTAAACGGCAGCAACTTCTTTGAAGCCAGCGGTTATGAGACCATGCGTAGAATGATTTCAAATGGAAACTTGCCCAGAGCGATATTCGCGGCTTCTGATCAGTTAGCTATTGGAGCTATGCGTGCCCTAAAGGAATCTGCTATTACTGTTCCTGGAACCGTCGCGATTATTGGCTGTGACGATATCGAAGCCTGCAATTACACAACACCACTCTTAACTACGATTAAACAAAATAAAGATAAAATCGGCCGTCTAGCCGCGTTAATGCTGTATGATCTAATAAACAATCAATCAGGCACGAGCTCTTTCAGCGTCGAGCCTGAGCTCATCATAAGAGAATCCTGTGGCGCTCCTGAGCGGGGTTTAGTATAGCCCTGAAGCAAAAAAAGAGGATATCCGTAGCCATATCAATGGCCAAAGATATCCTAAACAACACAAAAGGTGTCCCTAAGCCCTTCCCATGGCTTCGGAACACCTTTATTCGTTTAAGCTTTATTTATCTAAGCAATCTTACAGGTCGAAGTACAGAGAATATTCATGTGGATGAACACGAATCGCAACCTCTTGAGCCTCGGAACGTTTCAGAGCAATATAATTATCAATGAAGTCCTTAGTAAATACGTCGCCTTCAGTAAGGAACTCGTAATCAGCTTCCAAAGAATCAAGCGCTTCGCCCAGGCTGCCTGGAACGCTGCGGATCTTTTCTTTGTCTGCATCGGACAATTCATAGATGTTCTTATCCAGAGGACCGTAACCCAGTTCTTGTGGGTTGATCTTGTTCTTGATTCCATCCAGACCTGCCATCAGCATGGCGGAGAATGCCAAGTAAGGGTTAGCCGTGGAATCCGGTGTACGGAACTCGATACGACAGCCTTTTGGTGTCACAGCTGCTACCGGGATACGAACTGCTGCAGAACGATTTCCTTTGGAGTATACCAAGTTAACCGGTGCTTCGTAACCAGGAACCAAACGTTTAAAGGAGTTGGTGCTTGGGTTAGTCAAAGCGATCAGAGCTGGTGCATGGTACAAAATACCACCAATATAATGAAGAGCCATTTCACTCAAGTTAGCATAGGCGCCTTTTTCGTAGAACAAAGGAGTGTCTCCATCAAAGATGGATTGGTGTACGTGCATTCCGCTACCATTATCACCGAACAGTGGTTTTGGCATGAAAGTCGCTACTTTTCCGTACTGACGTGCAGTGTTTTGTACAATATATTTATAAGTCATGAGATTATCAGCAGTTTTCTTCAAGGTATCAAAACGGAAGTTAATTTCCGCTTGACCTGCAGTGGCTACTTCGTGGTGATGACGCTCAATGCGTAGTCCCACTTCAGCAAGCAGACGGCACATTTCACTGCGGATATCCTGTTGGGAATCCACAGGTGCTACAGGTACATATCCACCTTTAACGCCAACTTTAAATGCCAGGTTGCCGCCCTCTTCTTTACGACCCGTATTCCAAGCCGCTTCTTCAGAATCTACGAAGAATGAGGAACTGTTCATACCGCTCTCGTAACGAACATCATCAAAGATAAAAAATTCAGACTCAGGTGCGAAGAATGCCGATGTTCCAACTCCGCTCTTCTGCAGGAATTCTTCAGCTTTCACAGCAATACCGCGAGGATCGCGCTCATAGCGTTCACCATCAGGAGTGAAAATGTCGCACATTACGTTCAGCGTTGGATGAGCTGTAAACGGATCAATGAACACACTGTTCGGATCAGGCATCATAACCATGTCTGATTCTTCAATACCACGGAATCCTTTGATGGAAGAACCGTCGAATGCTACCCCATTTACAAAAGTTTCATCTTCCACTTCAGAAGCAGGCAGAGAAATGTGGTGAGCACGGCCACCTAAATCTACGAATCGAAAATCTACCCACTCGATATTGTTTTCTTTAATTGTTTGCAACACTTTTTCAACCGACATGAATTTTTCCTCCCCCAAGTTCCGAACATTAAGCCCCTCACAGTATGCAAATGTTCTTGTTTCATTTTTATTTGCTGTCGTCATTATAAATCTCATACCTAACATCGTCAATGCTTATGTCAGGTATTTCTTTCAGCAATGTAAGATATTCTAACGCTTTCGTGAAATCCATTATTTTCGTTAATATTCATAACATTTCTAACTTATCCAATAGAAAAAAAGCCCAACTATCCCGTTATAGCGCGGGTTTAGAGGGCTTCCAAGGTAGCGATATGCTTACATATTATAGCGCCGAAACTGTTTCTGGCGAAGTTGAAAACTTACGTCCAACAATTGGAGCAAGCCTTTCTAGATCCTTAAGCAGATTATCGAACTGTTCAGGGAATAACGATTGAACACCGTCACCTGTCATGGAATTGTCCGGATCTGTGTGCATTTCGATGATTAGACCATTCGCACCAGCAGCAACCGATGCTTTGGCCATAGGTTCAACTAATTCACGACGTCCAGTACCATGACTGGGGTCAGAGATTACCGGAAGGTGGCTTAAGCTTTGTAGAACCGGAATAGCCGATAGATCCAGTGTATTACGTGTATAAGTCTCAAATGTACGAATACCACGCTCACAGAGCATTACATCCTTATTTCCGCCGGCCAAAATGTACTCCGCTGCATTGAGCAACTCATCATAAGTTGCACTGAAGCCACGTTTCAAAAGGACCGGTCTTCCGCAAGTACTCAGCTTGCGCAGTAAATCAAAGTTCTGCATGTTCCGTGTACCTACCTGGAGGATATCCGCATGTTCTGCACAAATATCCACATACTCTGGTGTCATAACCTCTGTAATGGTTAACAAGCCATGACGCTTTCCTGCTTCAGCCATCATCGTCAAACCTTCTACACCTACTCCTTGGAAGCTGTAAGGACCTGTACGGGGCTTAAACGCGCCTCCACGCAGTACCTGAGCACCTGATGCTTTAACTAGACGAGCGATCTCATCAATCTGCTCTGGTGACTCCACAGCACAAGGCCCGCCCATGATTACCAGATTCTCGCCACCGATCTTTACACCCTTGATATCGATAATGGTATCCTCTGGGTGGAAATCACGGCTAGCTAGCTTGTAGGACTTGGAGATTTTCACGACGTTCTCCACACCCTTCATTTGCCGCAAATGCTCTGCAAGCTTAGGTGTGACACTTCCTACTAAACCGATAACGGTGTGATCTGCACCCTTGGAGAGATGTACCTGCAAGCCCTCTCTTTCGATAACTGCAATAATATCTTTAACCTGCTCTTCTGGCGTTTGATTGGATGTAATGACGATCATTTTAATAACTTCCTCTCTACACTTAAAATTTATAATAATTCCGCTAAATACACTCACACTACGACGCGTGTTCGCTTTTAAGCTTTTAAGCTTTTATGCTTTTAACCGATAAAGCGATTTTACTCTAAAAATCGTTTACCGTCAATCCTGTTTCCTGATTAATAAGATGAAACCGCTTGCTTCATATAAAAAAAAGCGCGTAACCTCGATAGACGAGGTTACGCGCTCTTGTTACAATTCAAATATATAAGTTCGCTTACAGCGATTATGATGTACTTGCACTCTTTTTCTTAACCGGAGGAAGTAGCTTCGCCATATTTACAGTACGTTTGATCTCCCATGTCTCAGGATTCTCGGAATCATACTGTTCCAAATAATGAATAACTTCTTTGGTAATTGGGGTAGGTGTAGATGCGCCAGAAGTAACACCCACAATATTTACACCCTTCAGCCAGTCTGTGTTCAGTTCAGACACATCAGAAATCCGATGAGCAGGAACTCCAGCAATTTCTTCCGACACCTGTGCCAGACGATTAGAATTGTTGCTTCGCGGATCACCAACGACAATCAATAGATCACACTGGCCCGCCTGCTCCGCTACAGCCTCTTGACGCACCTGAGTAGCCATACATATCTCATTATGCACTTCGGCACCCGGGAAGGTCTCTAGGAGCTTTTTCATGATATGTTTAATATCCCACTGGCTCATAGTAGTCTGATTCGTAATAACAATCTGTGAAGAAGGGATGGATAATGTGGCGATCTCATCTTCTTTTTCAATCAGATGCACATGCTCAGGAGCAATACCAACAGCACCTTCCGGTTCCGGATGGCCTTTCTTGCCGATATAAATGACCTCATAGCCATCATCTACTTTTTCCTGAATAAGATCATGGGTCTTGGTGACATCAGGACAGGTCGCATCAACCGTAGTCAATCCTTTATCCCTTGCCATCTTACGCACCTCAGGTGAAACCCCGTGAGCAGTGAATATAACAGTCCCACTGTCTACTTGATCTAGAATATCCAGACGATTATGACCGTCTAAGGTAATAATGCCATCGTCTTCGAACGAATTTGTGACATGACTATTATGAACAATCATGCCCAGTATATAAATCGGCCGGGGAAGATCGAGATTTTGCGCAGCCTGCCTTGCCATTACCATTGCATCGACGACTCCGTAACAGTATCCCCGGGGAGAAATTTTAATGACTTCCATGACTTCACCAACTTTCTGCTTTCGTTGACTTCTGTAATAGGACACACTTTAAATTATACCCTATTCCAGCGGCGGAGCAAAGAGAAGCGGAAGCCAGATCACAAAAGTAGTTCCCTCACCCTGACGAGTAACAACTTCCACAGACCCACCATGTTCGTCAATAATCCACTTCGCAATGGATAAACCAAGCCCAATCCCTTCTGTAATTCCACGTGATTCATCTGCACGATAGAAACGGTCGAAAATATATGGAACCTCATCTTTATCCATACCTATACCCGTATCGGTGATCCGAATACCAACCTGGTTCTGATAGAAAATCGTATCTAAACTCACCTCGCCAGAAGGTGTGTATTTAAAAGCATTGTCGATGAAAATAAACAACATTTGTTGTAAATAATCTTTATTCCCAACAACATATTTCCCATTTAAAGCAGACATATCTCCAGTAACCCACTCCGCTTGCCGAGGCAGGAAAGACGCCCGACGAGCAATCTCAGTCATCATTGGTTCCAATGCCACGGGTTCTATCTCGAAGGTTCGCCCTGTATCAGCACGCGCAAGAGAGAGCATATCCGCTACCAGTCGGCTCATCCGCTTAGACTCGTCCGCGATATCCTTCACCGATTCCATGGAGAGCTGGCGAATTTCAGCCTCGCTCATCTTCCCTTCACCCGGCTCCATCTCCCATACTTTTTGCAGCAGATCGATATTCCCGCGAATGGTTGTGAGCGGAGTCCGCAGCTCATGTGAAGCATCCGATACGAAACGACGCTGAGCCGCATACGAATCCTCAAGCTCTGTGTAGAATCCTTCCATACGCCCAAGCATACTGTTAACGGTCTCAATAAGTCTTCCTATTTCGTCTGGAGGTCCATCATATTCAATACGGGAGCTTAGGTCATTTCCCGTCTGAATCCCATTCGCAGCTTCAATTACTTTTCCAATGGGACTCATCGCTTTACGGGCCAGGAATAAACCAAAGGTAAATGCCGCGATCAAGGTAGCAAAAGAACCGACGAGCAATATATTTTTCAAACGCTCCAAGAGCTTACTCTGCTCACCCACATAAGCAGCGACTTGTAATACAGCAACTGGATTATTATTAAAATTCTCTATTTCTAAAGAAATAGGCATTTCGTAGATCAAAAACTGATTGCCGTCTACAACAACATTACGATATCCCTGTACAACCTTATCTTGAGCAGGATAATCAAACTGTAGGCCAAAATTAATCATGTTTGTCGACTGTGATAAGCTTTTGCTACCATAAGTATAAATCTGTGTATACATATTGGAATTTTCAGGACGTCTGACTCCTCCAAGCTTCAACTCACCATTGTAGCGATCAATACTAAACAAGGGTTTCGTCTGTTCAGCTTGCACTCTTAGTCGATCCTTCAAGTCCCCATACGTATTAAAATAGACAAAACCGTAAATTGCGGCTGATAAGGCCAGCAGCATAACGGCCAAAATCCCTGAATACCAAGCAGTCAGCCGCAATCTTATAGACATGTTAGTTGTCACCTCTTAGAATGTAACCGGCACCCCGGATCGTTTGAATGAGGCGTTTACCGCCATGCTCCTCCGTCTTTTGACGTAGCATAGCTATGTATACCTCAAGTACATTTGATTCACCGCTATAATCATAACCCCATATTTTATCCATAATCAGATCCCGCGAAAGCACCCGTTTCGGATTCTGCATAAAGAGATGCAGCAGCTCAAATTCCTTCGCTGTCAGTTCCAGTCTTTTACCGGCGCGTGTAACCTCCCGTGAATCTACATCTAAGGTAATATCCTCATAAGTAACCGCTTGCTCACTGCCGCCATTTTGTTCACTCTTACGTCGTAGTAATGCTCGTACACGTGCAAGTAATTCTTCCAGCGCAAATGGTTTAACTAGATAATCGTCCGCACCCAGATCAAGCCCTTTCACACGATGCTCAATTTCATCCTTGGCCGTAAGCATTAGAACAGGCACATTACTGCCTCCTTCACGCAAACGACGACAGACTTCAAATCCATCCACCTGAGGCATCATAACATCCAAAATCACCACATCCGGATCGCTGCTTAGGATTGCTCGTAAACCATCCGCTCCATTCACCGCAGTCTTTACATCGTAACCTTCAAAAGCTAGTCCTCGGCGAAGCATGGAAATAATTTTTTCATCATCATCAATGATTAGAATATTCGGTCGCATCAAGCAGCCCCCATTGTTTCTGTTTATTTATATTGTAGCAGTCATACCATGATTAGACAAAAACGGAAGGGTTGCCCCTTCCGCGTGATTCACCGTCCGGTGTTATCGTTGCTGACTTTGCCCAGTAGTCGTTGTATCAAAATCATTTTTGTTGCCGATTGTAACGGAAAGATCCAGCTTTTTACCATCACGCACCACATTCAGCGTTACTTTGTCACCGACTTTTAACGTTTGAATGAAAGCGATCAGATCTTGGTTTGTTGCATATTGCGTTCCATTTGCACCTGTAATGATATCGTAAGGGCGCAAATCAGCGGCATACGCTGGTGATTTAAAGATAATATCTGCAACGACAGATCCTTCTTTAATATCTGTGCCCATTTGCTTAGCAACTTCATCCGTAATCGTCATAAGTGTTGCACCAATAAATGGAACGGGTTCTTTTGGAATCGCTTGGTTCGCTTCCAGTTTATCTACGACTTCTTTTATCGTGTTCACAGCGATAGCAAAACCAATCCCTTGGGAATCCGTACTAACGGCTACGTTCATACCAATTACCTGTCCATTCATATTAAGCAGCGGACCACCAGAGTTACCTGGGTTAATAGAAGCGTCAGTTTGCAGCAAGTTCTTGTAGTTGCGTGTTCCACTACCATCTTCTTCATTAATATCGATGCTGCGTCCTTTTGCACTAAGAACACCAGAGGTTACTGTATGGTCGAAGCCTTGTGGGTTACCGATAGCAACCACTTCTGAACCTACTTTCAGACTATCCGAATCTCCCAGGGCAACTGTAGGGAAATCACTGTCTCCTTCAATCTTCAGAACGGCCAAATCCAGATCTTTGCTGGAACCTAGCAATTTCGCTTCGTATGGTTTCGTCACCCCATCCACTGTAACTTGGATGACATCGGCATTTTCAATGACATGCTGATTCGTCAAAATATATCCGGATTTCTCATAAATGAAGCCTGTTCCAATTCCATAAGGGATAAGCTGCGATGAGGAGTTTGAACCTGACTTCGAGTCCTGCTCATTTTGTGAAGAACCATTGCTGCCATATTGATCTCCGAAAAAGAATTGAGAAAACGGATCACTCAAATTCGGACTGGATGAACTTCCATTACGTGAACCGGACTTCACTAGCGTTTCAATTTTGACGACTGCTGGTCCAACCGCATCCACTACGCCAGTCACATCACGAGATCCTTTCACCAATGATGTAGTTGTAGTATTAGGTGTAGTACTAGCACTCTCATTCGTCGTCTTCGCCGTTCCATTCGATTCTGAGCTCGCAATGGTTGAAGCTGCATCTCCTGTGAACCAGTTGCCTCGATCTGCCATGAACATAGAACCTGAGAGAACGACCATACCCGCTAAGAAGGAAACAAATATTGTTTTCATTGAGCTTTTTGGTTTTTTATTAAACTGCCAGCCACCGCCACCTTCAGAACCGCCTCCGCCGTTTCCACCTCTTCCACCACCATTACCATCGAAGCCTGTACTGCGATATGAACTGTTATATGGAAGTTGTTTTACAGGCTGTGGAGGTGTAATCTCGACCCGCTCCGGCTCCATCCGGTTGTAATGCTGAGCACTTCCGTCAACGTTACTTTCATCTTTGTTCAATGATTTAAATGGTCCATAAGAATAGTAGTATGATGATCCGGATTCGGATGACTGATTATTATTGCTATTATGGTTATTATTGTCCCAATCCCGATCTGGTGCTGGTCCATTGTCACGATTAAAGTTGTTTTTGTTATCGTCCATGTTTATTTACCTCCTGCATCCTGTCGCCCGACAAGGATTAATTTGTTTTCTTGTTTCTTATTTTGTACTTTAAACCTTAAGGTCACATTAAAAACAATTTAAGCGGAGATAAAAGATATAGGCGAATAGACGGGATTAGGTATCAGAAGACACACCGCTGTTGGGCGGGACTGGGTTTCAGGCTACACCGCTCTTGAAATCATGTTCCTATGAATTGACCCTGCGGGTGGAACATGATTTCAAAGGCGGACGTAAACTTTCCGCTCTGATACCCATTCCCTAAGCAGGGAAGTAAAAAAGAAGCTCGGGCGCGGAAAACAACGCGGCCCGAACTTCCAACATACAACCTAGAACAAAACCCTAGAACGACGTCCATGAACGAAGTCCATGAACAAAGAACAAATAACGATCAATAGTTATAGGGAAAAACTCCCTATAATTAACCAAAAATCACAAGAAATCAAGATTTAAAGGGAATACCTCCCTATAATTCTCAGCATTATAGTTATTTATGAGAAAAACAAGAAATTTATACGGAGGATTTCCCTATAATCCTGTATACAAGCGTAAAACTCAAGTCTAAAGGGAAGTTTTCCCTATAACTTACTTTTAAGTCCCATAAACTACTCCAAATCATCTTAAACACCAATCCTTACCCCTGAGCCCAACCCTTCCGATGAGCATAAATTGCCAACTGGGTTCGATCATCCAGCTCGCATTTCATCAGCAGGTTGCTGACATGCGTCTTCACTGTCTTGATGCTGATATGTAGTTCCTCGCCGATGTCCTTATTGGTCTTCCCCTCAGCAATGAGCAGCAGGACTTCTTTCTCACGCTCCGTCAAACCGGAGGAATCGCCTTGTACGGTACGCTGGCGTATGCCACGCGTCAATGCTTGCGATACATCACCAGTCATGACTGGCATACCACGGAATGCGCCTTGCAGTGCATAGATCAGCTCCTCTGCTGACACGGTTTTGAGCACATAGCTGACTGCTCCAGCTTCGATAGCATCCACGACAAGATCATCCTCTAGGAAGCTGGTCAAGATAACGATTTTGAGACCGGGAAATTCTGACAGCACTGCACGAGTAGTCTCCACACCATTCATCACAGGCATCATCAGATCCATTAGTACGAGATCAGGCAAACCTTCATGTCCACCAGCACGCAGCATCTCCAGCGCTTCTTGTCCATTCGCTGCTTCACCTATAACCTCAAACGTCGGCTCCAGCATCAGATATGTTTTAAGACCCATCCGTACCATATCGTGATCATCTACGAGCAACACTCTTATGACACTCATGCTCTATTCCTCCTCGTCCTCTGTATCTGTTCCTAATGCTCTTGTTCTCTCTGACTCAGCATTCCCTTGTACAAACTTAGGGATATGTACGCGTATGGTCGTTCCCGCACCCTTACGGCTAATGATCTCCACTTGTCCACCCAGTTTCTCCGCACGTTCGCGCATGGTGGTAAGACCGTAGGAACCCTGTTTTTGCTGTATATGTTCAAAGCCTTGACCGTCGTCACTAATACTCAGAACAACCTGTCTAGCCCCTTCACGCAGCGATAGACTCACCAGTCTAGCCTCAGCATGCTTCACAATATTCGCCATTGCCTCCTGAATAATCAGGAACAGCTGATGTTCAATGGCCTCAGACAATTCTCCTTGCAGTTCAAGCTCCTTCATTCCTTTTAAGCCGTTCTGGCGGCAATAATCAGGGAACCATTTTTCCAGTGCTTCGAAAAGATTCCTGCCTTCCAGCTCCACCGGTCGCAACTGTGCAATGAGCGCTCTCATCTGCTTTTGTGCCATCTGTGACATGGCAATTAACTGATCCATTACTAATTGACCTTGAGCTTCATTGACCTTCAGCACTTTAGGCAGCGAAGAAGCCGACATATGGATGGCAAAAAGCTGTTGGCTCACCGTATCGTGCAAATCCCGGGCCATACGCCTTCTTTCCTCCAACACCGCAGTCTCCGCTGCCTGTTCCTTCTCAATAACCTCTTGTTCACCCAAACGCTGAAGAAGCTGCATCTTGTTCTCAACCGTATCCATCATGACATTAAATTCATGGTATACTCTCGCAAAAGACTGGTCATCACTCTCTGGCATACGTACGGACAGATTCCCTTTTGCCACCTGCAGCATATTTAGATCCAGATGATCAATCCGCCGCTGAATGCGCTGACCTGCCATATAGCCGATTACAACAGTGAACAACACGATTCCAAGACATAAATATAGCCACATGCGATAATCCATTACTTCGATATACCCAAGGCAAGTGCCTGCATACATCAACCCGGCGCTAACGGCTCCAGTGAGCAAAAAGTAAAACAACAACAACCATTTGGTATTACTGAAGATTGTTCCCATCTAACCCACCGTTTTAACTTTAATGTCACCTATAAAAGCACTTACGTTAATGCGGACTTTTTTGCCCGCTTCTTTATAATAAGGTGTTTTGCATTGCACACTGCTCATAAATCCACTACGTGATTGATCCAGTACTTCCATATCACCGATAAAAGAACTGCTGTTCACTGAGATCCCAAGATCCATATCATTCGGAATGTACACCTTGATATCGCCGATAAAAGCGGAAATATTAATCTTCGTCTCGCCATAAGCAATTTGTGCGTTCGTCAGATCCAAGACAGTATCACCTATAAACTGCGAGACATTCGTGTTCTTCAGTTGGAAATGCTCGCGCCCCATGTGGACATCCCCGATAAAAGCAGAGCGATTGGTCGACTCCTTGCTACCCTTTACCTCATGGAACTCCTCATGCCATTCCCCATGTCTTCTAGCGTGACGCTCATGACGTTCCTGACGTCTGCGCTCATGGCGCTCCTGTTTCTCCTGCCAACGTGATTCTGCGGTGGATTTATAAGCTCCCGTTTCGTCCTCGTCGTCTTCTTCATCTTTTTGAAGATTGATATTCCAGTCTCGCTGACCAGAAGGTTTGCCGAATTTCTGCTCGAATTGTTCATCTAATGTGGAATCCAGCGGCTTTGGCGGTTCTACATCCAGTGAGCTTTTTCCTGGAGGAAAGTAATCAGGTGGTGATGGTGGAGCAGGCGGCACCGGTGGTACAGAACCTGAACCTCGTGGTTTGAAAATTACATAAAGACCGCCGCCAATCAACATGATTGGAATAAACATTTTGAAAAAATCCCCGGCTGAGATATCGAACCAGTCCAAATTTCGTCCGAGGAAGAACACTCCGATCGCCAGAAAGAATAAACCGCCGATAGGTGAAGATCCACCTTTTTGATGTTCGTCGCCCGTACCCAGAAG
Source organism: Paenibacillus sp. VTT E-133291 (assembly GCF_002264395.1). Taxonomy (GTDB): domain Bacteria; phylum Bacillota; class Bacilli; order Paenibacillales; family Paenibacillaceae; genus Paenibacillus_AQ; species Paenibacillus_AQ nitricinens. The sequence continues at coordinate 26,730 of NZ_NFVA01000019.1, forward strand.
TTGCTTCATCCCCATGAGGATCAAAATAACAGGCCAATAATTTGAGATCAAATAACCTAAGCTAAAATCGGTGTAACCCAATTGTCTAAGTAGAAACATGGCTCCAATCCCTATCAGGATCAAGCCGCCAAAAATCTGACTTGTGAACCTTCTTTTCATATTCCATTTCCCCTTTAAATTAGTGGAACGCTCTCTTCTTCAATCTTATAGCCTTAGTCTACAGGAAGGAAGCACTCATAAACAGCGGCGAGAGAAGGAACTTCCACTCAGTCTCTAGACGGAGACGATTGGGATATTATTCTATATAGTACTATAAATATGAAAAAAGACCGTCCCTCAGTTATAAACTGATCTGGGACAGTCTCTTTATTCAACAGTCTTCTGCTTCAGAAGCGCATTATTGTTGCGGTTTCTGAGCTGGTTTAGAAGTATTTCCACTTTGCTTAGTAGCGCCGTCATTTTCAACAGCAAACTCAGCATTGTATTTTTCATTCGGTGTTTTGTAATTTTCTTGAACTTTAGATTTTTTATTATTAGCCACGGAATTCACCTCCCTTATCCCTTATGCAGCATAGATAATGCTTACTAAGAGAACATCTCGGATGAGGCTAATGCTCTGCCCCAGTCCGTATTATGGCAAGGTGATGTCACTATTATGCATGACCAAGTGAAGTTAAGTTCAATCCACCAAATTCATTGAAGTTTAACCGCTATATCTTAAATGGATTCTTCCAGCAGGGATTGCGGTACAGCATTATAGGTCTCAATCGCCTGAGTAAGCTTCTTCAGCATCACTTCTGTACATGTACCGTTTCCTCGCTTAATGAGCTGAACTACAACTGATTTTTTGCCCCATTCCTTATATACCTGCTTCGTAGTAGCAAAATACAAATCAATCTTCCGCCCTTTAATGGCAGATCCTGTATCAGCAACGATGCCGTATCCATAACCTGGTATATAAAGTATACTCCCTAACGGGATTACCTTAGGGTCAGCAGCAATGGTCGAGACTGTATTCTTATCTCTACGTACTTTCACACCTGAATAGGTGATTCCGTATTCGGGATGTTTAGACGTTTTACCCGTAGATTCATAACCCGCAGTATAACCCGTCGCCATCACCTTCATTGAAGTGATGATCTGATCAGGAGCTGGTGCAGCTACAGGAACAGAATTCGGCGATTTTGAAGAGCCTTTGCCCCCACTCCCTTTGGTAATCGGAGCTTTAGTGCTCTGTGGTGACTTTGTAGCTTCTGGTTTATTTTTTGTTGTCGCAGGAACGATTGGTATACTGGAATGCGGCTCATTTGAGAACAAAGTAGCACGGCCAGTGGTGAGAATAGCTTGCTGTTCTTTGGTTCTCATAGAAACAACATTTGCCTGAGTATGCTGCAACTCGCTCGTTGGTAATTTGCTAATATCTGTGTGCTGTAACGTGTCTTCTGTCCCATTGGCCACAACCGCTTGATGCTTGGATTCAGGAATAATACCCGCAGCAGTCAGCAGTAGGACTATTGTGACGAAAAGACACCAAAACCTCTGAAATATACCCATTTTGTTCATGTGATAAACCTCCCCCTTATTAGCGAAGGTTTCCCGATTCACAAAATTTTATACATGAGGATCCATTTCCAGATCCTCATGGGCATATGACAGAGGTCATTATTAACGTGCTTTTAGTGTGAATGATTTCAAGTCATTAGGAGATTACACGGTCTGCAATTTCCTGAGACAGCAGCTCAATGACTTCTTGAAGCGGCTTAGCTCCAATATCGCCTTCCCCACGTTTGCGGATGGAAACTGTCTGAGCATTCATTTCATTCTCGCCGACTACGAACATGTATGGCAGCTTCTCCAGCTGTGCTTCACGGATCTTATAACCCAGCTTCTCATTGCGCAGATCTGGCTCAGCAGAGATCCCACGACGGCGCAGCTTGTCCGTAACTTCCTTAGCATAATCGTCGAAGGCAGTGGATACTGGAATAACTTTAACTTGCTGTGGAGACAACCAAAGCGGCAGTGATCCCGCAAAGTTCTCTAACAAGAAAGCAACAAAGCGCTCCATAGTCCCTAAAATACCACGGTGCAGAACGACTGGACGGTGTTTCTGACCATCGTCGCCGATATATTCAAGTTCAAAGCGTTCAGGCAGCAAGAAGTCGATCTGTACAGTGGAGAGCGTTTCTTCTTTGCCTAATACAGTCTTAATCTGAACATCCAGCTTTGGACCGTAGAAGGCAGCTTCGCCTTCTGCTTCGTAGAATGGAAGACCAGCTTCTTCTACAACTTCACGCAGCATTCGCTGTGCAGTTTCCCACATTTCGTCATTCGCGTAATATTTCTCAGTATCCTTAGGATCACGATACGACAACCGGAAACGGTAGTCATTAATACCAAAGTCACTGTAAACCTGTTTAATCAACTCGATTACACGAATAAACTCGCCTTTAATTTGGTCCAGACGGCAGAAAATATGGGAGTCATTAAGAGTCATCGAACGTACACGGTGTAAGCCAGTCAATGCGCCTGACATTTCATAACGGTGCTGGATACCAAGCTCAGCAATACGGATCGGCAGATCGCGGTAGCTGTGCATCGAGCTCTTATAAATCATCATGTGATGCGGGCAGTTCATTGGACGAAGAACAAACTCTTCATTATCAATAGTCATTTTAGGGAACATGTCCTCTTGATAGTGCTCCCAGTGTCCAGAAGTTTTATATAGTTCAACATTACCGAGAACCGGAGTATATACATGCTGGTATCCTAGACTTGCTTCCAAATCCACAATGTAACGTTCCAGAATACTGCGCAGTTTAGCACCCTTAGGCAGCCAGATCGGCAAGCCTTGACCTACCAATTGATTAAATGTAAAGATTTCAAGCTCTTTACCCAGCTTACGGTGGTCGCGTTTCTTCGCTTCTTCAAGCAGACGAAGATGCTCATCGAGCTGTGCTTTTTTGATCCAAGCTGTCCCGTATACGCGCTGAAGCATTTTATTCTTGCTATCGCCGCGCCAGTAAGCACCAGCTACATTCATCAATTTAAAGACTTTGATCTTAGAAGTTGACGGTAAGTGTGGTCCACGGCACAAGTCGAAGAATTCGCCTTGTTCATAGATCGAAATTACACTATCTTCAGGCAATGCTTCGATTAGTTCAAGTTTGTAAGGATCACCTAGCTCACCGAATATTTGGAGCGCTTCCTTACGGCTAACTTCCTTACGTACAATTGGAAGGTTCTCAGAGATAATGCGATCCATTTCTTTTTCAATCTTTAGCAGATCCTCAGGATTAAGCGGATGTTCCAAATCCATATCGTAGTAGAAGCCATCTTCGATAACTGGACCTACACCAAGCTTAACTTCCTTTGTTCCATACAAACGTCTTACAGCTTGTGCCATCAAGTGGGCAGTACTGTGACGCATAACTTCCAAGCCTTCTGGTGAATCCAAAGTTACGATTTCTATCAAAGCGCCTTCCTCAAGCGGAGTGGACAGATCCACGACAATACCATTCAATTTCCCTGCCACCGCATTCTTGCGAAGTCCACTACTAATAGAAGCCGCTACATCATCAATATTACTACCTTCTGCGTATTCCCGAACAGAGCCGTCCGGAAGTTTAATACTTACCATTTTAATTTCCTCCTTCATTTCCTTAAGCCAAACAACAATTTTAAATTTTTCGAAACGGAAATATCCACGCATACAAAAAACGCCCGTCCCGCAAAGGGACGAGCGATTGCACCCGTGGTTCCACCCAAATTCGATTCTCTCAATCCGCTCTTAAAGCAGAATCGAGTCAGAATCCTTCGTAAGCATGGAATAACGACCATGAACCGGCGGTTCTTACTATCCCATTTCAGGGAATTCATAACCGCAGCTACAAAGGGGTAAATCGATAGTAGGATACCGGAGGAAATTACAGCCCATGTTCCCTCTCTCTGATACGGTCCAGAACAATCCATTCATATCTTTGTCAAAGCTGTTAACGTGAATTATGGAGTAATTATAAATCTGTCCTCTCTGACAGTCAAGTCTGTAGAGGGGGCAAAATTTTGTAAACCGCAGAAACAGTCACCTACACAGACAGTTCTACATCCAGGCAACTGCGCTAGAACTGTCCTTAACAGGCTACTCTTCTCGGCGTTTCCTTTCAGGTAAGCGGCCTGCACGTTTCAAAGACTCACGCAGCAAGTATTCGATATGTCCGTTTACACTGCGAAATTCCTCTCCCGCCCAACGTTCCAACGCCTCATGCAGATCCGGATCGATCCGCAATGGAAAGCTTTTCTTGGCCGCCATGATGCACCGCCTTAATACAACGAGCCGGCGTTAATGACCGGACTCGCTCCGCGCTCCGACACGATCGCCACCATCAGATTATTGATCATGGCCGCTTTACGTTCTTCGTCAAGCTCCACTACACCACTCTCTTTAAGCTGTTTAATTGCCATATCGACCATGCCAACTGCACCTTCAACAATAATTTGACGAGCAGATAGAATGGCAGAAGCTTGCTGCCGCTGCAACATGGTGCTGGCGATTTCTGTTGAATAAGCCAAATGTGTAAGCCGGGCTTCAATGACTTCTACGCCAGATAAGGACAAGCGCTCTTGAAGCTCAGTCGCTAACTCTTTAGCAATTTCATCTGCATTGGCACGCAGGGACATCCCAGATTCATTGAAGTTATCATAAGGGTATTTGCTGGCTACATGACGCAGCGCCGTTTCACTCTGAATCTCTACGAAAGCCATGTATTTATCTACATCAAAGAGGGCTTTAGCGGAGTTAATCACCTTGAAGACGATTACTGCAGCAATTTCAATCGGATTACCTTCGACATCATTGACCTTAAGCTTCACACTGTTAAAGTTACGAACGCGTAGGGAAACCGTCTTACGAACGCTGAACGGAATGACTGCAAACAATCCACTCGTTGCGATAGTCCCAATATATTTACCAAAAAAGGTAACTACAACTGACTTATTAGGTTGTACAACCGTAATACTTGTACTTAACACTACCGCTACAACGAATAGAATGACCGATACTGCGACATACTCCTGAACAGCACCGTAAATTCCACCCCCCAAACAAACTGCAATCAATGCAATAACCCAAAATCCGCTGATAGGACGAAGCGTTTTCTCCTTCATAAAAAGCACCCCCATAAGATATTCTTTTGATATGATTATGATATCACTTTTGGATAATAATGTGTATACAGAAATGTAATAATATAATGAATTTATGTTCACAGATCCCTAACCTTCATTTTCAAGGCGTACCCAACACCAAGCTTCGATTGCGTAGAAGACATAACTAGGGAAGATTCAGCCATGTTCTGCAATGAGGCTGGCTAACGATCTAAATCTTAACCTTACAAAAAAAACGCTTGCTGCTCAATCATCCACTAAACGGATTAACGAGCAACAAGCGTTAAATTGATTTATATATTAGTTCTGCATGATGAAATCATTAGCAATTTTCGCATTCGGGTCATCGAACACGCGCAGAATATCGTAGCGTGTATTCCGCTGTGCCGGGATTTTGCCTGCTTCGCGGATCAATTGAGTAATTGACTCGATGTTGACCTTGTAGGTCGCACCCGCGGAAGATACTACGTTTTCTTCAATCATTGTACTGCCGAAATCGTTGCAGCCATATTGAAGGGAAAGCTTGCCGACCTCTGGTCCCATTGTTACCCAAGAGGATTGGAAGTTCTTAATGTTGTCTAGAACAAGGCGACTAATGGCTACCGTCTTCAGGTATTCGTCAGGCGTTTGTCTATCCAGCTTCAGGTTGGTATTGTCCGGTTGGAATGTCCAAGAGATAAAGGCCAAGAAACCCTCTGAATCGTATTTGTTGGCAATACACTCGTCCTGAGCCTCACGCACACGAAGTAAGTGCAGTGCCCGTTCTTCCATACTCTCACCAAGTCCAATGACCATCGTAGCTGTCGTATTCATACCGATCTTATGCGCTGTCTGCATTACGTCCATCCACTCGCGCCATGAGCCTTTAAGTCGGCTGATCTTGCGGCGTGTACGATCATCGAGAATTTCCGCTCCCCCACCTGGTAATGAATCCAGGCCAGCAGCATGGATTTCACGCACAACTTCTTCGAGCGATAATCCAGATACTTCTTTCATCTTCATAATCTCAGCAGGAGAGAAGGAATGCATTGTAATCTCAGGAAAACGTTGCTTAATTCCGCGAAGTATATCGGTATAATAGCTGAAAGGAAGATTTGGGTTCGTACCGCCTTGCATCAGTATTTCTGTACCATTTACAGCGATAGTCTCAGCAATTTTTTGGTAAATCGTCTCATCCGGCAGTACATATCCCTCATCAGAGCCCGGTCTGCGATAAAATGCGCAGAAACGACAGTAGACATCACATACATTCGTATAGTTAATATTACGACCAATTACAAACGTGGCCATCGGGTCTGGATGCCAGCGTTCCATTATGGTGTTTGCAGCTGCACCCATTTTCTCAATTTCGTTGCTCTCGAACAGTCGGATGGTATCTTCCAATTGAAGACGTTCACCCCGTAGGGCTTTGTCCAAAATAAGATCTATCGCACTCATCGTTCGCATCCTCCTTCTAAACCCTTAGGGGTATGATAGAATCACAAAATTACAGGAAGAAAAAACGTTGTCTCTTTTTCAAGATGACAACCCTTTCTCATACAATTGAACAGTTCATTTCCTCATCGTATCACAATCTGAACAGCTTGAAAAATGCTTTTACATTCTTCGCAAATTCCCATCCAGAAGAAAAGCAGCATCGCACTTAGCGATACTGCTAGTTATACTCTATTTTTCCACTAACACTTGAGTGAACATCTCTTGCTGTTACTCGGGGTCAATTTCTGTCTTAGCAGCTTCCAGGGCGTGGCCAAGATCAGCAATCAAATCCTCTGCATGTTCAATACCGACGGAGAAACGCAGCAATCGGTCATCTACCCCCACAGCATTTCGAATCTCCACTGGAATATCAGCATGCGTTTGTACAGCCGGATAAGTCATAAGTGACTCTACGCCGCCAAGGCTCTCTGCGAATGCAATCAGACGAATATGACGAAGAAGCGGCTCCACGTATCTGGCATCTTTTAATTTGAAAGAAAAAATACCGGTATTGCCTGAAGATTGGCGATTCTGGATTTCATGTCCTGGATGATCCGGCAATCCTGGATGGAACACTTCCGCAACCGCTGGATGCTCTAATAAGTATCGAGCAATCGCTAGTGCATTGCTCTCATGACGCTCCATACGCAGCGCCAATGTCTTCAAGCCTCTCATCAACTGATAACTGTCTGTTGGTCCAAGTACAGCTCCAATAGAGTTATGTAGAATAGCTATTTCAGCTGATAATTCTACACCCTTGGATACAATTAGGCCTGCCAGTACATCATTATGACCACCCAAATACTTAGTAGCGCTATGAACTACAATATCCGCACCTAATTCTATAGGCCGTTGGAAGAATGGAGTCAGCAGGGTATTATCTACAATGCTAAGTAACCCATGGTGACGTGCCCAAGTGCATACAGCTTCAATATCCGTGATCATCATAAGTGGATTCGTTGGCGTTTCAATAAATACAGCTTTCGTATTTGGACGACGTGAAGCTTCCAGTGCATCCAAATCATTCGTGTCTACATAAGAAGCAGTGATTCCAAACTTGGACATAATCCGTTCCAACAAACGATAGGTACCGCCGTAAAGATCCAGCGAAACGATCAAATGGTCGCCTTGAGCGAACAAGGTAAGCACCGTTTGTATCGCTGCCATCCCTGAGCTACAAGCAAATCCTGCATCTCCAGATTCCAGTTCCGCAGCTGCATTCTCAAGTACTGAACGGGTCGGACTCTTGGTGCGGCTATAATCAAACCCTGTGCTCTGACCGAGTTTTGGATGACGAAATGCCGTTGCATTATAAATTGGAAAATTAATTGCTCCAGTGGCTGGATCTTCTTGAGAACCTATTTGAGCCAGTCTACTTTCAATCCTAAGTTTGTCATCCATGATTAATGCCTCCTAATTTATATTGTAGCGTTATTATTAATAAACAATCGGGTCGATATCATAAGGCGTTTCTTGATATACATAGTAATTGAGCCAGTTAGAGAATAATAAATTGGCATGCGCACGCCATACTGCTGGAGGTGTACGTTCTGGATCATCTTTAGGGAAGTAATGTTTCGGCAAAGCCATCTCCATCCCTCTAGACACATCACGGTCATATTCCCATTTCAAGGATAGAGGATCATATTCGGAATGTCCGGTCACAAATATTTGTTTTCCGTCGTTTGTAGCCACTAGATACATACCAGCTTCTTCGGATTCCGCCAGAATCTGCAGATCTGGATTATTCTCAATATCTTCACGGGAGACATCGGTATGACGAGAGTGTGGTACATGGAACACCTCGTCAAAGCCGCGCAACAGTTTAATGTTATTTTGATTAATCGTATGAGGGAAGACGCCAAAACATTTCTCAGGCAATGCCACTTTACGAACACCAAAATGATGATATAAGCCTGCCTGTGCCGCCCAACAAATATGCATAGTTGAAGTCACATTGTCCTTGCTCCATTCAAAAATCTCTTTCAGCTCTTCCCAATACGATACTTCCTCGAACTCCATTTGTTCTACAGGAGCACCTGTAACGATTAAACCATCCAAACGGCGGTGGCTGATCTCGTCAAAGGTTTTGTAAAAGCTCTTCAAATGTTCCGCAGAAGTATTCTTGGAAATATGGGAACGCGGATGCAATAAAGTAACATCAACTTGTAGTGGCGAATTTCCAATTAAACGCAGCAATTGAGTCTCTGTCGTCTCTTTAGTCGGCATGAGGTTCAGAATAGCAATCCGTAGTGGACGGATATCCTGATGGAAAGCCTGACTTTCGTCCATCACAAAAATATTTTCTCCGGATAGTACTTCTTTCGCCGGTAAACTGTCGGGAATTTTAATTGGCATTGTCTTTCCACTCCTTAGCTGAATTTAGTTGTTTTGCCGCACTGCGGCTTGCTGAACAATAAAAAGACCTTCCTCGGAAATCGAGAAAGGTCATATCTACAGTCATATGCGCCTCTCTCATCTGCCAGAATATTCCTGAAGACGATTAGACGTCTGCAGAAATTCCGCAAGAATTAGCACCGTGCGTTTACACGCCGGTTGCCGGGTTTCATAGGGCTAGTCCCTCCACCTGCTCTTGATAAGATTTAGCTGTATTCAATTAAATTACTTTAAAATTCACTTTAAATCATGAACCTCCTTTTCGTCAAGTCCATACAATGCTGAAGAAGCCTCAAAATCACAATAAATTTGCTTGAAAGAGGCATACTCCGTTGTTATACTAGACAAGTATTTCATACCTGAACGAAAAGAAGAGGTGAGAAGAAGAATGGAAGGCGACCCGAGCTCGCAAATATGTGTACAGAATGAGCAACCACACAGGATAATCATCAGCTTGCCGGCGGCGGGAGCAGTTCTTCTTCATGCCCTCGAAACGTCATTTGGCCCTATGTATTGATTGTAACGCCCGGCCAAGCTGATTTTTTTCTCTGTGCTTAATTTAGCAGTCCCTAGTGAAGACCTGGGGATAGGAGGAGTGAAATCAGATGAAAATCCGGCTGGTGAATGCAGGGGTTTTTACACCTATTGATGAAATTGATGAAACACTAACACCCCCAACGGAAGGGTTCTATTGGATTGACGCCGATGTTGAGGATTTGGAGCTGCTTCAGCCCTTATTCAACCTACATGATCTTGCTGTTGAGGATTGCCTTAGCGAAGAGGATCAGCGTCCGAAGATCGAAATATACGAAAGTCACTACTTTATAGTTGTAAATAGCATCCGCTTTGACGATGAAGAAATTTTCCTACGGGCGCTCAATGTATTCCTTGGAAGACATTACATCATCACTGTCACGAAGCAAAAGATCAATGAACTACGAATCCTGAAGCCTATGCTCTGGGAGCAAGAAGTAAGTGAACCGGATATGTTCCTTTACTTACTAATTGACCTTGTCGTGGATAACTATTTCTCCGTCGGCGACCGAATTGAAGCTCGGATTGAGAAGCTGGAAGAAGATATTCTCATGCATACCAAGAAGTCACATCTCAGTGAAATTATCGGTCTGCGAAGTGAAATTCTATGGTTGAAGAAAATGCTGGGGCCACAAAAAGAAGTAATCAATACCCTAAATAAAAAAGACCTCCGTCTGATTGATGATCAGCTGCAGAAATATTTTAGCGACATTTATGAAAATGCGGTTAAAATATCTGAAACCTTTGAGACATATCGCGATCTCATGGGCAACTTACGAGAGGCATACCAATCCAGTATCGCCAACCGTGCGAATGAAATTATGAGAGTGTTTACTGCGATCACAACAATATTCATGCCCCTGACCGTAATTACCGGAATATACGGTATGAACTTTGATCATATGCCTGAGCTTCATACAAAATATGGCTATTATGGCGTTATAGGTGTTATGTTGACGTTAGGCTGTGGGATGCTGTATGTTTTCCGTAAGAAGGAATGGCTATGAAACGAACCGGACGAATAAGCAAGACGAAGGCCCTGTAACCGAAAGGTATAAGGAAGCCTTCGTCTTTTTGGTTTGCGCGAATTTAAAAACTGGTCGCCATGCCCACTTTATGCGTTTGCTCCCGGCGGAAACGGATGCGGATCAATCGCAGACGCTCATAATAAATATCCAATCCTTCAGCAGCGGAAAAATCGTCACCATACACCTTATGTAACACCGGTTTTAGGAAAAGGTCTCCAAGCTCCTCATAGGCATTCCATATCGCATCCTGCTCATGCTGCGGCATATTGCCAAGCTCTACATGGATCATCTTCTCGACGGAATAACCCTCTCTTTCTAGCTCCTCTACCGCTTCAATCAGTTCACGCCGGTTCACTCCACTGTTCACCTTAAGCTGTTCCAAGCCCAATCCATTCTCGATCCCCTGTAACATAATCCTCCGCAAGCGCAATCGTTCTAGCTGCTTCTTATATTTGACCTCTTTCTGTTTATAAAGCCAAGATATGAAAGACTCCTCTTCAATTACTTCATATACCCAATTTAGAGGGAAGGAATGTTCCCTTGCCACCGCAGTAGTTATAGCCAGCCAATCGGCCCCAAACTGTGCTACCTTGCCTTCTCCTACACCAGGAATTTGCATCAGTTCCTCTGGCGTATGCGGTAGAAATGTACTTAACAAGCGCAATAGACGATTGCTGGCGAGAATATAGGGTGCCTTCCGTTCACTCGAAGCCTTACCACGGCGCCAAGCACATAACTCTTCATAAATGGCTTCATTCCCATAATGTTCACTGTAATATTGAAGCTTCAGCTGCTCCTGATTACGTCCGCTAAGACTATCCTCCTCGTGGAATATCCCATCGATTAAGGGTCGATAGCCATCTCCCATCTTCACCGCTAGCTCATGCCTGTATACACAGAGCATTTCATTCCAAGATCCACCTTCATACCATAAATTCTCAATGTAATTCTCCCCTCCTGAAAAATCACGCCAGCCCAGACTCCAGATCCCCTCTTCCTCTCCAATCCACAGCTGGGCGTACACCTCTTGATCCACTCCAGATATTCTGGATAAACGGTTCATAAATACAATTTGCATATTCATCCCTACCTTTCTCAACTTACAGCAAGCACAATAACCTTCCGGGAAGAGCTTCCTTCGGAGCGAACAAATCCTTTCGCAATCAGACCCCGAACGCAAAAAAGCACCACTCTCACGATAAACGCGAAAGAGGTGCTCCCTCATTAAATGCTATACTGTTAGATCCTACAATACCATATATTACCGAACAGTCAATGTCTTTTTATACTAGCTTCTAGCTAGAGCTAATGTAGCCAATCCAATCGCTCCAGCAAGCCCTGCATTGTCTCCAAGACCTGGTGAGACAACATAATTATCGATGTCGACATTAAGCGATGGATGTTGAACATATCCGCTCAATAACTCTTGCAGCTTAGTGCGAATTAACGGGAATAGGTGGCTTTGCTTCATAACACCACCGCCCATTACGATTTTTTGAGGAGACAGAATCAGCACATAGTTCATGAGTGCATGGGCAAGATAGTGAGCTTCCATCTCCCATGCCGGATGGTCCACTGGTAGCTCTCCAGCCGGTTGTCCCCAGCGTTTGCCGATCCCCGGACCTGCGGCTAATCCTTCAAGACAATCGCCATGATAAGGACAGTAACCCTCAAACGTATCCTCTGGATGTCTACGAACTAGAATATGTCCCATCTCAGGATGTGACAATCCATGAACCATCTGGCCGCCAACAACCGCTCCTGCTCCAATCCCTGTCCCAACCGTTATGTAAAGACAGCTGTCCAGACCTTTAGCCGCTCCCCATTTACTCTCCGCAAGCGCTGCACCATTCACATCCGTGTCAAAGCCGATCGGAACGTTAAATTGTTCAGCCATTGTGCCTACCAGATTATATTGTCCCCAGTGGGGTTTTGGTGTCGTTGTTATGTAACCATAAGTAGGGCTGTCCAGTACGGGATCAATCGGTCCAAAAGATCCGATTCCGAATGCTTCTACATTTTTCTCTTTAAAATAGTCTATTACTAGTCCCATCGTTTCTTCCGGTGTTGTTGTCGGAAAGCTAACTCGGTCAACAATGGTACCGTCCTCATAACCAATCCCACATACAAACTTTGTTCCGCCTGCTTCAATCGCTCCCAATAGCTTCACAGCAATTATCTCCCTTTCTCTAGTTAGAAATTGATACGCTACCCATACACAAATGAATAATACCATTAAAAAAAGCAATCACCAGCCCTAATTATACGTCGAATGAAGCGCTATCACAACAAGTATAAACGCCTTTGGCGTCCTAACAATGACGGTAGGCGTTTAAGCGAGAAATATAAGGATCATGTATAGCGTAAAACTTATACGTTTCTTATCTTTTAACAAAACACCCTCCATGCATCTTTGCATGGAGGGTGCTGTCATTTAGTTATTCAAGTCGTCGAACATGGAGCCTTTTACCGTAACCTCAATCTGATCCAGCGGCTTAATGCCGACCAGCTTGCCTAAAGATTTGTAAGCATTGCTACTCTTAGACAGCTCCACATCCGCCAGCCAAGCCTTGACATAATACTTGCCGTCTGGCATTTCAGCTGTAGTATAGACAGGAAGTTTGTCTTTGTTGATCGTAATGGTCACCGTAGACTTCTCTGTGATCTTGTACATATGCTGATTCAAGCCCACATATTCACGGTATTTGAAATTGCTGAAGCTTCCCAGTGTACTAGATTGTGAATAACCCTCTAGTATATTCTTCCAGAATTCATGGGTGCCTTCATCCTCTTCTCTATTCTGGGAATATGGAATTTCTTCCACCTCTTTAGTAAAGCTATCCTCAACCGTAAGTAATTTCGCGTTATTAACGCCCGTGTTATCCTCGACAGATAAAGCTGCTGGCTTTCTTGCAAAGTTATTGCCGCTTTTGCTCAGGGGTTCATTCCGGAGATTAACCGCAACCTTATCGTTATTGATATACATAAGATCCGTTTCATAGCGGAAAGAATTCGTAAGGTCCTCAACAAGCTCCTTATGGTCCTTCGTGTCTTTATCTGTGTCCTTAAACGTAACCGTCTCCAGTGTAAAGGAATAGGTTCCAACAGGGTTAAAATAATATCCCGATTTAATCGGATAATCATATCCTTGCAGCTGTTTATCGGTTGCAAACACGGCATTATCGTAATCAGATTTGTTATTCAGCATTTTTTTAGCGGTATCTCTGGCTTTCTTATAAGCTTTAGCCATGCTATTCTCAACCTTCCAGCCAATGTCTGCACTGGCCTGCTGTGTAAAGATCCGCTCGAATTTCCCCCTTACCTTCGTCCATTCCTTCAGGACCTTATTCTCATCTTCATGAGCCATCCAGCGGATTACATTATAAGGGGAAGGCTCACTTGTCCAGAGGAGCTCTCTGATTAAAGAATCTGCCTTATTCTTGTCTATTGAATTCTTGTATAGCTTCGGTGCGATTTGTTCGAGACCGTTATAAATATAAGTACGAATGGTTTTGACATCTTGCCCAGGTGTAAATGGAGCCGAAGTGGTTCCACTCTCCGTATACGTTTGACAAGATTCAACATCTTGGCCTTCTGCGTTCTTACTGGTGCTGCAAACCTGATAATCACGCGTATAATTTCTGCTCACGGTACCCTGGAAACTGATATTGCCCGACTTTTGATTAGGAGAGTACGGAGCCGGATTACTATACCATTTGCCGTTAACCGGATCATCGCCAAAATCAGGGCGCTGCAAACTAGCTATAATGTCGGGTTGTCTAATGATTGTACTGGCAGCCTCGTCAACCACCGGATTGTTCTTCACTTGGAAATAGCGATAGATAGCATCCGAATTATTGGTTACTTCCAAAGCACCGGTAGCATTTCCACTCCAAGTGAAATCAGCATATGGCGGCTGTAAAACAGCCTTAATTGCTGCGCCATCTGCTAACCCGAATTTCACTTTTCTCGATAACACATTGTAATCCAGATCAAAGGAGCCTTTGGTTGTTGGCATCGCGTTGACCTTCTTAATCCATCCGTAAAGCTCATTATTTCCGTACATGACTTCCTTAGGTGACTTCTGCCTATTCAGATTAAACTGGATGTATATATCTTCCTCAGGCATTGTAAATGTCGCGTAAAGAATTTTGTCCGCCGTATTAGCCGCAAGCGTAATTTCACCTGCTAATGTTGACGCATGACCGTGGTATCTTACAGGGATTTCCTTTCCGTTACTCGTGATCTTCCATGCGTAATCTGTCGTTTTCTCGATAGCGAAGCTAGATCTCAGTCTGATCCCGACGGTTACCTCTTGTCCCGCTACTGCGCCGGTCGGCATGGTTTCGAAATGAGGGGATAGGTCATTTGCCTGCAAAATAAACGGAGCGATAGGAATACCTAAGTAAGTAATATTTCCATCCGATCCTTGAATGTAAATCCTGCCTGATCCCCACGAAAGATATGTAGGGGGCTGTAGGACGTGAACATAATCTATCCATTGTCCACCTTTAGACGGGGTTGCATCCCTTGTATACACAGGTTTGTCTTTGAAATTGCTGTTTTGATTGTTGTACATAAATTTCTCATACAATTTCCCTGCATAATTCTCATTTAATCCCGTAATAATAGATTGTTCAAAAGTGCCTTTGGATTTCAGTAGATATTCGTTGTTCGTATTGGTATATCTATCAAAATCATTTCTTTGAATTCCTAGTAAAGCAGCTTTTAACCATGGTTCCTTAATCATGTTGAAATTCTGAATTTGGGTACCACTCCACCCGGCATACCAAGGGGCTCCTTCTGTAGATACGGAATCCCCAGTAACTGTATATCCAGAATAGGCATACATATTGTTTTTATAGGTCAACACCGGTCCATGGCTTTGTCCATAAACCATATCAAAATTAAATGTTTTTGAATCCATGTTTTTTTGCAACAAGTCTGTTCTTAACGCACCGAATCCCGATTGGATAGGATAATAATTAGCCTCACCATATAAATTTTCCATATCCTCATTGATATGTTTAATAACTTCTGCTGTTGTTGTTGGAATATTATCACCCGCCTCTGCTGAGACAACAGAAGTAACAAGCGTTTGAATGATTATAATGATAAAGCTAAACCATAATGATTTTTTCATTTAGTCACCTATTCCATAAATGATCTGATTATCGTTTACTTTACTTTTTTTGCAATCCAATTCCAATCTCGCCCATAGCCTGAGAATTAACAAAAATCTTAAACTCCTTTGCCTCAAACCACTTAAGCGGCAATGCATCACTTCTTTGCTTTTTGGTTCGGACATAATTCATGATGGAATCAACGACATTGCCCTCAATTTTTTGGCGAAGAATAGCTTCTGCTTCATTCATAGCTTGAACTGGATCTGTGCCTACCTTTGTAAAACTAATGCTAAATTGCATAATGATTTGGTCGGGTTCTGGGTCCACTGTCTCATAAACTACCATTTTCGATGCTGATACATAAGCTGGATCACTATTCGGTCCCATTTCTGTATACGGAATCTTAAATCCATGGACAGTCGCCTCTTTAGGCTCTGTTGAAGGCTTGCTGCTGCTTGGAGGAGGCTCATTCCCCGGAGTAGTGATGTAAACCGTCTTCACGGCATCATCCCATTTCACGTTTACGCCGAGTCCTTCATATACAAATCTCAGCGGGACAAACGTTCTTGATTGTTTAAATAGTGCAGCCGTATCCATTTGTTTCGTTTTTCCATTTAGCTCATAACTTTTTTTCCCGATATAGACACCCATTGTTTTGCCTTCAAGCGAGATTGTGGCTTTTTTAGCCTTACTGTCCCATAAGACCTTAGCTCCAAGTGCTTCACTTATAAAGCGAACCGGAAGCTGGACTCTTTGCTGAGCATCGATAAAAGGCTGTGCATCTGGAAAAATAACTTTTTCTCCATTTACTACTACCCTCAATGGAAGACTTGCTGCGAGACTAATAAAACTCGAAGAAAACAGGGTTACCATTAGCAAAACTACCAGCGAACTCATTAATTTTTTCATTTAACTGCTCCTCTCCATTTAGTAACCTTTAACTTTAGGAATCCAATTCAAACCTCACCCATAGCCTGAGAGTTAACAACATTGTTACAGTCCTTTGCCTCAAACCATTTAAGCGGCAATGCTCTCATCGCTTCACCCTCTCACTACGTCATCTCTTAGTTCAGGTACATAGTGTTAGTACTTGCACGGGCTGCTGCAACAATCTTGGATTCGATTTCCCGATATTTTGTTACGGTGTATCTTAGGCCTGCGGTTTTGCTGTTTATCGCTGTTGTTACACGACTTTTCTGTATTCGGACTTCATTGCTTAAACGCTGAACTTCTCTTAATTGGGCTTGAACATAAGATTCACTGTATGCTCCGCCCACGTTGGAACTTACTCCAGAAGCTAGGGACAATATCCTCTCGACAGCTTCAGCAATGTTTTCTTCCTTACGCCCCAGACTTTTCTGCAGACTCTCCAGTTTATCCATATTCGCCAAGATCCTGGCGCCTTGAATAACACTAGCAGATGCAACTGCAATCTTCATAATGGTTTTTGTTATGGTTGATTTGATTTTGCTGATCGCTGAATCTTTAATCGTGCGGACGCCAGCGATAAATTCATCCTTGGTTTTCTTGATTTTAGATTTTACACTTTGGAATATATCGCCCATTTTCTTCATGGCTTTGTCTTTTACACTAATCCAATATTCCTTTTGAGCTTTTACATATTGAATGGTGTTATCCACAAACCGATTGAAACCATCTTTTAATTTGGTCATAAAGTCGGATACTGCATGTCTCACTTTTTGTGCAAATTCCACAATTTTATCACCAATCAAATTAGTCACTCGAACAGCTTCTGTAACCATGTTCGTTACAAATTCAACACTTTGATTATAGAAGGAAACCACTCTCTCCTTAATGTCCTCTACTTTTTGCTCTATCCAGGGAATCACACTGTCCATGACAAAACCGATCACATAGAGCGCAACTAGTGCTTTTATAGTGCTGACTAACACGGCTAATGCTGCAGTTACGGCTGCCGTGACAACGGCAACAGGCCCTACAGTTACCATTAATAACCCTACTACTGCTATTCCCGCTAACGCTAAGGGCCAAAGATCCACTTCTCCATCTAATACTTTGAATACCCCTTCAACCATACTCACCTTCAGAACATCAGGGACGACCTCCAAACCAACCGTAATATTATGCACGAGGTTAGGGACCAAGGCCCGGGTCTGAGATTCAGAACGTTGAAAGGTTTCATTGTTCTCATCGATCTTCAGTGAGAATAGAGAGTGATGAGCCAGACCGGCCTCCCCTTCTGATTTGGTATCAATATAAATACCCGATGAGGGATTTTTAAATAAGGCCGGAACAATGTCATTTTTATTTCTGAACTCTTTGATTTGTCCGTTTTCATTCATTTCATCGATATTCGATTTGAACTTATTTAGCACATCTCCATTAAATCCCGGAGCATTGAAGGTTGAAGCCGAAACGAGATATTTACGCAGATCCTCCGGCAAAATAAAGGAAGAATATAAGGCCAGGTTGCCGCCGAGCGAATGCCCGGTCAAATATAAATCATAACTGCCGTCGGTCTTAAAGCTTTCCATGTATTCTCTGGCTTCCGCTTGCTGAATAGCTTCGGTGGAATATGCCGTAGTGCCGTTATTTTTCCAGTCATTGCGGTAAAGTGGGTTATCTATGGGTTCACTACCCCGAAAAGCTGCAACTTTTTCCCCTGTTTGGGTATCGACAGTGAAAGCAACAAAGCCTGATTCCTCTTGCTTATTATTGGAGACCACATTGGAGATTTCCCAATTCTGATATTTGGGTGTATTCATCTGCTGCAGCAGATGACTCCATTGCTCGTATTCTTTTTCTCCGTTAAGATCACTGGGATAACGTTCTTTTAATTTCTGCATACCCTCGGGTGAAGAATAGTATTTGATTACATCGCTGAGTGCAATTTTATCGCCATTATTTTTGTATTGATCAGAAAGCTTGGTATCTACTCCCTGCGAATCCAATAAATCTAAATAAACGAGCTGCGAAATTTGCTTCAGTTCTACTTCTGTAAGAGTATCGGCCATTATAGTCCTCCTCTCTGCTCCAAGCTCTTCACTCTTTTTTCTTTCCAGGTCTCAATAAAACCCAGAATTTTCTCGGGGGACTCTTCAACTTCACCATCCATTCCAAGGGTGTATCCAACTCTGGTCACCACACTTAGAACGCCTGACTTTTTCTCTTCGTCACTATAAAAATTATCTACGGTATCTTTTGATTTTTTAGCTTCCTCAAATTTCTCGTAAGCCTCTGGTGTGAGATAAATAATCGAAATTAGAGAATTAATGTATTGATTATCCGCAAGCTGATTAGCAAAGCTGAGATAATGTTCGGATTCAGCTTGCGAATTCATGTTTCCCTTAGCGTCCATATAATCATCTGCATTCAAATAAACTTTAACTAGTTGTGTGTTCATCGGATAATGATCCAAAAACTCCTTGTATGACATTCCAGTATCTGAATGTTCAGGGTAGGTTAACCCTGTATCGTTAGCTATGATCAGCTTACTGTCTGGCCAAATTCTTTTTGCTAGTTCTTGAATCGGCTGTTCTGCATTTTTGGCTACTGCCTGATTTAGATATTTGTCATATACCTTTTTCAGATCCTTAGTGATTTCAACAGGAACTTTTAGGGTCGCGTCATGCTTCGGTCGAACAATCGCCTTCAAAGTATTGTTGTTCATCGTTCCCCAGCTGCCGCCTATACCATCAAGAACAAATTCCTCACCATACTTTTCCTGCAAAGAACTTAAGATTTTCGTTTCCGCTTTCTCATCTTTAGAGGCACAGCCCATAAAGCTGAACATTGATAATATCAACATCAGAGTCCACACCTTCCTTGTAAAAAAAATTTTCATGCCGGCTTCACTCCTTTATGATGACATCCTATTAACTCACTTAGAATTCAAAATCCAGCTTCAATTCTGGATATTTGAACATTTGATTCATGTACGTTTCAACCACCTTATCAAGGTGCGCCGTCATTTGGCTGGTTAGTTTTTCCATACGCTCCATGAGGGCATTTGTCAGCTTATCCAACCATTCCTCTACGTGGTCCATCAGCTGATCCCCCACCGGACTGCAAATCAGAAGGATGGATAAGACAGCTTGTGTGATTTCATTTAGCTCCTCTGCCGTTTTCGCCGCCTCTAGCATGGCTGCTTCGGATAAATGTTCGTACTTCGCACGAATATCATCAAATAAGAAGGATTCCGGAATATGATTCATTTCAGTTCTCCACTCACTGAACTTTGCATCCAACATTCGATCATATTTGTGGGCGATTTCTATCATTGCACCCCGCACTTTCCCTACATCCAGCTGATCCATTAAGGTAAATATCACATACCCCAAATGATCAGATGCACGTTCGGTTAGTCCGACTGTATCTCCAAATCCGCTCATCACAGCATCAAAAACAGGCGTATGATCTTCTGTTAGCGTATTAATCTTGGACAACAAGGCATAGGTATTCCCTTTTTCACCTGTAATCACATTCCCCTTGGAATCAAAGGTATAGCGCTGCCAAAGGGAATCAGGGATCATGAATTCTGTTCCTTCTAGACCCGATTTAGCAAATACAATCTCTTCGTTATGTTTGCCTAAGGCGGATACTAGACTGTTGTAGGCCACAATATTTTTAACCTGAAGCTTTTCATTTTGCTTAGCGGACAGAATGTTTGCGATCCCCGGTGCGTCGAATACTACACCACCAATCCCCTCATTAACCGATGCTGCATAAAGAGCTAACGCTCCACCGATGGAATAACCAGTAACTAGGCAGTCTCCCTTTCCTTTGTTCTTCATTGCAAATTTTGAGGCTTCCTCCGGCATGCTGCTTTGGCCGCTTAGCAGAGACTGCAGATCAGCGAGCCAATCTTCGCCTTTATATGTAAAGATAATTAATCTATCGTCATGCTCATTTTTATAGGCATAGGCTGCTGCACCAGCAAAGGCTAGACTATCCGTTAGCTCAAGCCCATCTGCTACTTCTACAACGGATACCAGCTTTATGTATTGTTGTTCAGTCAGCTTCACTTACAGATCCCCCCAAGAAAAATCATTTCATTCCAATTAAAATCTACTAACAAGGCAGACAGTTTAAGATCTGCCTTGTTATGTATACCTGCATTATTTTCCGCGCAGTTTACTTGCCATTTCTTGCTCGGCTTGTTGCTTGATGTTAGCGATTTGCGTTAGGTTCTTACTGATATTCTCTACACAGAGAACAAGCTCTTTAAAACTAGGCATAAGTCCGTCGAATTGTTGTACAAACGCTGTTTGTGATTCCCCTTGCCACCAACCGCTAACCGCATGAATTTCAGTCTGCAATTGTTTGATAAGTGTATCCGCATTACTTGCTTTAGTCTTAATGGACTTAGCTACTCCTAGAGCCTGATCCGGATTAAATGTAAGATTGTTTCCCGCCATTTTATTCACCTCCTTTCAAAGCATTAATCTTTGTTTTCGTCATTACTTTTGGCTTTGCTTTTGTTTTCCAATTGTTTTTGTTTCAGTACCTCTTGTGCTGCTTTCTCTGCCAGTCTTCGCTTCTCTTCTCTTTCCTGTTCGGCACGGCTCACTTCTGAAGCCACTCTTTGAACTCCACTTCCGAGCCTATCTAGCGTTCTAAGCAGGGCCTTTATCTCGTGGTCCAGCGCATCGTATTCACTTTGAAACGCTTTAGAAGCTGTGCCAGTCCAGTAACTAGACGATTGTGTGTACTCGCTTTGCAGTTTTTTTGAAGTACTATTCACTTCATTGGCTAGTCTATGGATCTGTGAAGCCTTTCCCCTAATTTCTGATGGACTAACTGACATCTCTGCACCTCCATCTTAAACTCACATCCCCGCAGCAACTCAGTTGTCCTTGCTCAACACAGCGCATCTTAGTCCCGTGTATTTGTTCTTTACAATGAGATAGCCATCGCCTTGCTCCCCACTCTTCTCCTGGGTTCCATAAGGTAAAGACACATTGTACAGATTTTGTTCTTTCATTCTACCCAGCAAGATCCCGGTCTGCTCTTCTCTTATGGTCTTGCCCAAAGAATCCCAATTAGCGGTAAGATCACTTGTATTGTCTGCCGCTAGAACAGCTACCTTCATGCCGCGTTCTTGCTTCACAATCCGCTCAATCAGCTCATGCAGCATGTACATGTCTCCACTCGTAAATTCACTTAGGCGATCAATGACAAAGATCATTTGCTTCCACTGTTTCATCAGCGCACCAACATCACCGCCGGACATCCTGCAAGAGAAAAGCTCGTTGCGTCTAGATTCCAATTTATCCTTGATCCCATCAATGAAATCATCCAGATCATCCACGTTCGCTATATCCGTTACGAAAGGCTGCTTCATCAGTTCATAAATGCCCATAGCGGATGAATCCAGCGCATATACCTCAAGATCCTGTTTATCACTCAGCAGCTTCATCCACGATACAAGTAAAGTGCTCTTGCCTGACATAGCCTCTCCCGTTACCATCAGCACTGGTGTTGCGAGAAGGTCTACAAACACGGGCTGTAAATCATTGTTGGCCAAGCCTATTGCTAGTATCTCTGTATCCTTATTGAGTGCTCTCAGGTCAATGGTAGAAGGCATCATCGGAATTGGAGCTGCTCCGCTAAGATTCAAAGCTTCCATTCTCTCCAATAAGAGCTCCGTGGCGGTATGTTCATATTCAGGAAGCGAAGTCTGGAATTCTAAAGGCGGCTTGCCCCGTACTAATCCTCTGCCTGCAACCTTTACCGGTTCCAAGCCTTCTGTTCTTCCTACAATGCCTTCATATTCACTTTTCTCCGTCATTTGGAAGCTAACCGCCATCTTAAAGTTGACCGAAAATTTATATCTGACCAGAGCACTATTGGTAGCTGTAGCTACCATATAGATACCGTACTTAAAGCCTTCACGGGCCAGCAGCACCATTTGTGCGTCAAAGTCTTCGTAAGTCTCTGATAATGCGAAGTAGTTGTCGACCATAATTACCAATGCTGGCAGTTTTCGTCCACTTTTACGATAATCACTGAATCCCTCACTACCGGTAGCTTCAAATAACGTTCTTCGTTCCTCCATGACCCTGAACACAAAACGCATACACTGGTCAATCTTTTCTTCTTGCTCCAGTGTCATAACCCCACCGACATGAGGAAGCTTCTCCATAGCTTTGAGAGAGCTACCGCCAAAATCCATAATGTAGATGTTGACGTCATCCGGTGGATACATCAGAGCCAGCGATATACATAATGTTTTGAGGAACACAGTTTTACCTGTACCCGGCGTTCCATAGACAAACAGATTCCCTTCAGATGCAAAATCAATCTCCACCGTTTCCTGTTTCTGTTTTCTTGGATCATCCATAATTCCTACTGGCACACTGAGCAGCTTCTGCTGCTGAGGCCAGCTATTATTTGCAAAGCTATTCGTCAGTAATGAATCAAGGTAGACTAGTTCAGGCAACGGCGGCAACCAAGGTCCTTTTATTGGAGAAATCCCATATTGCTTGGCGGTCTCCGTAATGTATTCAACCATGGCATGCAGTTGGGAAGTAGAATCGTTTTTGGCGATTTTCTCTTCCTCCAGCGGAAAGATCTGCTCGCTTCTACCATTCAGGGCCACTTTGTAGATTCGTTTGGGCTTGTTCTCCTGTCTCTGCTGTTCACCCTTGGGATCATAATCAGCACCGGAATAAGCAGACTGGAATAACTCAAAGATCTCATCATTTCCGACCTGTATATACGCTCGTCCCGGCTCCTTAATCATGGCGGCATCTGGACGTTTAATAACATCCTTACTATCCGCTTCATCCTGTACCTTCAGACATATTTTGAATTTCGAGTTGCTCCATATCTGGTCATCCACTACACCAGCAGGCTTCTGGGTGGCAAGAATTAAATGAACACCAAGACTTCGGCCAACACGCGCTGTGCTCACCAACTCTTTCATGAAATCAGGTTGATCCTGCTTCAGCTCCGCGAACTCATCCGCAATCATAATCAGATGGGGAATCGCCGGCATATCACCTTTGATATTGTTGCTATAAAATAATTTCTGGTATTTATCAATATTATTCACGCCATATTCCGAGAAAACACGTTGACGCCGCATGAGCTCACTTTTAATAGATAGGAGGGCTCTCGTCGTTTGATTCCCATCCAAGTTCGTAATGGTACCGACCAGATGAGGCATTCCCTTGAATACATCTGCCATGCCTCCCCCTTTATAATCGATGAGCACAAAGGCAATATCATGGGGGTGATAATGAATGGCTTGAGAGACGATAATGCTCTGCAGCAGTTCACTTTTCCCGGAACCCGTCGTCCCAGCTACAAGACCATGGGGTCCAAACCCCGTCTCATGCATATCCAGATGTAAAGCTTCTCCACCAGCCCTCACTCCTATAGGAACGCTCATACCCATATAGGTTTTGTTACGGGTCCAGTTCAGCATTACATTTACTTCAGATACCTTTTCGTTCTGCAGCATTTCCATCAGCGTGATGGAGGATGGAAGCGAGAAATTAGCACTTGAATTTTTGATACGAAGCGGCGCAAGCTTTCTCGCCACCAGGTCCAAGTCCTTTATTTCTGTCTGGTCCGGAGTAAACACGATCTTCTCTCCGGTTAATCGATTGGCCATTTCACCGCTTTTTCCGTTCAAATGAATAACTATTTTACAGTTCATGGGCAAATAGGCAGAATTCTTGGCGATAAAAAGGGTAGATACCCCAATTTGTGCACTGCCGTTGTACAAATATTTACTGATCAGCTCATTCTCAAGCAAAGAAGTATCTTCTACAATAAAGAGATAATGCGGCAATACCCCGCCAACCAAAGACTTCATCTCTCTCTCCTTCAAAGCGCCATAAATCTCGGACAAGGTCTGATGGGCAATGGCCTTACCACATAAGAGAAATCTGATATTGAAGCCGTCATCCCATAGATGGGGTACAAATTTAAGCCAATCCCATTTCTCCAGCTCATCCTCCGTGGCAAGAACAATAACTCTAACATCGTCATAACCATGATGAGTCACAAGCTGAAGCAGCATCAGCTTTATAAGTTCGGCTGTCTTATCGCTTTCACCGGCAATTCCGCATATTTCGGAGGTTACCAGATTAACCGTTATGGGAACATTCGAGACCTTTTCGAATTCCATAGCCAATCTCTGCGGCTCCATCAAAAGCGGGTCCGTTTCAAGGATGATAGCCTGCTTAGTGTAATTGATATGCAGTTCCAGCGGTGCACTGCCCACTCCGATCCGCAGAGCCAAAAAATCATTATGGGAAGGCGTTTTTTCCCATAGCTTGTTATCTCTCCGCATAATCCTCTGCACACATTCCGCTGGCTCCGGACTCATTTCATTCATAGCCTTAATCTGTTGTTCGCGAGCAATGGATAATTCACTGCGCACATCGGTTATAAATTGGAGATACTTCTCTTCTCGCTCCTTCTTTTTCCGTTTATATTTTCTAATCTGCGTTGTCGCTCCTGTAAGAGAACCGATTAAGGTCATCACTGTAGTTGCAACCGAGATCAATAAGTAAATGGACTGTGAAGTCATCGCAATTAATACGGTAATAATCAACATCACGATTGGTGGAAGTAATATTCCGAACCAAGAGATTTCTGGTTTCTCATTGATCATGGGTGGATTAGGAACATCCATTTCTCCCCGGGGCATATCTGGTAGGAAACGGGGCTGACGACTGAATTCATAGCTCATTAGATCTACCTTTCTGTAAAGGTTATTGTCTCCGCCTCTCCACCAAATAGAGAGATTCGATGCCATTCACGACCACTGCAAAAATAAAGGTCATTGTCCAGAACATGCAAGAAATCAGCGTTCTCTCCACATATCCGAATACTGCCCCCATGCAATGGGTCTACTCGATAAATACTGTTACCGTTTAACCGGTTAGCACAATAAAGATATCTGCCATCCGTGCTCATACTAAGGACATCCATGTTGTCTACAATAGTTACCTTTTGACTCTCCACATCAAGCAGCGTCAAGCAATGTCTATTCTTAGGATCTGGAAAACATAGCTTATTTCCTATTCGGACCAGTGAACTTGTAGTCAATTCACTAATCCTTTCTCTATCCTCACCGGATTTTGTGCTCCGCTTAATCCCACTTGACGTAGCATAGTAGATTTGCCCTTCATACAAGAGAAAGCTCTCTACATACTCATCGATCAACTTCATATCGCGTTTCCCATTAGTAGCACAGCG
This sequence comes from Paenibacillus sp. VTT E-133291, assembly GCF_002264395.1. GTDB lineage: Bacteria > Bacillota > Bacilli > Paenibacillales > Paenibacillaceae > Paenibacillus_AQ > Paenibacillus_AQ nitricinens. The sequence goes on from NZ_NFVA01000019.1 coordinate 52,648, forward strand.
ATACAATCGATGGTCCTCTTCGTGAATATAGTAGATCCAATCTTCACATCGCCGAAGCTGATAACAGGGCTTATCTAACAAGACCTCTACCTGCTGCTTTACAATATCTAGCTTGCAGAGCACATCACCCTTTAACTGATCACTGTAATATAGAGAGTGGCCAGCCTCATTCATGAACCAGAACAAACCCTCGTAATGAATCGGCTCCGCTTGAGCATTCTCTCTGTCCAAGGAATAAGTTCCTGAATAATTCTTAATATCCGTAATAAAGATCGCTTCTCCAGCTTTCACAATTAATCCGCCATTTTGCAGGTTACCATTCATTTCATCACCCCTTCTCAGATAAGTGTGAGGAGTGCGCCATGGGCTACACCTTCTTGATCCAAGGTTTTATTATTATTTAATATTCTGCCTAGCGGCTCAGCTTGAAGCTTGAGGTCATTGCTCTTCTTTAAATTCAGGGAATCTGTTAGCATATCTAGCAAATCTTCTATCACTACAAACCCTGGAACTTTCAGATCAATTCGTTGAGCAGTATCCGTTTGAAGAGTCACCATGATATAGTCCATGCCGATAGTTCCTTTCATCAATTCTTAACGGAGAGAATATAATTTCTTTCACTAATTAATTGATAACCCACATCTCTTTCTGCTTCTTCAGCGAGCTTTAAATATCTAGTCTTAAACTTATAGGTCGCTTGCGCCTTTACATCTACTTCGGATACCTGTTGTCCGGTCTCCATATTTTCTTCATCAGAAAAATCTAAACTTACGGTAAAATCATTGTATCTTCCATCATTAGATGTAAATGTGAGTGTATTATCATCACGGCTTTGCTCCGATACATTGAGCGCACTCTCGAAAGCATCAGAGAAGTATTCCTTGAACCTCTCCTCGTTAATTTTTGCATCTAGTCCACGAAGCAGTTCATACTCCAAGCTCCGATCCTTGGCTGCACGGCAAGCATTAGAGATCGCAGTGCTCAACACTACCTTTTCTCGAAATACAATCCCCATCTCTACCAAAGGCTCTACAGCAATCGAAACCAGAATGATCGCTAATATCCCTATTGCAAGATTTCTCATTCAAAGTCATTCCTATCAATCCATATAGTAGTCCAGATCCTTATAATGCTTCAGCCCCGTTGTTGACATAGAGAATTGGACCGGGATTTCACGCTCGAGCTTCTTTCCCCATAAAGTAATAGAAAAGGGATAAACAGCCTTAATCTCGACTGTAAGCGGTTCACCTCTTTGCCGATACGGTTTGTTCATTTCATTCCATTCGTAATAGGAGGTTTCATCATCATTTCCAATTGCATCATCTTGATCCACATTAGTGACTGTAATGGAAATATCATCAGCCTTATCCCGGTAAATAGGGCGCTCCTGTAATCTCTCCATAGCATCCTCATAATACGATTCCTTCAGGTAGTTATCTCCTGCTACAATCTGTGAGACACTATAGGTCTCCGTCACTAGCGTTAAATACCATGGAAAAAAGAAAGCCAAATTCACAAACAGCAAAATCGTAACCGATGTCAGGATGGTAAGTAGTACTGCCTTTGCTATCCCTTGCATTATGCTTTCACCCCAAATTAGCTAACCATCTTTTTAATCAAATCTTCAAATAAAAATGTCCAGATATCATCTATCCATCCGACTAGCGCGCCGTCTTTCAAATAAGTAACTACCACGCCAATTACAATGATAACGCCGACCGTAATCGCGATTTGCTTGATGCCTACTTCTCCTTTTTCCTCCACTAGCAATCCCTTTAGATCTGTTTTCATTCGTGTATCCCCCTATAAATAAATTTGACTTATTGAAACATCTTCATTGAACTCAGAATGGTAAATAGATAGTACATAACGATATAAATAGCCAATACTATAATAAGTAGAAATTGGATTCTTGCACTGCTTCGCTGCCTAGTCTCCAGCTCTTCTTCCAATGCCCTGATTCTGAAGCCATCCAGTTCATTCTTGAGATACGCCATCTGAGACACATTATCGTACCCTTTAAGCCTAGTCTCCATAATGTCGCAGAACTTGATCACATAATGCATTGGAATTCGTTTCTTCAGCTGCTTAAAAGCAAATTCCTCTCCGTAATCAATATTGTCGAGCATCACACCAAGCTCCTCCGCAATATCCGGATTGGCACTTGGAATGTAATCCTTTAGGACATCCGAGAAATGAATATTGACCGACTTTGTATATTGGTAGTAGACCATACTATAAAAGGCTGGGAAATCCAGTGATATATTTTTGTTCTTCTTATCAATAATCTTCTCCAGCTCCACTACAGGGTAGAGCCAGCCCAGCATGATGAAAATGGCGGAGACACAGCCAAGCAGGATGTTGACCTTCCATAACAGCAGCATGATCACAATAGCAACTAACGTGTACATCAATTGTTCAGTGCGTATTTCCTCCGGGGTCTTCTGAAGATCCAGCCGATCAATGATTTTCTTGAATCTGAGTCTTTCCGCACTGCCTAAAAGCCCTTTAATATATTTCTTGGCAATCCTACGTTTATATTGGCTGAACCTCTCTTGGAACGCCGCATTTTTACGCTGCTTCATATAATGACGTGCACGCTTTTTCTGTTTTCGGCTCACCGGTTTGAAAAAGGGATACAACAGAATCTTGATCAAATACAGGATAGAGAGCATAGCAATAAGCTTTACCAGGAATATCATCTGCGCTCACCACCCGTACCGACGTTTCCTTGGAGCACCTGGCTCCGTGCAAAGCTTAAACAAATGACACTAATCAGAACAGTGTTAATCAATTTCCCCACATTACTTACTAACATAAATTGTCTGAAATCCTTTACTGTCAATGCATATAAGAAAAACAGCACAATGATTCCTGTCTTAAACATAAAATCACGATTCATCTTTCTGAAAATCCGTTCCTTCTTGGAGTTAATCTCGCGCAGCACGGCATTTTCATCTACAATATCGAGAAAAATGTCTGCCATTCCTTTTCTCTCGTTATATTCGAAGACAACCGCTTTTTTCGTGAAATTATCGAATTTAGGGCCAAGCTGTCTATTTAATAGCGTAATGGCTTGCTTAAAGGAATAGCCGTTGTTATCGCAATTATCTATAAACTGCTGGAAATATGGCCTAAGGTTAGGACTGATATATTCCTCGCTCTCCATCACCTTTTTAATCGCAACAAGTACACCTTCACGGGCCAGTGGGCAAATTACATCTTCGGCATCCATAATGTTCTCCAGCCGTTCCGTCTGAATGGCTCTAGACTGCATTACAAAAAAGGTGAACAAGCATACAAAGATTGAAATGGTGATTACAACAGAAAGCGTAACACTATTCATGAGCAGCACTACTAACAAAGCTATAATTGCGAAACAAATGCACAACATCGAGGTAAAACTCTCTAGGGTAAATGGCATATTAAAATCCAAAATCAGGCCCTCTACCATTCGATTGTATTTCGCATAAATATTTTCCTTCTGCCTGACGATTCGTTCCTTCTTGATACGGTCGACATAACGCTTCGTATTATACTTGCCTAGGTACTCTGCGAGGGTATCCATAACGTCGAGAACATATCTTATAGCCCCTTGAAAAAACTTGACCTCAAAAATGGCGTTAAATAGTACAAATGCAGCCGTACCTAGAAGTAGACTAATGATTAAAGTTGTATTCATCGAATTCGTACACCTCTGTTTCGCTCTCCAAAGGATCCTTGGTAAAGAACTCAAATCTGCTCCTCTTAATTCCAGCCTTTAGCATAAGCTGTTGTACCTTCTCAGAGATCTTACCTACACGTAAATGTCTGCCGACAATTCTAAGCGTCTTCTTACCGTCGATCATCTCTTCAATAACGTCATCACAATCAAATCGGTAAATTTGATTAATCAGTGGATTCAAGCCATCCGAGCCCAAAATTTCTGAAATAGAAGTCACTTTACGAGTGCCATCTGCCAGTTTCTCTTGAAAAATCACGAACTTCACAGCACTGCAAATATTCCGAAGTGCAAGCTCCGCTGGCTCATTAGAGGCCATTAGATAAGCCGTAAGAAATCTGAAGATTGCTTCCTTATCTCCCTCCGCATGAAGTGTGGAAAAGAAATAATGTCCCGTCTGTGCGGCTCGGAGCGCTGTGGCAAATTCACCGGGTGTTCGAAGCTCCCCTGGTCCAATCCAGTGAGGCGACTGTCTCATTGCATTAATCAGCAAATTTTCCATCGTTGCTGGGCTGGAGTCATCATCATCAGGGACCGATTCATATTGCAGAACATCATTCATCACTCTGCCGTGTTCGCTATTATCTTCTCTTTGGACCAATCTCATCTCCGAAGGATTCTCGATGGTAATTATCCTAGATAAAGGATTGATCTCCTTCACAAGAATTTCATTTAACGTAGTCTTTCCGCTTCCTGTCGGTCCCACAGTAATCCAAGACAAATCTGATTTCGGGATCAACGACAACAGCTTATACATATTGGATGAGAAGGATTTATTCTCGATCAGCATTTTTGGAACAATACTTTTCTTACTAAACTTCCGAATTACAAAAGCCGGTTGATCATACGGTGAAATCTCCGCATGTGTGGCATTCACTCGATACCCTTCAATTGTTCTGGCATTTACCATTGGGATCTTAGGAATCAGTCGTACCTTGGAGACACCTATGAGCTTAGATATAATTCGTTCCATATGATCACGGTCTGTGAACTGTTGATCCCACTGCAGACTTCTTCCGCCGCTCTCCACAAAGATTTGATCAGGGCCATTGGCTCTAATTTCATCAATGCTGGGATCCTCCATGGCTTTGGTGATAGGTCCATAATGCGTAATTTCATTCGTTAGGGCATTTTTTAATTCTGCTAGATCATAATATCCCTCGACCGAAGGTTTCTGTGCGTCGACAAATTCGTTTATGTATGCCTTCGTCATTTCCCGTTTTCGAGCTGGGTCATTCTCCCGCCTATAAGCGTGTGTTGTTACTTTAGTAATATACTTTTGACATAACTCCAAAGCCTCATCAAAGCTTATAGTCGTATATTTAGTGGTCAGATCCTCCATGTTCTCCTTCGGACCTACCTGATGCAGTACCTTTTGCTGCATATCGCTAATTTTCCCACGTGTCAGCAAGTGCGCTCTCCCCTTTATTGATCCGCTAACCGATCTGCTAGTTTTTGGATCTCTTTTTTGAAATATTTATTGATTAGGGGGTTATCTTTTATGTATAGCCTGCCTTCATGTGCACGAACTACGGCATCCTTTACAAGTGGCAGGACAGAGACTATGTTAAAACCCATGTCCTTCATAACCTTATAGTCGAATTCAATATGCTGGATATTCATCATCACTACGCTGGTGAACTTAGCCGTACTTATCCCAACCGATTTGGCATAGTCCAGCAGCTTCACCATATTTATCGTAGCTTCCATCCTCTCTGTTGCCGTAAAGAATCCGATGTGACAATATTTCATGGCACCTAGACAAAATTCCAATGGAGGGTTGTTGGGAATGTCAATCAGCACAATATCAAACATTTGCTTAAGTGTAGTAATAACACGCTCCAAATTCTCAAACTCGAAGTCAAAATACTCCTCCATTAAATCCTGTGGACTAGGTGATAACAGGAACAGCTTCTCATATTTGGTCTGTTGTAATTCATCTCTGAAATCTACCTTGTCGCTTTTTAACACTTTAATTAATCCTTGACCCTTCTTCTGAGTAGGGACATCTAGAAATTGATATAAGTTTGGATAAAATACTTTAAGGTCAACTACACAAGTATTCAGGCCCTTTTGAGATAACAGATAGCTTAAGTTACTTATTAGCATGGCATTATCTACACCATCACAAGCAGGGATGAAGCCTACCACACTGTAAATCAGGTTATTCTCCTGAAGTTCAGCACCGACGAGATCCTTCGAGGATATTTTCTGAAAAATACTGTCGATTCCTAGTCCTCGTTTCCGATCCACGATTCCACCTCTTTCTCCAAAGTAGGCAGTTGGTCAATGATGACATCACTACTCTTTCTGCTAAGTATGGTGATCAGAAATGAATTTCCATTTAGACCTTTGTATTTGGCATAATTATTAATTTGTGCACTCGTGCCCTCCAGAAGCAGTGCTTTAGGTTGAATGTTCTTCAAGAAATCTTTGCTCTTCATGACATTCTGTTTTTTATCCTCGTTTAGCTTCTGAACTTCTTTATAGACTTCGTAGATGGAGTGACTGCTTGCGTTGAGCATATCCTTCACCACAATGCTTTCAAACAACACTTCTGTTTTTTTGATCGTATTCGTTGACTCGGAATAAATCGCGTTGGGATTGCCACCCGCGGCATCCTTCGCCTCAACCTCATAAGACACACGGATACGAACACGGTCTCCTGGCATCAAGATATCTCCACCTACCTCAAGAAAATTATAAGGAAGCGTCAACACCTCGTTCTTTTCATTCACTTGATAGAGCCATTCATTCTTTTGCGGTTTTTCATCCAGCAACTGATCTTTGTAAAGCACGCTGTTCCCTCGAAGATAATAGGCGGAAAGCTTGCCATTTACTGCATCTAAATCCTCGGACAAAAGCATATCCTCTGTGTATTCTTTTTTGATAATATTGTATTTCTCAATCATAGAATCCGTTATGACTACAAATGCCGGAATCCCCTCATTCGACTTCACTCGTAGCACTTCTACCACGTCGCTGGCATCTTTGCTGGCTTTCGTAATGACCATATAAGAAACCACAATGATCAATATACTAAAGAGCAAGGCTGCAACCCGTTTGAACATTTGCTTATTGGGTGTCGCATTCTTAAGCCCGCTTAAATCCATTAACTGCTCCCCTCCAGTAATCTAAGAAGTATATTTCCGTAAGCCCGCTCATGGTCTTTGTTTGAATGTACAAGCGGCACATCGGTTTCGATCTGAGAATCGAAGTCTGTGTCATAAGAGACATGTCCAGCTACTTTCATTTCGTATGTAAAGCTTTCTAATAAACCAGATGCCGTAACTGCACTAACCCTATCTGGTGTGAAAATATCGCCTTGAAATCTGGAACGATCATTATATTTAGTGACAATGACTTTAGATTTAGCATTCAAATAGGCTGCATTCTCCTTATCCAGCGACTCTTCTACATTCTTCAAAGTGCTTAATACAGCGTAAAGATTATTAGGAATACACAAACCAAAGCTGTCAATATGAATTAACGCTTCGCGAAATTGATCTAAGGAGTTCATAGGCAGATCCAATAAGATTAAATTAAATTTGTTCCGGAGTAGGGACAACAGACCGACAAGTTTAGAGCTGGTATAAAATTGCTCCATTAATTTCCGATCGGAAAAACTGTAGCCAAGCCCCGTCAGCCACATATTTTCTTTTAAATGATACGCCGTGGTCAAATATTCCTGAGGTCTGGCTAGCGTCCGAATGAGAGAAGCATTAATATCCTCATCCCGCTTGGTACGCTCATGAAAGCTGCTGAAATACATATTTGTACTTCGATATTCGATATCCAGGTCCACGATCAATACACTCAGACCTCGTTTACTTGCTTCACTCGCCACATTGATAGTTGTACTAGTGATTCCACACCCGCTATGACCGGTTATCGCCACAATGCGACTAATTCCGCGACTAACCTTATCAAGTTCCCTAGTAAGGCTATCCGTGGCCTGTAATTCAGGTGGAGCTTTGGGTTTTGGTTTAAAACGATCTAGAAATGACCCTTTCTTGTCGATATTCTTTGAATGATTCTTATTTTCGTGAGGCTTTGTCTCATGTTTGAATTTCTGTTTGGTATCAGATAATTGCTCTAAAGCTTCACGAAATAGTCCTGGTGTAATACGTATGTATTCGAAAGTCTTTATTTGGAGATTCGGATATCTAGAGATGAGATTCTCCATTTCTATGTCTTTCCTTATGTCCCTGATGAGGATTAAAATCTTTACATTTGACTGTTGGTTAGCTATGAGCCAACGGATAAGGTTATTTAAATCACTCCTGTTCTGTTCCATACTCGTAGATAATGCATCATCAGTTATGAATATGCTATCTACAGATGGTTTAATGTTCTGTAAAAACTCTAAGGTACTGCTTAGTACTAATTCTGAATCATTTACTACGTCTATGGCCCGCGTGCAATACTTTTCTACTATTTTCTGCAGCTTGTGCGTAACCAAGAGTATCTCCATCTCATCACCTACTATGGAAAATAATCACCTAAATATTTCCTTCCGATTTTAAATAAACAGAATTTTAGGATTAGAAACCTTAAATTGAAATTTAGTCAAAATAAGACATTAAAAGATAAAATAATACAGAGATTCGACAATAAAAAAGGCAGGCCAAGGAAAATATCCTCGACCTGCCTTTATGTTTATTCGTCTTCTTATAAGAAGAGAACTCTCTCCTTAACCTAAATCGCCTAACTCAATCTGCACAATTCCCCGTTCGTCCTGCACCTCAGCGATCAAATGCATCAAGCTGCCGAACTCCAGCTCTTGAAATTTGCGCGCAGCTGTTTCCCGCTGTAGTTGCCACAAGGCTTCCGTCAGCCCGCAGACCACAGGTACGTCGCAACGAATTTCCGCTAGCTCTCGCGATAAATGCAGCATATCCAGATCTGCTTCGATTTTGGTACGCACACCTTTTGGAAGTAGATGCAGATTCTCAATAACACCTTCAACTGTACCGTATTCGGTCAGCAGCTTCAGCGCAGTCTTCTCACCAATCCCTTTTACGCCGGGATAATTATCACTGGTATCGCCCATAAAGCCTTTCAGGTCAATCACCTGTCTAGGGGTTAGACCCTTTTCCTCCAGCAATTCAGCAAGGTCATACACTTTATAGTTAGAGCGTCCCTTTTTCATAATGACGACCTTAACATTCTCATCAATGAGCTGAAGCATATCATGGTCACCCGTCAAAATATATACCTCAGAATTTTCACTGTAACAAGAAGCCAACGTACCAATGCAATCATCCGCTTCGTAGCCAGCAAGTCCAATATTCGGCACCCCAAGCTCAGCTACTACATCTTTTACTAGATCAAACTGTGGAATCAGCTCTAACGGCGCTTCAATCCGATTCGATTTGTAACCATCGTATTTCTCGGTGCGGAACGTTCCTTTGCCCATATCCCAGCAGCATACGACGTGAGAAGGCTCAAATGTACTTACTGCATCGAAAAAATACTGTAAAAAACCATACACTGCATTCGTAGGCAATCCAGCTTTTGTCTTGCGGATATATCCTCCATAAGAGGTCGCATAAAAGGCCCGGAACAGCAGAGCCATTCCATCTACAAGCATTACACGGCCCGTTGTTTCTGCTCTCATGTATAAACCTCTCCCTTAATCGTTCATTGTATTGTTATTAAGCACTTGTCCATACTATTGCACAAAGAGTATTCTATCAGAAAATACTTAATCTGATAAGGGATCATAAAGTTACACATATGGGAGCTTATTCTTATCCTTTGAAAATAATAAGCATAAACCTATCAGCAAAGGGATGCCTCAACAGCCATGATATGACTGTTGGGACATCCCCTTTAGGATTTATGCCTTGGAAGTATTGGTCCAAGCTTCAGCATATTGATCTTCTTTAAAGCCTACCGTAACTTTAACGCCATCAGTGACAATCGGACGTTTATTTAGCATACCATGGCTCGCGAGCAGCTCAAGCTTCTCCTGCTCACTAAGCTGTGCCATTTTGTCCTTAAGACCCAATGCTTTATAGACTTCACCACTTGTATTAAAAAACTTTTTCAGTTCAAGTCCGCTATTGGCCAGCAATTCACGCAGCTCCTCAACGGTAGGCGGCTGTTCTGCGATGTTTTGAAGCTCTAGCTCATGACCTTGAGCTTGTAGCCATTTTACTGCGCTGCGGCAGGTGCTGCATTTTGGATATTGATATACTTTTAGTTTGCTCATGTTGTGCTCCTTTAATGGTCGGCTAATAATTCGTAATTTCGGGGAATGTTTGGACTTCCGGCCGCTGTTGTCGCAAGAATTTCTCCATTATACCGCTAATCACGGTTGAAATCCGGAGAAGTCTATGCTTACGAAGTGTTCCCCTTCATTACTTCATAGCCTGAATATTATTTTTACCTCAAATTCGCTTTCGGGCCTTGCTCCAGTATCTCCTCCAAAGCCGCCATATCAGGCGGCAAAGGTGCTTCAAAGATCATTTCCTGCAGAAGCACTGGGTGTTTGAACGTCAGACGTACCGCATGCAGAGCTTGACGTGGGATGGAAGCATCTAGTGCTGCAACGGAATCCAACTGTTCACTTTGAGTTGAACTCAATTCCTGTAAATTATACAGTTCATGACGATACATGTTGTCACCAATCAAAGGACAGCCGATAGAGGTCATATGGACCCGAATCTGATGAGTACGACCACTCTCCAGCTTCAGTTCAACTTTTGAACCTTGTGCATATACGGTTTTAACCTCATATCGAGTCAGAGAAGGATAACCATCCGGTGTCACGATACGCCGATGCGGCTCCTCAGGATCACGGTCAATAGGTCCGTCAATATCGCCGAAAGGCTCCAAAGGAGCCCCATGAATAAATGCAGCATAACGTTTGTCCACTGTACCCGCAATCATCTGCTCAGAAATATGCTGATGGCTATATGGATTCTTGGCGATGATTAACACACCGGAGGTTTCCTGGTCCAGACGATGGACGGGTCGAAAGCGGAAGCGTTCATTTTTTTGCGCCCAATAATGAACTACTCCGTTAGCCAGTGTATCCGTGTAATGTCCATGTGTGGGATGCACGATGATCCCTGCTGCCTTGTTTACTACGAGCAGATGCTCATCTTCAAATAGAATTTCAAAGGGAATCGGTTGCGGTAAAATATCATCTGAAGTCTCTGTTTCCATGCGAATCTGTACAATATCGCCTGCCTTAACATGTACGCTGATATAGACACGTTCACCATTTAAGGTAATGCCTTGTTCTGTTTGCTTAAGCCGTGACAACAATTTACGTGAGACATCCATCCGTTTATGCAGGATCGTCTTCAAGAGCCAGTCATCCTCTTCAGGCGGTATAATGTAAGTAATAGGTGAGTAATAGCTAGTCATATTAGTCCCGGAACACCTTTTTACTGCGAATATATTCTACATCAGTAATCCCTGCCCGTGTATTAGCCGTCCTAGCCAGTGCAAAGAAATAATCGGATAACCGGTTCAAATAAATAACTGCTTCCGGGTTAATGTCTGCATTTCGTCCAAGTGTAACTGCCCGACGTTCTGCCCGGCGGCAAACCGTACGGCACACATGTAGAACCGAAGCTAACGGACTGCCCCCGGGGAGGATGAATTTTTCTAGTGGCGGATTCTCTGCTTGAAGATCATCAATCCAGCCCTCCAGCCGTTTAGCCATCTCACTTGTTACCATATATTGACCACCATCACCTAGCTTAATAAAAGCCAGATCGGTGCCGCAATCGAATAGCTCATGCTGAATTTCCAGCAGCTGCTCGCGTACATCATCAAACTTATCGTCCTCCATCAGGCTCCGTGCCTGCCCTACAAAGCAATTTAGTTCATCAATGGTTCCGTAAGCTTCAACTCGGACATCGTCCTTGCCAACCCGGCCGCCAATTACTGAAGTTTGACCCGCATCACCCGTGCGTGTATAGATCACCATGGCTTACTCCTCCTATCCATTCTTCAAATCACATAATGCTAGTTTAAGCTTTCTTATATAAAAATGGCAAATGAAGAGTATAACATATCCTCTCCAATAGTGACTGCAATATTGCGAGGTATGAGCTTAAAAAGGAACAACAAAAAGAGGACCCCAGGGTCCTCTTTAACAGCATGTAGCGACGTTATTTCCCAACTGGACGCCCCTTCATGTATTCATTTATCTTGAGATCCAGTAAACTGCTAATTTCAATCACATTATCTGAAGTGAATGATTTTTCCTGCAAAAAAAGCTGCTCCATTTTGCTACGGAGTATTCTAATTTCATCTTCCAGAGAGAGTATGCGAGCAGAAGCATCACCCTTGGGGGACAGTTTCCCACTTCCAGAAAAACACTGCCCTCCATAGGAAGGTAAGTAATAATCGGCACTAAGCACAATCATCCCTCCTAAAAGTATTATTGAGCGCGTGCCACAAAATGTCATTAAAGTAATAAAAGCAACTTCAAAGCAACGCTTAATTCCAGAGTAAAATGCATCCTTGTTAGTTTCTAATATAGGGGTTAATTACTCTCAAAGTAAAATAATACCATAGGATTATAGGATAGGCTATAGTCCAATTTTCTCTATTCCATTCTCTCTCGTTCCAGTTGTGTGACAAAAGAACCAATGCGTTCTATAGCTTCATTCAGTTGAGCTACTGATGTAGCATAGGAGCAGCGTAAGTAACCTTCACCACCTAAACCGAAGACACTTCCAGGTACAGCCGCCACCTTATATTCAAGCAATAATCGTTGTGCAAACTGATCAGAAGTCAGTCCCGTTTTGCGCACGCTAGGAAAAGCATAAAATGCACCTTGTGGTTCATGGCACTCCAGTCCGGCATCACGCAAACCTTTAACAATCAGCCTCCGCCGCTGGTTATAAGAATCGACCATTCGATCCTTCTCTTCCATCCCATTGGTCAGTGCCTCAAGTGCAGCCACCTGGCCCATAGAGGGAGCACACATCACAGTGTACTGGTGAATCTTAAGCATAGCGGAGATTAAGTCAGGGTGACCACAAGCATAACCCATTCTCCATCCGGTCATAGCAAAAGCCTTGGAGAAGCCGCTGACCAGAATCGTACGATCCATCATACCTGGCAGTGCGGCAAAGCTTACATGATTAATTCCATAAGTCAATTCCGCATAAATCTCATCAGAAATTACAATAAGATCATGCTTCTCTACAACCTTGGCGATCGGCTCCCAATCCTCTCGGGTCATCACACTTCCGGTTGGGTTACTCGGGTAGCACAGAATCAAAACTTTGGAGCGCGGAGTAATCTTGGCTTCCAAACTCTCTGCCGTTAGCTTAAAGTTATTCTCTCCAGTCGTTTCAATACCTACCGGAATTCCCCCGCCAATAGCCGTTATCGGTGAATAGGAAATATAGCAAGGTTCGGGTATGAGAATCTCATCGCCCGGTGTAATCAATGCACGCAAGGCCAGATCAATAGCCTCGCTTCCGCCGACCGTTGCTATAATCTGATTAGCAGGATCATAATCCACTGCAAAACGGGTATGCAAATAATTCGCAATTCCCTCCCGTAGCTCGGGCATACCTGCATTGGATGTATATCCTGTAAACCCTCTTTCCAGCGAATAGACACAAGCTTCTCTGACATGCCACGGGGTCTTAAAATCAGGCTCCCCGACTCCAAGTGATATGATATCCTTGCTGCCTGCAGCCAGATCAAAAAACTTACGAATACCCGAAGGCTGAATTTGCTGTACTAGCGGGGCCAAATAAGAATTCATAGATTTGCTGTCTTCTCCAGTTAGCTGCGTTTTATTCGTGATCATATGATTACTTCCTTTATGGAGAGATCATCAGACGGTTGTCTTCCTCATGCTCCTCGAAGATGATCCCATCCTGTTTGTATTTTTTAAGGGTAAAGTTCGTTTTAGTTGAGAGTACTGAATCAATTGGAGACAACTTCTCGGAAACAAAATTGGCCACCTCACGTAAATTCCGGCCTTCCACTTCTACCAGGAGATCGTAGGCACCTGACATCAGGTACACGGATTTCACTTGTGGATACAGGTAAATTCTTTCCGCAATGCCTTCAAAGCCGCGACCCCGTTCGGGTGTAATCTGCACCTCAATCAGTGCGGTCACTTTTTCATCATCCACTTTATCCCAGTTTACAACGGCAGCATACTTAACAATTACATGATCTTTCTCTAATTGCCCAATCGCCGTCTTTACGTCTTCTTCTTCCGCACCAAGTAGCGTAGCTAAGAGTGAAGTAGATCTTCTCGCGTCCTCTTTAAGCAGTTCCAGCACTTTCCTCTTTAGTTCGTTCATTTCCTTCATGCCTTCCCCTCCGGATAGTTCGCAAATGACGTTGCGCTATTCATGCGTCGTCCCGCGAAAAGAGTTTAATACTAATATGACATGAATTGAGCATCTCTGCAAACAAAATAACCCCATATGATATCCGCATAGAAGACTAGGTTTACTCAGCTAAATGGATTTTTATACAAAAAACGCCCGTTTATACCGGAGCTCTCGGTATAAACGGGCTTTTGCCTTAAGGTTATGGGACAGGATGCTTCATCTGCTAACCATCTTGGTTACATTAAATGAGACGGTTGATGTTGTCCATTCGATTGGTAGCTGTTCGCATTGTGAGCAATAGATCCAGATTGTCCTGTTTTTTGCTGAACGAACTGACCTGATTTTTGTTGCAATTGCTGTGCAGTTTGGAGCTGCTTGTCCACATCTTGGCGTAATGCTTTTGCAGGTGCAGGATACATATTCATTTGGGACATATGCGTGTACAGATCGCCCTGAAGTCGGAGCGTGTTCATGGTCATCTCATTAAAGACCCGGCGAACCGCTGGACATGCCGATTCCGTAGCAGCTGTCGCATACTCACGAACCGTCCGCTTCAAATCACACAAAATGGTGTTCATTAAGTCCTCATCTGGCATAAATGCTGCTGGATTCTGTGCATTCATTTTATAACCTCCTTAATAATGCAATTATTGTGGGCTTGTTGGGGCGTACTGTTGATGCTGCTGGATTAGCTGAGTGAGTGTATCCATGTGCTGCGTGTGATTTTGGATATGCTGCAAACAAACTTGTCGGACCTGCTCGTTCTGCGTTGTCGCGGCGGTAGCCGCACATTGCTTAAGAAGCAAGTCCTCATTAGAGATGGAGTCTGCGATATATTCCAATTCTTTTCCACTTAGTGCCTGCATTTGCATTGATTGCATGAGTTGTAGTCCCTCCTTGTAGTTGATTCAAACAGGCTTTAGTATACCGCCAAAGCACACCATTTATTTGCCCAACAGCATAAGAGAGATATGACAAAAATAAGAACATCCTGCGAATGAGACGGTAAAATGCCGCCCATACTTAATTATGGAACGAATGAAGGAGCGATCAATTTCATGAGACTAAACAGCGGCACCCCCCCATGGAGAAACACTTTACAAGACCCTCCAACTTATCCTGTGCTAGAGGATATCGTTCACTGTGATTGCCTAATTGTAGGCGCTGGAATGGGTGGAGCAATGGCTTCTTATCGCCTGTCGTTAAGCGGAGCTGAGACTGTTCTGATCGAAAAAAGAAGAGTCGGAAGCGGAAGCTCACATGCCAATACTGGTTTACTGCAGATATCTAACGACAAATCGTTAACCTCATGCATGAACACGTTTGGAGAAAAGAGCGGCTTGCTCTTTTATCAGCTATGCCAAGCAGGGGTAAGAAATATTCTGGATCTGCCGGCCCAGCTCGATATCGATCCCCAGATTATTCCTCGCAGCAGCCTTTTATATGCCAGTACACCAGAGGATGTACCTGCTCTGCGAGAAGAATATGAGAATCTCGTTGCTCACGGATTCGATTCTGATTTCTGGGAGGAGGATAAAATTGCTTCGCTGTATTCTTTTTCTAAACCTGCTGCACTTTATTCACACAGTGATGCAGAAGCGAACCCTTTCCGGACAGTTCACAGCCTGATCGCTAAGGCAGTAATCAATGGTGTACACGTTTATGAGCAGACTGAGGCTAAACATTATGAGTTTACTAAAGATGGAGTAATCTGCCACACAGAGAACGGACGTATTATTGCGAAGAAGGTTATTTTTGCAATGGGTTATGAAACGCAGGAGTTTAAAAAAGACCGAGGCGCTGAGCTGATCAATACGTATGCAGTGATGACCAAACCTTTGAAGGAATTCCCCAAGTGGCATGAGCGGAGCCTTCTCTGGGAAACCGCCCGACCGTATTTGTATTTTCGGACAACGCCGGAGGGACGTATTATTGCAGGAGGTAAAGATGAACCGTTGACGGATCCAGAGCGCCGTGATGTCAGAGTGATTTCACAAAGTCAAAGGTTATTGGAAGAGCTGGAAGCTTTGTTTCCTGAAATCAAAGGCATTGAGATAGAATACTCCTGGGGTGCTGTATTCGGCTCTACGCGTGATGGGCTTCCTTATATCGGCCCTCATCCCAAGTTCCCTCATTGCTACTTCATCGAGGGTTATGGGGGCAATGGGACGGTGTACAGCATGATTGCTGCGGAGTTATTAACAGATACGATTGCGGGTAAACATCGGCCGGAGCTTGATCTATTCTCATTGACACGAACTGCCAAACCTTCTCCTTCTTAAAAAACGGACGTGAATAAGCAGTATTGAGGTTTTAAAAAAAGCTTAGTCCTCTTATTAACAATAAGAGGACTAAGCTTTTTATGAGGATGCTTATGCTTTATCGGTACTCAGATTACGTACGAGCTGAATACGGTCTTCTTGCGCTAGACTGTGCTGTACATGGAAGCACGAAGGGCACACATAAACATTAAGGGAGAATGGAGCTGTTAATACAGAGCCACCCAATGTAGCCGGTGAAGAAGGCTCGAAGCTGCCAACAAGCTGCTTACCCGCAAGGATAGTTAACTCATGGCATTGTGTACATTCCGGAGCTTCTTCCTGAATCGCTAGGATAGCCGATACACGTTCTTCATACTTATTCAAATCATAATCGTCACCGAATTGGTTGAGCGTGTTGTAGATTGGAACTACGCTGTCTTTGTCGACGTCTCCCCAGAGATCATCATCATTAATGACCTCTTGTTTAGGTTGTTCTACGACTTCTTCTTCCTCTTCTTCGATACCGTCTATCCCTACATTAACCGTACGGTATCCACTAAGTTCATTGTTGCAGTGAGGACAATTTTCCTCGGGTCCGAATTCCTCGTCCCATACGATTTCAGTATGACACCAAGGGCACACAGTTGTTTCCATCTTAATAATCTCCTTCATACTTCACGTTTAAATTTAGTTCATCATTAAATAAATAATACCGGCTGCTATAAAAGCAATAGCTGACACAAACAAAACTCGGGTAAGAATCTTCATGAAATCCTCCTAATACCCCACAAAGTGGAGCTGCTCATTTCAAAGCTTGTCCAGCTTCATCTGGAATCCTTTGTAGGGAGGTGCAAAACTTTCTATTTTCTTAAAATATAGCTGCACCAATCACATAAGACAACGAAACCGAGATCAGCATCGCTATTAGCCCAACAGCACGGTTATCTGCAGCGATCTCCTCATCAATAGAGAACACTGGAGTCAGGAATTCAA
This sequence comes from Paenibacillus sp. VTT E-133291, assembly GCF_002264395.1. Taxonomy (GTDB): domain Bacteria; phylum Bacillota; class Bacilli; order Paenibacillales; family Paenibacillaceae; genus Paenibacillus_AQ; species Paenibacillus_AQ nitricinens. Next base: position 69,954 of record NZ_NFVA01000019.1, read on the forward strand.
ATAAAAAATAGGCAAGCAGCAGCAGCAAAAAACCGACGACCGACCACTTCATCGTCTCATAAATCGAAACACCTGATTCAATGCTGAAACGCAGTACGTTGCAAATTCCGAAGATTTTGCCACCAGTAGCCATGGCTACTGCCAAGTTCCCCTTGCGAATTTCTTCCCAGCAATTATATTTCGTTACCATTTCAAAAATAGACAGAAATACAACAAGCCCAAGAATTGCTACTGCAAAGTAGCCAAGCAAGGCACCTAGCGGATGACCCAGCAAAAGATCAATATCTCCTTGCACACTTTCCCCTTCTTTCTGCCGGGCAATCCCGCTATTGCAGCTCAGCCACGGTTACGCCTGCGCCGCCTTCATTATAATTTCCAAGCCTATAGCTCTTAACATGTCTGTGTTTACGCAAATATTCTTGAATTCCTGTGCGGAGCACACCTGTCCCTTTACCATGAATAATAGAAATTTGGCCCAGATTTCCTAAGAAGGCTTCATCAATAAAACGATCCGTCTCCATAATCGCTTCTTCCAAATTCGTACCTCGCAAATCCAGTTCTCTGCGAATGTTCTCATCACGGGAGCGTTTAACGGTTGTCGCCTGCCGAAGAGGCGTTGGTACAGAGGCTGCTTTCGAAGAGAGCAGTTCCAAATCATCCAGGCTTACCTTCATCTTCATGATCCCAAACTGCACTACAGCCTCTTTAGAGCCGCTTAATTCCACTACAAAACCTTTTTGGTTTAAGCTATCTACCTTCACTTCATCACCAGGACCAATCGTCCGCGGAGCCTTAGCAGGCTTACGAGTAGCAGCTTTCTTACGCGGTGAAGGTTCCGCTTCGTCTAAACGTCTCCGTGCTTCAATCAGCTTATGCTCTTTGACTGAAGCGCCTTCTTCCATAGCTAAGCGGCGTAAATCACTGATGATTTCTTCCGCTTCTTTACGCGCTTTCTCCAAGATTGCACTGGCATCTTTCTCCGCTTTCTCCAGCCGTTTGTCCCGTTGGCTTTCCAGCTTCTCCAGCTCTTGTTGTTGTCTGCTGCGTAGTTCTTCTACTTCACGGCGGATGCTCTCTGCCCGTTCATGTTCTTGTTCCGCTCCAAGTCGATTCTCTTCGAGAGAGGCAATCATATGCTCAACACGCAGATCCTCTTCCTTCACTTCGCCACGCGCATGCTCCAGAATCGCACCTGGCAGACCTAATCGCTCTGCAATTGCAAAGGCGTTGCTTCGTCCAGGAACACCAATCAGCAGGCGGTAGGTAGGGCTGAGACTTTGAACATCGAACTCCATGCTGGCATTGATGACCCCTTTACGCTCATAAGCATAAGCTTTCAGTTCACTATAATGCGTGGTAGCGACCATACGGCATTCTATCCGGTGAATATGCTCCAGAATGGCAATTGCCAGCGCGGAACCTTCTGCCGGATCCGTACCTGCGCCCACTTCATCAAGCAGAATTAGACTCTTAGGAGTCATTCTCCGCAGAATGGAAATGATATTCGTCATATGGCTGGAGAATGTACTCAGACTCTGCTCAATACTCTGTTCATCCCCAATATCTGCATAAATGGCATCAAACACACACATTTGACTGCCTTCTTCTGCAGGGATGAACAAACCAGACATCGACATGAGACTCAACAATCCAATCGTCTTGAGTGTAACGGTTTTACCACCCGTATTCGGTCCGGTTACAATAATCGAGCTGTATTGGTTGCCCAGCTCCACATCCAGTGGAACCACATGCTCCGCAGGAATAAGCGGATGGCGTCCTTTGCGCAGCTTCAAATACCCGCGATCGTTCATACGAGGCTGCGTAGCCTTCATATCTCGGGCAAGACGCGCCTTGGAGAAGGTAAAGTCAAGCTCGCCAAGAATATCGATATCATAGGTCATTTCTTCGGCTATATCAGCTACAAGTGCTGTCAACCTATGCAATATGATCTCGATCTCCCGTTCTTCACGCAGCCGTGTTTCACGCAGCTTATTATTCATCGCGACAATAGACTCAGGCTCGATAAATAAAGTAGCCCCTGATCCGGACTGATCATGTACTATACCACCGAAATGCGCACGATACTCCGCTTTTACTGGAATAACAAACCGATCTCCACGAATGGTTACCAGCTGATCCTGCAGCATCTTAGCAACGGAAGAAGAACGAATCATAGAATCCAGCTTCTCACGAATCCGGGTCTCCCCTCCGCGTAATTCACGGCGAATCGTAGCCAGTTCAGAACTAGCTGTATCAAGCACATCTGCGTTCTCGTCTATACATAAACGGATGGCATCTTCTACATGTTTTTGCTCCGATAAAACATCGCTGAGTGAAAATAGGAATTCTATCTTTTCCTCCTCATGCATAGCTGCCAGGAATCGTTTGACTCTTCTTGCGCCACCAATGGTAGTTCCCACTGCCAGCAGTTCAGTTGTTCCCAACATTCCACCTATAGAGGCACGTTTTAGTGCTGCTCGAATATCGCTTATCCCGCCGAATGAAGGAATACCCTTCAGACGATCTACATTAGCCGCTTCATCCGTGGCTTGAAGTAGCTTCTTCACACCTTCAAAATCACCGGATGGTCTTAGTTGCTCCGCAGTCAATCGTCCCATTGAGGTTTGCGTATATTGCATTAATTTATTTAAAATCTTGCGATATTCAAGCGTATGCAAAATTTTGTCGTCCAATTACAGTCACAGCTCCCTTCATAGATGTTTCCATTATACAGAATTCAAGCCAATTTCGCTATTTGGTATCGGTTAAAGCATAAAAACAAGCATTAAGGTCACAATAAGAACTGCACATATCCTTAGCTTGGGCCAAAGGAGGTTAGTACAGTGAATTTCTTGAGTCATGTGGGTCGTTTTATTGTAGCAGCGCTTGTTCTGATGGTTGTTGGTTGGATTGTTCCACAGTTCACGATTGGTGGCTTCTGGAGCGCTCTAATCCTTGCACTGGTGATTGCGTTACTCGGCTGGGTTGTCGAAGGAATCTTCGGCAAAAAAGCAACGCCCTTCGGGCGCGGTATCGTCGGTTTCATCGTTAGTGCATTAGTTATCTGGGTCGCTCAATTCGTAGTGAGTGGAGTCAGCGTTTCCATTCTAGGAGCTATCCTGGCGGCATTGGTCATCGGTATTGTCGATTTGTTTTTGCCGGTATCCACGCCGTTTGAGGCAGCAAAGTAACCAAAGCTATTCACAACACAGAACCCCTATTTCCGGTTCTTTTCCGGTAATAAGGGTTCTGTGTTGTTTTTATCCATATGACACAATCTCCGCTTCATGACGCTCAGCACAATTGACCACTCTGTTCTTGCCTTTCTTTTTAGCGGTATAGAGCGCTTTATCCGTTTTACGAAAAAGAAGCTCTTTCCCATCCCCAAGCTGATAATTACAAATTCCAATGCTGACGGTAATCGGCTTATTCCCAGCCTGCAAATGCTCGATTTGAGCAATATTGATCCGTAATTTCTCTACCGCCTCGTAAGACTCTGAAAAACTTTTGTCTGTAAAAATTACTGCAAACTCTTCACCGCCATATCTGGCCGCAAAATCATTTAACTCAATCATACCGCCAACCTTGTCCGCAATTACCTTAAGAACAAGATCCCCAACCCTGTGTCCGTAGGTATCATTAACTTGCTTGAAGTTATCTATATCGAAAAGAGCCAGCTGCAGTTGAAGGTTGTTGCTTTCACATTGCTCCAATAATGAATCTAAATATTCATGAAAGGTTTTATGATTATATAGTCCAGTGAGTGCATCTATCTTCAGCAGCTTATCCGAAATCGCCCTCTCCACCATTAGATCTTGGCCTTCCTTCGTTAATCTCTCCAGATTTACACGCGCTTCCCGCGCACGAATAATTACAGCCAGAGCCATCCCTACAAATATTATAAATACACACTCTACCATTAAGAATTCAAGCAGTGGTTTATGTAGGAATGGCCGTTCCAACCCGAAATATACCCCCGCATAAAACACAATACTAAATAGTCCCATTAGATACAGGAGCTTACGATCAAAATAAATAAGAGCGACCATAATCGGCATCATGAGCGTCATCTGAGCACCATCGATAAAAGGCTCTAATACAAAATACATAAGGTAGGACACTAAAAAACCACAACTAACCACCCCATATTTAGGGGATTGTTTATTATAACGAAGCCACAGCTCCGCAGTAAACATAAGGGCTACAATTAGTAAATTACAGGCTATAAATAAGTGCCATAGATTCGTGTCCATGGTTGTTTTTATTTGAAGCCGGTTAATATTCGACAAAAACAGCAACTGTGAGATTAATAAAAGAATAACTACCATCCAATAACCTTTTAAAATTCTACGGTGCCAAACCTCCGTATTTAGCGCATCGTTAGTACTTGAAATATGTATCCCCTACTTTTGTACGTTAATGTAATAGCTTTCATTATAATAAATTTTAGTTATATTTTCATCATTTATTTGCAATTTACGACAAAGTTTGAACAGTCTCCCTTGTTCACGGATTTTTCACATTTAATCAAAGCGCTTACTTAAATTTTAAGTTATGATGTCTACATAATTGTCACATTTTCACTATGCTTGGACTTCTTGGGAGGAGGTTTGGATCATTAAAAAATTTGCAATTCTACTTTCAATTGTGTTTGTTATAGCACTTACAGCCTGTGGAAACAACAATGATAGTGCTGCTGGCAAAGCTAACACATCGGAGCCAGAGATCGAGGCAGAAACAGAACTTATAATTACAGCTACGAATTACAGCTTTGATCAGGAAGAATATCATCTAAAAAAAGGTGTGCCCGTCAAAATTATTTTTAAAAACGATAGCGGCAATCACGGCATCCTTATCCCTGAATTCGAACTCCAGCTTAATAGCAAAAAGTCCTCGAAAGTAATTGTTCCAGAGGAAGCCGGCACATTCGAAATGACCTGTTCGATTATGTGCGGTTCCGGACATAGCGGCATGAACGCAAAAATCATTGTGGACTAGATAAATCATTAAATAGCCGATCGTTAGGGAATTGCCCTGACGATCGGCTATTTATTTACCCTAAATCATTGACAAACAGGGCTGACCTGAAATAGATCTCTCTACACATCAGGTACAGCCCTCTTTCTTGCATCCGACATTCAACTATCCTGTTCGATCAGTTGAATCCATTCATTATATTCATTTTGAAGCTTGGCATATTCCTCTTGAAGATTACGATGCTCATCCGTCATCTTCTGTAGTTCATTCTGCTGCATCTCAAACTGGACCTGTAGCAGACGAAGTTGTCCTTGGGCCAACTCATAGTTCTCGCCGACTTCACCAAGCTGCTGAAGCACCTCACTGCGTTCACGTTCAATAGATTTCTGCTTAGCCTCAGCCTCACCGGCCTCCTGCTGCCAAATATCTATCTCTTCACGCAGCTTCGCTTCCAAATCACTCCACTGCTGCTGTCGCTCGAATAATTCCTCGTACTTTTGCTTCCATGAAGCGCCGTACGCCTCTGCTTCCCTCAGAACATCCTGCTGCTCTGCAACAGTAGCAGCGGCCTCAAGGCTAGCTTCAGACAATTCTTCTAAGCGTCGAGCTGTCTCTTCGCCTTCTTCCTGCAGCAGTTGATATCTTTCCTGCAGACGTTCCCCATCTTGCAGCACTTCATCATATTGAGAGATCAGTTCCTCATAACGTTCACGAAGTGCTGACAGTTCCTTCTGAACCTGTCCACCTTGTTCACGGAGTGCTGCAGTTTCCTGTTCTGCATCCGTACGAAGCTGAACTTCCCGGTCTAACTGTTGTACTAATCCATCCGCTTGACCACGAAGGGTCTCAATCTCCTTTTGAAGCGCCAATGATTTCTCTTCGGTCTCCATTAGGTTCATTTCAAGCTCACTAATGTCTTCCATCCGTTTATCCGAGAGCTCCTGCCAATTTGCTACCTCCGCCACAGATCCAGCCAGTTCTTCCTGAACACGGTGCAGATTCTCACTCGTTTCCTGTAGTGACTTCTGCAGCTCTGATGTTTCATTCTGGGACTGCTGGTAACGCTGGCGCAATTCTTCCAGCTCATCATTCAACAGCGTGCCTAGCTCAGTGGCCGTACGTAGCTCCTCACTGAGCTGTTCTTCGCGTTTAACAACCGCTTCATATTGTCCGAGCAGCGTCTGACGAGCATCTCGTTCACTCTTAAGGCTCGCCTCTGCCGCACGGAGTCTAGACTGAAGTTGTCCTGTTCCACCACGAAGCTCAGCCAGCTGTTTCTCGAGCTCTTGAATGCTTTGCTTATGTCTATGTTCCTGAGTACCTTGCGACTGTCGAAGTTCCTTATTCTTAGCAAGCTCCCGTTGTAGAGCTTCCCGCTCTTCAGCCAGTTCCTTGCCTAACTTCGTTGTCGTGTTCTCAAGCTCCTTACCTAGTGTCAACTTCGTCTCCTCGAGTTCCTTCCCTAATGTTGATTTAGTTTCCTCAAGCTGTTTCTCTAAGGTTGATCTAGTTTGGGTTAGCTCAAGTTCCAGAGCAGACATTGTATCTGTCTTCTCCTTAGTCAGCGTCTCACGAGTATTCTCCAGCTCTTGCAAATGCGCTGCCTTCTGCTCTTCCAGCTGCTGTAGACGGATGGCTTCTGCATTGGCCAGCGCCTCTCGATGATTCTCACGAATCATTGCCTGTTCAGCCTCATAGCTTGCCCGCAGTTCTTGCAGCTCCAGCTCACGCGCAAGCAGCTCCTCTTCCAGCTTCTCTCGCGCGGCGTCAGCCGCATGGGTTGCTTCCTGAAGCTGATCCGCATGTACCTTGCGCTCGTTCTCCTGGATCTCCAGATGACGCTTGCGCTCTTCTTCAACCGCAGCAATCAGTCGTGCTGCTTCTTCCTTAGCCGCCGCTTCAAGGCGTTCATATTCTTCTTGTCGCTCCCGCTGAACCTCCAGCAGGCGAGATACTTCCAATCGCAGTTCACTGCGTTCACCTGTCATCATGTTGAGTTCATTTTTAAAATCCTGAACCTGAATAGCCTGCTCCGCCATATGTACTGCTGCAAGCACCGCTATACGCGGCGTATCCAGTCTGTTGTGTGATTTAGAAATCGTGCGCATATGTTCGTCAACATAACGGGCCACTTGTTTCATATATTCAGTGCTGCTTCCGACGAGTTTATAGGAAGTTCCATATATCTCCACGGCGACACGTGTCCGGTCCATAGCCACAGTTGTGCCCTCCTTTGTATGTGTGCGGATTCTAAGCTAGTCTTACTGTTTCTATTGTAGCTTTTTTCTTAAGCATTTGGCAAAATCCCTTGTAATCAATAGATTCTCGCTGATATCCTCCGCATTTCACTCTACCCAGAAAAAGCCGCAGCGAATCTCAGTTTCTAAATGGATTCGCTGCGGCTTTACACAATTCCTGCTATTTTCTTAATTCTGCGCCAAAAGTTTGTTGAAGGACTGATAATAGCTTATCATGCACTTCTCCAACCTCTTCATCTGTCAATGTATGTTCACCGTGACGATACAGCAGTGAGATCGCAATACTCTTCTTTCCACTCTCTAACTTGCCACCAGTGTACACGTCGAATACCTGTACGGATTGCAGCAAAGTTCCTCCGTTTGCACGGATGGAAGCTAGCAGATCGCCCGCTGGTACAGTTGAATCTACAACCACAGCAATATCCCGTTCCATACCTGGGAAACGTGGAAGCTCATTATATTGCATACGGCTTTGCGTGTTATCATACAGCGGCTGCAGTAGAATCTCAGCTACATAAGTATCCACTAGATCAAGCTCTCTTTGCAGTTCCGGATGAAGCTGGCCCATAGTTCCAATCTTCACACGACCCTCGTCTCCGACTAAATATACCGACGCTGAACGCCCAGGATGATACCCTTCTGGACTATCTCCCTCGTAGATAATTCTGTCTGTAAGACCCAAATAAGCAAATACTGATTCCAGCGCACCCTTCAAATCAAAGAAATCTACAGGCTGTGCAGAAACGTTCCATTGCTTCACGGTTAGGCTACCGCTAAGCAACAACCCAAGCACCGGCAGCTCACGCGGCTGACGAGTCAACTGTTCTTCATCTGTGAAGAAAACATTGCCGATTTCAAACAACGCTAGATCGCTTTGACGACGGTTGGTATTGTAGCTAGCAATATCCAATAGTTGTGGCAGAAGGCTGGTACGCAGTACACTGCGTTCTTCACTCATTGGCATAGCCAATTTGACCGCTTGTGAGCCTTCCGATAACTCAGGGAACATTTTGCTTTGTTCCGGCTGGATGAAAGAGTAGCCCATCACTTCCTGATAACCGCCATGCGACAACAGGCGGCGCAGTTCACGGCGGAGTGATTGCTTATGCGTCAATGCGCCTGGCGTTGTAACTCCTTCAATCAAAGTCGTTGGAATGTTATCATATCCGTACAGACGAGCAATTTCTTCGATAAGGTCAACATCATAGCTGATATCGCCGCGTCTAGTTGGTACTTGAACTTCGATCAGCCCTTGTGCGGTATCCCCGCACTTGAAATGAAGACGGCCAAACAATGTCTTCACTTCTAGCAAGGACAGATCTGTTCCCAGATAACGGTTCAGCTTCTCCAAGGACAAAGTAAGTACCTTCTCTTCTCCAGCGACTGTTCCTGCTTGCACAATACCTTCATGCACAGATCCGCCAGCATAACGTGCAATAAGTACTGCAGCGCGATTCAATGCAGGAATCACTGCATTTGGATCCACTTCTTTCTCGAATCGAAGCGATGCTTCCGAGCGAAGTCCCAGTTGACGCGAGGTTTTACGAACGGTTCCTCCATCAAACTTAGCGGATTCCAGCACGAGATTTACCGTCTCAGCAGTAACTTCCGTATCCTGACCTCCCATTACTCCAGCCAGAGCTACTGCTTTAGCTCCATCAGCGATAACGAGCATATGTGGCTCAAGCTTCCGTTCTTGGCCATCAAGTGTAGTCAGGACTTCACCCTCATGAGCAAGACGAACGCCGAGTTCTCCGCCTTCTATTTTATCTGCATCAAAAGCATGAAGCGGCTGTCCGTATTCGAGCATCACATAGTTAGTGATGTCTACGATGTTGTTAATTGGACGAATTCCTGCCGCCATCAGACGATTCTGAATCCACAGCGGTGATGCTGCAGGCTTAACGCCTGAGATATAACGAACTGCGTAATGACTGCACTGTTCTTCATTCTCAATCTTAACGGAAATAGATTGCGCAGATGCTCCGCTGATCTCAATGATTTCACTCGCAGGATCGGGCAGTTTAATCTCGCGTCCAAGAATTGCGCTCACTTCATAAGCAGCACCAATCATGCTTAGGCAGTCTGAACGGTTCGGAGTCAGATCGAATTCCAGAATTTCATCATCTAGACCCAGCAACTTTGAAATATCTTGACCGATCTCTGTACCTTCAGGAAGTACAAGAATTCCTTCTTGTTGCTCTTTAGGAAGCAATTTATCATTGAGTCCCAATTCTTTAGCCGAGCAGATCATCCCTTGTGATAATACCCCGCGCAGCTTCGCTTTTTTGATATCCAGACCTGGAAGCTTAGCGCCAACAAGAGCTACAGGAACGGTTTGTCCCGCAGCCACATTTTTTGCGCCACAGACGATTTGCAGATCTTCACCTTGACCTGCATCCACGATACATACGTTCAGTTTATCCGCATCAGGATGTTTTTCTTTCGATTTCACATAGCCGGTTACGATACCGGAAATCCCTTTATTGCGGCGCTCTACTCCGTCAATTTCAATACCGGCAGCGGTAATCTTCTCCGCTAGCTTTTCGGCGGTTACTCCTTCAATCGATGTATAATCAGCCAACCATCCGGTTGATACTTTCATGTCCGCTCACTTCCTTTATGTTTCAGATGTATTTATCTACTTGCCGTTCGATCTGCTTCCTGTGGGATGCTGGATTAAGAGCTCTCAATTTCAACTACAAAACACTATTAAGAGCGGTCCCTGCAAGGAATCTTTGGACTTCCGGCCGCTGTTGTCCCCAGATTTCTTGATCTAAACCGCTCTTCGCGGTGGAAATCCGGGGACAAAGGCGGTCGCTATCGCTCCTACAGT
>NZ_NFVA01000247.1 GCF_002264395.1 Paenibacillus sp. VTT E-133291
AGCAAAATCAACGTAAGTTTCGTTGAAGGTGTAGCTCAGGTGAACCTGAAGCTGAACAAAGCCGGAGCGCAAGCTGTGTTGTTCAGCCAAGCAGGCGTAGCATCGCCAGCGGCAACAGCGCTGAACATAATTTCAGTTGCAGGCAGCACAGCGACGATGAAGCTGACCACAGGGGTAAGTGCGCCGCAGACGAATGGCGGCAGCTTCGCTCAGCAGCCAGTCATTACGCTGCTGGATCAGTTCGGTAACGTGAATACGAGCGATAACAGTACGGTTGTGACTGTTTCGAAGAAGGATGCAGGAAGCTGGACGCTGACGGGGAATATGACGCAGACCGCAGTAGCGGGTATCGTCACGTTTACCGATCTGGGAGCTACGAATGCAGCGGGAATTACAGGGGCACAGCTGGCGTTTGATGC
>NZ_NFVA01000276.1 GCF_002264395.1 Paenibacillus sp. VTT E-133291
GAATCTCGGACGGTCGCCAACGAGTAATGTACGCGGATTATCTAGCGGTTTCGTCCATAGTAGAGATCCGCCAGTTGCCGCCGTACGTAATCCGATGTGCGTTACGAGTCCCCAATCCGCAGTTGCAACGGGGAATACGACTTCTGCGGTATTTGCTACGGTTTGCTGACCGCTAACGAGCGTCGGCGCTCCGAATGTAACCGCCTGCCGTGCGTATGAACCTCCGCTTACTTCCGTGCCGGTATCCGCCGCTGTTG
>NZ_NFVA01000068.1 GCF_002264395.1 Paenibacillus sp. VTT E-133291
TATAACGTGAAACTTATACTTTCTTATATTATAAGAGAAAAAAACGGTTGTCATCCTAAAAGGACGACAACCGTTTCTTTGTGTACTGAGGATTGATGTTTAGGCAGGCTGGAAGAGTACGCGGTACTCCCCGTATCCTTCCTTCTCTAAATCCTCTTTCGGGACAAATCTTAGCGCCGCCGAATTTATGCAGTAGCGCAAACCGTTTTCTCCGGGACCATCGTCGAAGACGTGGCCTAGATGGGAATCCGCTACTTTGCTGCGAACTTCAGTGCGGACCATCAAATGACTGAGATCCGTCTTTTCCTTCACAGCATAGTCCCGGATGGGACGAGTAAAGCTTGGCCAGCCGCAACCGGAATCGTATTTATCCTGCGAGCTGAATAACGGTTCGCCAGATACGATGTCTACATAAATACCATCTCCATGGTGATCCCAAAAATCATTCCGGAAAGGAGATTCTGTAGCACTGTTCTGAGTGACTTCATATTGAAGAGGCGTTAACCGTTCTTTCAAACTTTGTTTGTCCTCTTTATGTGTCCAGTGGGTTTCTATAAAATCCTCTCGTCCAGAACCTTTGCGATAACGTTTGTAGTGGCCTGGATTCTTATGATGGTAGCCTTGATGATATTCTTCGGCAGGATAGAAAGTGGATGCCGGGAGAATCGGGGTTACGATTGGACTTGAGAACCGACCGCTTGCTTGAAGAGCTGCCTTGGAAGCTTCTGCTTGTTCTTTTTGTTCCTCCGAATGGGTAAAGATTGCTGTTCCGTAAGAAGTCCCGCGATCATGGAATTGTCCACCTGCATCGGTAGGGTCAATTTGCTGCCAGAACAGCTCAAGTAACTTGCTATAAGGGAAAATATCTGGGTTAAACGTAATTTGTACAGCTTCAACATGTCCTGTCGTTTCAGAACAAACCTCTTCATAGGTTGGGTTCACTGTATGTCCGCCGGTATAGCCAGAGACGACACTAATGATTCCTGGCAATTCTTCGAACGGCGAGACCATGCACCAGAAGCATCCACCTGCAAAGGTTGCTTTATCCGTCTTGGTATTTATATGGTTAGTCTGATGTTCACTCATTGATATCCCTCCATTCACATAATGCAATTAAATAGATCACAATTTAATTATAAAGCAAATACTAACTGCCTGCCAGTTTGTAACCGATAAGTTCTTTCGCTATCTGTTATTCTTCGCTTCTTGAGCGCGCGGACGCAAGCTCAGTCCGGCAATAATTAGCACAGCGGCATAGGCGATGATGGCAATAATCGCACTTACAGGGTCCTGGAAGAGATGATTCCCGAGGAAAGCGTATAATGCAATCCCTGGTATTTTTCCAATGCCGGAAGCTGCAATATAGCTCCAAAAAGGCAGTCCAGCAGCTCCAGCGTAGATGTTAACCGCTGTTTGGGGAATGATTGGCACGAGTCGTGCTAGGACAATCGAAGCGAAAGGTCGCCGCTCAATGCCTACTGTGAACTTTTCGAGTGCGGGAATGGAGGCTAAATAAGCTCTAGCTTGGCTTTGAAATAAGTACTTCACAATTCCAAACAGGATTGCGGCAGCCAAATTAGTAGCTAGCCAGCAAATCAAGGCTCCCACTAAACTTCCGTATGCATAACCGAAGAATCCGATGACAGCTTTATAAGGGACAACTGGAAACAAGGCCAGTAAAGTTGCAAACCCTATAGAACTGAAAAGATTATGATCCTCTTTCATCCAGCTTAGGATGTCATATCTGTAGATAAACGCAAGGATTGTACCCGAAACATAAAGAACAATCGAGAACCATTTCTTCATAGATAATATGCCCCTTCTTCCACTCATTCATCTCATCATACGGGATATGAAGTAAATATTGAAGCAAAGATCAATTGTCAGAGAATGAGAAGCAGGTATAATAGCATTTGTAGAGAACAAAGAGAAAAGATCGAGATATTGAAATGTTAGAGGGGGATGGATCAGTGATTGTACCTGAACGTAAAAGAGTCGCCATAATAGGAATCGGCAATATCGCCCGTAAAGTATATTTGCCACTGCTCTCTCAGCATGATTATGCCGAGGTAGTGGGTGTTCTCAGCCATTCATCGACAACGGTGGAGCAGGCTGTTCATACCTATCGTTTTCCTAAAGGGACGACGAATCTGGAAGAGCTGTTATCTTGGGATCTGGATGCAGTATTTGTACATAGCCCAACAACTACTCATTATGATATAGTAACAAAATGTCTCGAACGTGGGATTTCGGTATATGTAGATAAACCACTTTCTTATGATCTTGAAGAGTCCAGAAGGATGGCAGAGCTAGCACAAGATAAAGGGCTTTTGCTGGGAGTGGGCTTTAACCGCCGGTTTGCCCCTATGTATGTCACCGCCAAGCAATGGCTTGAGGAAGTCGGTGGAATTAGCCACTGCAGTGCGATTAAACATCGAACGAAGCTACAGACAAGCACCAGCCGCGAAACCGTGCATGATGATCTTATCCATATGCTTGATTTGCTGTTGTGGTTATGTGGAGATCAGTATGAACTGCTTCGTAGTCATCTTCAATCTAGTGGAGATGGTCGTCTGCTACAGGCATCTGGAATGCTAGCCTGGAAACATAGTGCAGTAGGGATGTACAGTATGGTTCGTGAAGCGGGTGTGGATTTGGAGAAGCTTGAGCTGCACGGAAATGGTAGATCGGTGGAAGTAGTGGATCTAGACAAGGCCATTCTTTTTGAAAAAGATACCTTACCGCATATTCAAGGCTTTGGAAGCTGGGATACTGTACTGGATAGAAGAGGTTTTAGTGGAGTGGTGAATAATTTTCTTTGCAACATAAATACACCGGAGCTATGCAGCATTGCTGCTTCAGCGGTACTGCCTAGTCATATGCTGGCGGCACAGCTTGCTGAATGAGGTCTCTGAGAAAGGAGAAGAATATATGGAGGATAACCGTAAATTAGTGGAGGAACAGATCATCGAAAGCTATAAGCGCGAAGAAGAGATGATGATTCTTGTATTCGCTCAGTGGTGTGTAAATAATGGACTTGATCCACATGCGCTATACTTGCAGGCTTATCCGCAGCAGGAAGGGAATGAAGCCTTGCGTCAGGCACTTGCCCTCACGGTTTCCGCAGAGGAAGCGGGAGACATTTCTGATGACACCGTTCTGGGTGTACTTTCACTTTTTGGAAATGATGACTTGGCACAAATCGTAACTGAAGCGATTGCTCAAAGGGGATCTAAAGGACCTGTGGGGGATTGACATTGGGGATATAATAATAGAGTCAGATGAACTTTTTTCGGTAAACGATGTTCATCATGGTTAAAATGTGTTAATATTATATATACTAACTAATAGTAAGTTTCGCAAGTGAGAGGTGAGAACAATGGAAGAACATCAATTTGCGATGTGTCCCAGATTTGAAACAGCCTTCTCTTTCTTAGGCAAACGTTGGAATGGACTTATTATTCAGACATTGATGAGTGGACCGAAGCGGTTTAAAGATATCTCCGGCCTCATTCCTTCAATGAGCGATAAGATGCTGTCCGAGCGGATGAAGGATTTGGAAGGTGAGGGTATCCTGGTTAGGCATGTATACCCAGAAACACCCGTACGTATTGAGTACGAATTAACAGACAAAGGCCGTGCGTTGCAGCCTGTTATGCAGCAGATTCAGTCTTGGGCTGAGAGCTGGGTTGACTAAAATTCACAGTAATGTTGTGGCCCTTTTTCCGAAATGGTGGAAAAGGGGCTTTTCAGTTTCTAAATATTAGACAGTGACAGTTGTGTTCCAATCCTTTATGCTTGAAAAAAACTTGCACAGTTTAAAAATAATTGTAATATAATAGAAAAACATTGTATGATCCTTGAATGGAAGCGCTCGCGTATTGGTTTTTGCTCAAATCTACTCAGCTGGAGTACAGGCATAGCAAAACTGTTAGGAGGCGAGGGAGATGAAGACGAAGACGACCCTATTTTCCCGGGAAATAACGTATGGAAAAAAGGATGTTGCTGAGCTAGAGAATGCTTCTATCAAAGTACAGCTCATCTATGACAAGACGTTGTTCATGCTGCATAGCCATCTTCCTGATTCCTTATGGGATGCGTGGATTGGCGTGCCTTACAGCATTATCTCTTCACTCTACAAAGGAAACAATGATAGTGGGACTATTTTTCAAAAATGGATTCAAAGTCCGACCGGCTGGAAGTGTATTGGTTGTGAACGGCACTGTCTGGAGTCCACGGAACCTCCACAAGATGTGAATGCGGCGAATCATGGGCGACAATATAAGTTTCATAACGGCATTCGCCAGAGTATGGTACTTCAAGCCTTAATTTGGTCCATGTACGAGAATATCGTATTATTCAAACCCTTTTTAGGCGATGAGCCTTTTTTTGACGATGATGATTTGCATACGATATCCTCTTATTTCGTTCCAACTTATCTGAATGAGTTCCACCTTATTGAGCGGTCTAAGCCATGTAAAGAATACAAAGATCAGAATATACGAGTCTTTCAGGAATGGATTTCCGCACCAGATCTTGTCCTCAAATGGAATGGTGGCTTGACGGAAGGCAGATGGATGACCGGTGTTTATATGGATCACTCCCGTTTTGCTGGATTGGGACCTTATTTGAAGGATTCAAAGGGACAGCGGACGTATATGCAGGCTTATGTGCAATAAAGTGAGTCGAAAAAGCACCTTTGTAGGCAAAGGTGCTTTTTTGCACTGACTATGTATGTACATTCTCCAATCTCGTTCAAAAATAAGATACAATTTCCGTGCGTACAATCACAAGTCAAAGTTCCTTTCAGGGTTAAGGTGAAGAAGTGGATAAGATTTATTCAGAACCTAATCCCATAACCCAAGGAGGAGCTATAATGGAAACTAAACAACTTAATGATAGTATTTCGGATTCGAAACAAGCAGAATCGGTACAGGCTGGGTTTACCCCAGATGCACTAGTGAGGGATATTGTATTGCAATTCCCTAAAGCGGCAGATTATTTTAAAGCAAAACGGATTGATTTTTGTTGCGGTGGAGCTAAACCACTTGCTGAAGCAGCAGCTGAGCGTGGTCTGGATCACGAGATAATCATCGGTGATCTAAACAAGCTGTTCCAAGAGTATCCAGTACCCCAAGAGGAAATCGCTTGGAATACTGCATCCTCAGAAGAGTTAATTGCCCGTATTATTAACAAACACCATCGTTATCTTCGTGAAGAGCTACCCCTCATTAGCCAAAATGTAACTAAGGTGTATCGAGTGCATGGTGGGGATTCTCCCCATTTGGTGGAATTATATAACTTGTTCAACACACTTAAGGAAGACTTACTTGAGCATACGGCTAAAGAAGAAGAAGATGAGTTTCCTAAGCTGTTGACATACGCTGCTAATCCTAGTGAAGAAGGCCTGACATCGCTTCGTGAGTCATTGTCTGAGCTGGAGAGTGAGCATGATGGTGCGGGCGATATTTTGAGAAAAATACGTAGTGTTACAGATGATTTCACTCCACCGGCGCATGCTTGCACGACCTATCGATTGACATATGCCCGGCTGGAAGAGCTGGAGAGTATGACTTTTGAACACGTACATTTGGAGAATAATATATTGTTCCCTAGGTTTCAGTGAAGATGAATAGTGTTCTAAAGAGTCCCTTAGGGGGCTTTTTTTATTTGAGAACATGGCTTGTTTAAGTTATCCTTAAAAAGACAGTATACATAACTTTACAAGCCTGAGACGCTATATGGTCATTAGGCGGGACAAGGCGGTGTCAGGATGCCCATACGATCTTTGTGGAAATTGATGCTAGGTTTAGTCATCGGATTCACAATAGGTGGATGCTCTACTAACAATGACAGCAATAGTAATGCTAATAATGGTGCGGCAGGATTAGAGGGACCGACAATATCGATAAGGGTTGGAGATAATGAACTGCTTACTAAACCATCGGACAGGTTACTTAGCGGGAGTTATAGAAATGGAATATCGCTCATGGAGCTCCTGAAAGGTAGTAATATTGCCACATTTGCGGAGGATAACTCAAGCATTCTTTCGGTAAAGGATTTTTCGCTAGAGTCGGGATTGGTTTGGGAGCTTCAGATGGGCGGTCAAATCATTGGGAATGCGGATTGGAATAATACTGTAGGGTATGATTCACAGCTAGTCTTCACCGCGAAGTCGAAGGATCATCAAGCACCACTTCAAACAGTAAGGCTGACCTTGAACGGTGGAAGTGTAGAAGTAGACCTGCATCATACGTATATTATTTTATTTAGAGAAGATTTAACCGTAAGAGATTTGCTCAAAAGCTGTAGTAGGGTACAATTGGCGGATGATAATAAAAAGGTGCTTTCCGTCAATGATTATACCCCTCTAAGTAATGAAGAATGGAAGCTGAAGGTGAACGGAAAACAACTACTCGATGATGGAATGGATATGAAGCTCAGGGCTCAAGATGAATTGGAGATTTTATTGACTTTACGCTAAAAATCGTACATTAAGCCAGATTAACGGTTGTTCAGAATCGTTAATCTGGCTTTTTATGTGGAAAAGATATCTGACAATTATGAGCACACTAAAGTGTGAAAATATTCACAATTAAAGTGACTGCAATCACAATGATGACTTGAATTTGAAACGTATAATTCCAATATGCAGAAGAGAGATTGATCAGGTATTCATAAGCTTGAGGAGGCACCTAACCATGACAACGATAAGAGAAAAACTAGTATTAGTCGGCAACGGTATGGCAGGCATAGGTACGATTGAGCAGATATTGAAGCTGGGTGGAGCTTATGACATTACGGTTTTTGGAAGTGAACCTCATCCCAATTACAATCGGATCATGTTGTCTTATGTTCTTGAAGGAAGTAAGACCCTTAATGATATCGTCCTAAACGACTGGAATTGGTATGAGGACAATAATATAACTCTACACACGGGAACAACGGTGACACGAATTGATGAAGGCTCGAAGCAAGTGGTTACGGATAACGGGATGATAGTCCCCTATGACAAGGTAATTATTGCGACAGGTTCGAATTCGTTTATTCTACCTGTACCTGGCAGTGATAAAGAGGGCGTTGTAGGATTCCGGGATATTTCAGACTGTGATGCGATGCTGTCAGCGGCCAAGCAATACAGCAAAGCAGCTGTTATCGGCGGGGGGTTACTTGGGCTGGAAGCGGCAAAAGGTCTTGTGAACCTAGGTATGGACGTTACCGTAGTTCATTTGATGGAAGATCTGATGGAGCGTCAGCTTGATCGGAATGCCTCCTCGATGCTTCAAGCTGAGCTGGAGCGTCAAGGTGTGAAATTTGCTATGGGCAAACAAACGGTGGAATTGACCGGGGAAAAGAGAGTTAGTGGATTGCGCTTCAGCGATGGCAGTATGCTTACAGCGGATTTTGTGGTAATGGCTGTTGGAATCAAACCGAACGTGACGTTGGCAAAAGAAAGCGGAATCTCCGTAAATCGTGGGATCGTGGTGGATGATTATTTGCAAACCTCGATGCAGAATGTTTATTCCATCGGCGAATGTGCCGAGCATCGCGGTATGTGTTACGGGCTGGTGGCTCCATTATTTGAACAAGGCATGGTTCTAGCTAAACATTTATGTGGCAGCAATACCAAGCCTTATGAAGGTTCGATTGTCTCCACGAAGCTTAAAATATCTGGGGTGGATGTATTTTCAGCGGGTGAGTTTTTGGATTCCTCTGATCACACGGTGATCTCAAACAAAGATGAATGGAAGAGAACCTATAAGAAAATTCTGCTCAAAAATAATGTGATTGTCGGTGCAGTATTGTTCGGTGATGTGACGGAGTCCGCCAATTTGCAAAAGCTAGTAAAACAAAGCGCGATAATGACCGATGAAATTTATACAGAAGTCATGGGAACGGGCTGCTGCGGTGGCGGAGCAAAGAAGAGTACATCCGTAGAAGCTATGGCGGACGAAGAAATTGTCTGCGGCTGTAACGGTGTAACTAAAAAAGCGATCGTAGATGCTGTTACTGAACATGGTTTTACTACTGTGGATGAGATCAAAGCATGTACTGGCGCTACTCGCTCTTGTGGTGGTTGCAAACCCGTAGTAGAACAAATCCTGCAATTTGTCTTAGGTGACAGTTTCCAGCAAGCTGCTAAGCAAGGTATTTGTGGGTGCACAACGCTTAACCGTGATGAAATTGTTGCTGAAATCACAGCTAAAGGTCTTAAAACAACAAAAGAGGTCATGAATGTACTCGGATGGAAACAAGAGGAAGGCTGCTCCAAGTGTCGTCCGGCAATTAACTATTATCTAGGAATGATGAACCCTGATACCCATCAGGATGAGAAAGAATCCCGATTTGTAAATGAAAGAATGGGTGCCAATATTCAAAAAGATGGAACCTACACCGTGATACCACGCATGTATGGTGGGGTAACAACACCGGAGGATTTGAAGAAAATCGCCGATGTCTCCCTTAAATATGACGTGAAAGTTGTGAAGGTGACTGGTGGGCAACGCCTGGATCTGATCGGGGTGAAAAAAGAGGATCTGCCGAAAGTATGGGAAGAGCTCGATATGCCATCAGGTTATGGTTATGCCAAATCGCTACGTACGGTTAAGACTTGTGTGGGTTCGCAGTTCTGCCGTTTCGGCACACAGGATTCGCTGGCAATGGGCGCGCTCATAGAACGTAAGTATGAACGTCTTGATTTTCCCGCCAAGTTTAAAATAGCTGTCAACGGCTGTCCACGTAACTGTGCGGAATCCTGCACGAAGGATATTGGCATCGTCGGTAATGATGGTGGTTGGGAAGTGTTTATCGGTGGTAACGGTGGGATCAAGCCAAGGATCGCTGACTCTTTCTGCAAAATTAAGACCGATGATGAGTTGATCGAGGTGTGCTCCGCTGTGATGCAATATTACCGTGAGACCGGCAATTATTTGGAAAGAACCTCCGAGTGGGTTGAGCGTATGGGACTTGAGCAGATTCAAACGGTCATTTTGGATAATGAAGATAACCGCAAAGAGCTGGCAGCACGGATTGACTTTGCTCTCACTCAGGTTACGGATCCTTGGAAAAAAATGCTCAATGACAGCAGCACTCGTACTGCGCTTTTTGAAGAAACAAGAGTCTAGCGGATATAACGCACACAGAAGGGGAGAGAGCAATGAATAAGACCACACAAACGCATGCAATAGGATCAGTACAGGATCTCCTGTTACAGATTGGCCGGGTAGTTGTGGCTGGAAATGTGGAACTGGCTGTATTTCGTACCTCTGACGGAGCGATTTATGCGCTTGAGAATCGGAGTCCTCATCCAAAAGGGGGGCCGCTTGCTGAAGGAATCGTTTCGGGTCACTTTCTTTATGATCCGCTGTATGATTGGAAAATAGATCTTCGCACGGGTGAAGTTCAGGCACCGGATCAAGGTATCGTTGTGACTTATCCAGTCTCCCTTGACGGAGACATTGTGACAGTGAGCTTGTAGACACCGAAGCTTGTAGTAAAGGATGAAATAGAAAACGGTGGGGTGGAGTATTATGTTTACTCAAAGTGTGGAGAACATTGTCGAGGCGGCAGTCAGTAAGCGTGACCAAATGAATGAAAGTTTACCAAGATATTTTCTGGCAGCCCTTTTGGCAGGGGCATATGTAGGCATTGGGGTTATCCTTATTTTCTCGCTGGGAGCGCCTCTAGCGGCTGCCAAATCGCCCTTCCAACCCCTCATTATGGGTGCATCCTTCGGTATTGCCTTGACTCTTGTTGTGTTTGCAGGCTCAGAGCTGTTTACCGGAAATAATATGTTCTTTACGGTTAGTACACTAGCTGGTAGAACAAGTATCTGGGATACTGTTAAGAACTGGGTGCTTGTGTTTGTAGGGAATGTGGTAGGGGCAGTGATTTTAGCACTTTTGATTCGAGGAACTGGACTATTCAGTGCGGCTCCCCCAGAGCATCTGATCTTTGCGGCTGCAGCCAAGAAAATGAGCCTTCCGTTTTCAGAGCTTTTTTTCCGGGGGATTCTATGTAACTGGCTGGTCTGTCTAGCACTATGGATGGCCTCGCGCGCCAAAAGTGAAACGGCCAAGCTGGTTCTAATCTGGTGGTGTTTATTTGCCTTTATTGCGAGTGGCTATGAGCACAGTGTGGCTAATATGACGCTGCTGAGTGTTGCTGTGCTGCTCCCGAATCACCCGGAAACCGTTACAATTGCCGGATGGATACACAATATGATACCCGTTACGTTAGGAAATATAATTGGCGGTGGCGTATTCGTCGGTATGGCCTACTGGATGATTTCTCCCGTGCGTGGTGCTCAGACCAAACGTTAAGTTAAGAGCATATTTATGATTAAGAGCTGACCCGATTCGGGATCAGTTCTTTTTCATCATTGTGCTATAAAAAAAGACGCCCTCGCTAGGCGTCTTCGACCACTCTATTTTATAATGTGCAGAATAATTGGGTCATATATGTTTCATTGAGGAGAATAGAGGGTATATTATAAGACAGAAATTTAGATCCGGCAGATTTCGTTAGGACACATTTCGCAGTGGCAAATTTCCTGCAGCATGCCCAGATCCTTGATGACAATCAT
Source organism: Paenibacillus sp. VTT E-133291 (assembly GCF_002264395.1). Taxonomy (GTDB): domain Bacteria; phylum Bacillota; class Bacilli; order Paenibacillales; family Paenibacillaceae; genus Paenibacillus_AQ; species Paenibacillus_AQ nitricinens. The sequence goes on from NZ_NFVA01000068.1 coordinate 10,586, forward strand.
ACCGTTCTCGTACTCAACCGCATCTTTTTTACGCAAGTCGCTCAACATCCGGTTCACACTCTCACGAGTAGCGCCGATCATGTTGGACAAATCTGTATGCGTAATTTTTTTGTTGATGAGGATATTCTCACCATCGCTGCTCTTCTCACCATAGGTGTTGCCGAGGCGAATGAGAGTGGAGCAAAGTGCGCCTGGTTTGCCGTACATCATCAGATCACGGAATTTCGTTTGAGTTAGACGGTGATGAATGCCCATCCATTTCATAAAGTCGATCGCAAAATCACAATGTTGGCAAATGAGAATTTCTAAATCCTTTTGCTCGATAACGCCAACTTCACTTTCTTCAATCACTTCTGCAGTAAAGCTGTGCTTGGTGCTGAAGAATGGGTCCGCTTGACCTACCATATCGCCGGCTTGGTACATATAAAGAATAAGTTCCTTACCTTCATCCGTTGATTTAGTTAATTTCACACGTCCACGTTTGATATAAAACAATTTATCCGAGTAGTCGCCTTCCCAGAAAAGATGTGAACCCTCTGGAACAACGCGTTCTTTCATCGTAACAAGAAGTCTGTTGAAATTCTGTTCGGAGAAACAGTTTGTATTTCCGTGGGCTTCGATGACATTGTAATGTTCTTTTAGCATAATCGACATCCCCTTTATTCCCTCAGTTTTTCAGTAAATTTTAAATTAATTATACCTCTAAAATCTTTGATTTGGTTAAGAAAAACCATTTAAAAGTGTCGAATTTTCAACATTGTGATTATTTTCACTTCAAAAGTGCAAGATGTAATATGATTTTTAACTAAAAAGGAGTAAGAAGTATATGTTCTTTATATATCAGCAGTGGCAATCCATTATTCTCAAATAATGGGTCTGTCACTGTTTATTTTGTTCTTATTAGATTCTACATAGTATACTGCAAAAATTCATGATATAGAAATCCATTCGATTTCAATTCCGTATAAATGCACATATCTTCATTAAGGTCAGACATTGGCGCAACGGGTATGGAACGATATCCTGAGAATGGAGCAAAAACCAGGAGAAGGGGAAATCATACATGGCTAAAGTGGCTGACAAATATCTTAAGGTAGATCCTTGGGCAATTATTGAAGAGGGCTTTGATCCAGAACGAAATCGGACCTCGGAATCTATTTTTTCGCTGGGAAATGAGTATATGGGTGTGCGGGGGTATGCTGAGGAAGGTTACTCTGGGGATTCCCTGCAAGGCAGTTATTTCAACGGGCTAAATGAACAATTGGACATTGGCAATCATTATAAAGGGATTATTCGCTCGCTGAGATATATGGTGAATGCGGTGGACTGGCTGTATACGCGGATCACTGTGAATGGTGAACAGCTCGATCTGGCAAAAAGTAAAATATCGGAATATGTACGCAAACTGGATCTTCGTAGTGGGACCTATCGGCGGGAGCTACTCTGGCACCTAGATGATGGGAAAATCTTAAAAGTTGTCTTTACTCGTTTGGTAAGTATGACGATGTCTCATCTGGGACTACAGCGGGTGGAATTTGAGCCCCTTAATTTCTCGGGCAGCGTGGACATTTGTGCAGGTCTTGATTTCAGCATTATTCATGAGGAACGCGGCGAATGTATGTGGAGTAGTCTCCGCAGTGGAGAACAAGGATCTGCCACAGCTATTATGGCGAGAACAGTGAATACAGCTAACAAACTATTCTCAAGCTTTTCGTTACAATCTTCACAGCCGCTTCAGCTTACGCGAGTTGAACATGATAAATTTATTGGACAAAGCTTTACTATGGATCTTGCTCAGGGAGAAGCGGCCCATTTTACAAAGCTGGTTATCAACTGTTCGGATAGTGAATCTGCCCATACAGCTGAAGAGCTGTGGAGCAAAGGGCTAGCTCTTGCTGAAAGTGCAAGCCAATTGAGTGATACTCAAATATTCGCGGATCAGACAGCATATTGGAATGGGATCTGGGAGACAAGTGATATTCGGATCGAGGGCGATCCTGAGAATCAGCAGGGCATTCGGTTTTGCATTTTCCAGCTTTATCAGACTTATCATGGGGATCATCCAGGGTTCAACATCGGCGCTAAGGGATTGACGGGAGAAGTGTATCGTGGTTTGGCATTTTGGGATACAGAGTCGTATTGCTTACCATTCTATATGTTTAATAATCCTAAGGCCGCCCGGAGCTTACTGGACTTTAGATATAAGACATTACCTCAGGCTATGCAACGTGCTAAAGATGTTGATTGCGAGGGAGCTTGCTACCCTATTGCTACTATAGACGGAACAGAAAGCTGTGATCTCTGGCAGCATTCGAATCTTCAGCTTCATGTAGGGACTGCTATTTCCTACGGTATCTGGCATTATGTCAAAAATACTGGGGATAAAGAATTCCTGCATAGTAAAGGCGCAGAAATGCTGATCCAGATTAGCAGATTCTATGCTACACGCGGTCAATGGGGTCAACAGAGTGGGAAATATGGATATTTTGGCGTAATGGGTCCTGATGAGTTCCAATTGATGGTGAATAATAACTGCTATATTAATTTGATGGCCCAAAAATCATTTGAATACACCCTAGACACCCTGAGTGAAATGAAAAAACAGGCACCAGAGGCCTTTGCATTGGTTGCGGAAAAGACGGGGCTCCGTGACGAAGAGCTTACCGATTGGAAAAATAAAGCAGACAATATGAAGATTCCGGTTGACGAAGTGACTGGCGTATTTGAGGAGCATGATGGATTCTTCGATATGCCGCATATTGATATTCATTCCATTCCTGTAACAGAGTTTCCGCTCTACTCGAACTGGTCGTATGATCGATTGTACCGTTATGACATGATTAAGCAACCGGATGTTCTCATGTTTATGTTCTTATATAATGGACAATTCACTAAAGAAGAGAAGCTGGCTAACTATGAATATTACGAGTCTAGATGTATTCATGAGTCTTCACTTTCGCCTTCGATCCATTCCATACTGGCAAGCGAAATCGGCAAGCCAGAAGAAGCGTATTCGTTCTTTGAATTTGCGACAAGACTGGATTTAGACAATTACAACCGTAATACACGCGAAGGATTGCACACGACTTCGATTGCAGCCGCTTGGATGAATATTGTGTATGGCTTTGGCGGTATGCGTTCAGATGGGGATCGGTTGTCCTTCCAGCCTTCATTGCCGGAGCGCTGGAGCGAGTATAGCTTCCAAGTGATGTATGAAGGGGTATTACTACGTATTTTGGTCAACAAGACTTCAGTAACGCTCACCGCAATTAATGGGGGGAGCACTGATATTATAGTGTATGGGCAGTCAATAACGGTGGACGCTTCCGGGACGACGCTTCCGCTAGGTGAAGGGATGTTGGCTCGATGAGCTGGGCGGTTAGGGATAGCTGTTTTGACAAGCAGCTTGTGACGACGAACGGGAACAAATATATGTTAGGCAATGGGTATATGGGATATCGCGGTACTCTTGAGGAATTCGGTAAAGCTGAGTTAGTTGCCGTAACTTTAGCTGGTCTATATGACAAAGCGGGAGATAAGTGGAGAGAACCCGTCAATGCTCCTAATGGATTATGGACCAAGATTGTCTGCAATGGTGAACCTTTAAGTGTGCTAGAGCGTGAACCTAGCTCTCATATGCAGGAGCTGAATATTCGTAGTGCCATTCATCATCGGAGTACTGGCTATAGTCTATCTGATGGTGGGACGTTGACATTTACAGCAGATCGTTTCGTAAGCCAGGACAATCTGCACCTCCTCGTTAGTAAATACACTATCCATAGTACACAGGACTGCCCAATTGTGATTGAGACCGGGATTGACGTAAATGTATGGGATATCAATGGTCCCCACCTCTATGGTCAAAAAGTACAGTCAAAGGGTGATGTACTAGTCTCTTCCTCCACTAGTGGAGAATTGAAGGTTCCGGTAGTTGTGGCGGAGAGAGCCGTATTTAATTTCGGAGATCAGCAACTGGATGAGGGCGCTAGTATTCGCCGGATTTCTTTTGAAGCAAGTGCGGGTGAGACCTATGAATGGTTTAAGTACGTTGCGGTGTATACTGGGCTTGATGTTAGTGAACCGGAGGCAGAAGCTGTGAAATCTGTCCGTGCAGCTGAGGCACTCGGTTATGACGAATTGTTTAAAGCTCACAACCAGCTATGGGAAGAAAGATGGTCACTTAGCGATGTCATTATCGAAGGCGACGAGGATGCTCAATTTGCACTGAGATACAGTATTTATCAGCTGTTAATTATTGCACCTACAGTTTCGGAAAAAGTTTCTATCCCGGCTCGAGGTTTATCGGGTCAGGTCTATAAAGGGGCCGTATTCTGGGATACAGAGATGTTTATGCTGCCCTTCTTCCTGCATACGGATCCAACGGTTGCTCGCAACCTGATGATGTACCGGATTCATACCTTGGACGGAGCTCGCCGGAAGGCCGCGGAATATGGTTTTCTGGGAGCATTCTATGCTTGGGAAAGTCAGGATACAGGAGACGATGCTTGTACTCTGTTTAATGTGAACGATGTATTTACCGGTCGACCAATGCGGACTTATTTCCGCGATAAGCAGGTTCATATCAGTGGGGATGTTGTACATGGGATCTGGAAATACGTTCAATTTACAGGTGACGAGAGTCTGTTGACTAGCGGAGGGGCGGAAGTGATCTGGGAATGTGCCCGGTTCTTCTACTCTTATGCCTACTATAATTCGGTAAAAGAACGCTTCGAAATTTTAGATGTTACAGGTCCAGACGAATATCATGAGCGTGTGAACAATAATGCCTTTACGAATGCTCTGGTGAAGGAGACACTGGAGATAGCCCTGCGCACAGCAGAATTGCTGCAAGATAAGTATCCTGAAGTGTACAACCAACTGTCTACAGAGTTTAGTGAAGGTCCGTTTCTTACAGAGTTCAAAGCTATGCTGGATAGCTTCTATGTTCCGCAGCCAGACCCTGCCAGTCTTGTCATTGAACAATTCGACCGTTACTTCACCTTAGAAGATGTTAGGCTGCCAGATTTGAAGACCCGTGTACTTAACAAAAATGAGTATTTAGGTGGCGGTAATGGATTAGCTACAACGACAACCATCCTGAAGCAAGCAGACGTCGTGTTGATGTTGAATTTATTCAAACATTCCTTCACCAAGGAAGTGAAGCAAGCAAACTGGGAATTCTACGAGCCACGCACCGAACATGGGTCAAGTCTCAGTCCTTGCATCTATGCTTTGGTAGCTGCCGATATTGGTTCGCCGGATTGGGGATATCCATATTTTATGCGGACAGCTACTGTTGATCTTACGGGAGAATCTAAGCAGTATGTAGGGGATCTCTATATTGGTGGTACACACCCAGCCGCTAACGGTGGTGCATGGATGGCTGCGGTGCTTGGTTTTGCAGGGTTGGATTATGATGGGGAAACTGTCCATATCAAACCTTCACTGCCTAAACATTGGCAGTCTGTTGAGCTTCCGGTTACGCTTCGGGGAGATACCTTTAAACTACGGATCAGCAAGGATGAGGTTACAGTTACCACAGCAGCTGACTACAGAGGGACTCTGGTGTTCTCGGTACAAGGGCGGGAAGGAAAGTCCTGTGGTGCAGGGGAGAGCTTGCGGCTAACCTTGGACATTAATTAATAACGGAGAGGAAGTAAATCGATGTTGCAAAATATGAAAGGCGCCATTTTCGATCTGGATGGCGTTATCGTAGATACAGCAAAATACCATTATTTGGCTTGGGAGAGTCTTGCTGACGAGCTAGGTTTTACATTTACAGAGGAGGATAACGAACGCCTTAAGGGTGTGAGCCGGATGAGATCGCTCGATATTCTTCTGGATGTTGGTGGACTGCAATTTGAAGAAGCGGAGAAGCTTGCGATGGCGGAGAAGAAGAATCGCCTATATGTAGAATACATCTCTAAGCTTGAGGCATCGGAACTGCTCCCTGGGGTCAAAGAATACTTGACTGGACTGAGAACGCGCGGAATTGGAATTGCGTTAGGTTCAGCTAGTAAGAATGCAGAGTTTATTCTGAATAAGCTGAACATTACGGATCTGTTCGATGCCGTAGTTGACGGTAACAAAGTGTCACTTGCCAAGCCGGACCCGGAAGTGTTCTTGATCGCTGGTCAGGAGCTAGGCTTTCAGCCGGACGAATGTGTCGTGTTTGAGGATGCGGAGGCAGGTGTGCAAGCTGGTAAGGCTGCAGGTATGAAGGTAGTAGGTATTGGCAAGCCGGAAGTGTTGAAGGAAGCTGATATGGTTGTAAAAGGATTGTATGAGTTGTTGACAGACTAAAGCTCTAAATGAACATGGGAACGACTCCAAAGTAGTTGACGCTACTGTGGGGTCGTTCTTTTTTTATCTTATTTATTCTGATTTCCTACGCTCACGCTCTGAATTCAGCTGACAAGTACAGCTGTTTGAAAAAACCAACGTGCATCCGATGGCTGAACGTGATGATGCAGTTTAGAAAGCTATTACTCAAAAGACTCAAGAAGCTCAGAGGGAGTATCGAGTCCCAAAGCCCCACGCAGTGGTCTTTACGCCGCCCCCCCTTTTTTTCTGTTTTCGTTTTTTAAGAATCTCGGTGATGAAGTTGCGGAGTGGAGGTTTGGAGCTGGAGAAACGAAGTGGTCGCCTTTATCCTCGGATTTCTACCGCCAAGCGGTATAAAATCAGGAAATCTGAGGATAACAGCGATCGTAAGCCCAAACGCTCCACGCAGTGACGTCTATATCACCATGCTCTTATAATCCGCACAACAGAAAAAAACTACATACAAATGACCATAAAAAACTTTAAAATGAACATATGTAAGCGTTTGTCCCTTTGATATAGTTATTTAACCCGGAGGTGTGACTATAGTGTTGTCTAGGCTGATTAGATTGATTCGAAAGCTGAACGTGAAGCAGCAGCTCATTCTACTATTCCTGATTATGATTTCTCCTATTTTCTTTTTGAACATATATGGAAATTTGAAGGCAGAGCAAATACTGAAGCGCCATGTTACGAATGCATATGTGGAATTGAACAAGCAGAACTTTACGATCATTAACCGGGATATCGACACCGTAAATAAAATCACTACCACCGTGATTCAAAATCCTCTAATTCAGCAAATTAATATGACTGGCTCGGATACCATACTGGAGCGAGTCAAACGATATGAGACGATAGAGAAGCTATTGCTCAGTTACTCTCAGGGTGCTGAACGTGGTGACGGCATTTACTACTCTCTTTATATATACGATCCGACTGATTATTACTTTTTTGCTCCCAATTTTCCACAGGTTAAGAAGGCAGGAGTTTATTTCTTTTCTAAAGCCGAAGAGCCTTACTGGTTTGAGGAGGTTGTTCAGAAAAAAGGACGCGGCTCGCTGAAGTTCACGGAGAGGCTAAGTGCTCAAGCGGAGAATTTAAAGACACTTACTTACATGAGAGCTGTAAACAACATTTCTAGAAAAGCGGAGACTATTGGCGTTTTGGTCATCACCAAAATGGACTCTAAAATTGGAGAATCCCTCAAATCGATATCTTTACCTGACGGCGAAATTTACTTAACAGATTTAAATAACCGTGTTCTTGCCTCCACTACTAATAATACTGGGGAAGTGATTGCGTTGCCGGAGACGGTTGTTGCCGAGGATCTGGAAGGTACCGTGGATGTGATTACCTCCGATTTTATCTATGTGGTTAACAATAACCATGCGCTTGGACAAAAACTGGTCTACAAAGTTCCGGTGAAGGCGCTACTGCAGCAACAGAACGAAATGAAAAGTGTTATTCAATATATCACCGTGGCTTATGCGGTATTTGGACTAATTATGATTACATACTTCTGGCGTTCATTAATGACTCCATTGCAAAAGCTGGCTTTTTTCGTGCGAAAATACGAGCCGGGTAATCGAGTTCCAGAGACGCCACGGAGGGGGAGTAACGATGAGGTCAGTGTGCTGATTGCTTCTACCTATGATATGGCCCGAAGGCTGAACGGATTAATCACATACAAATATCAGATGGAGCTTAAACAGAAAGAATCCCAGCTTCAACTTCTATATCAACAAATCAACCCTCATTTGCTTTATAACACCCTAGAGAGCATTTATTGGAAAAGCTCTTTAGAAGGAAATGTCGAATCCGCCGAGATGATCAAGGAATTGTCCAAACTAATGAAGATCAGTCTTAGTCGGGGAAGGGAGCTGATCAGCCTTGAAGAAGAGCTAGAGCATGCAACAGCCTATATCAAGCTGCAGCAGCACCGTTATGATTATGTATTTCAAGTTGTGATGAATATTCACCCGGATACGAAAAGCAACCTAATTCCTAAAATCACGCTGCAGCCATTGATAGAAAATGCTATTATTCATGGGGTTAAAAATATGGGCGAGGATGGTGAGATCACCATCACTGCAGTATGTGAGGCTGAAACCGTTAGGATCTCTATTGAAGATAACGGCTATAAGTCTGTTGATTATGAAGCCATAGAAGCTGTATTGAATGATGATAGCCCCAATCCTACTAGCGGTTATGGTATCCGCAATATTAACCAGCGTATTCATTTACATTTTGGCTCTGATTATGGCATCAGCTATACCCCTCGTACAGAAGGCGGAACGCTAGTAACGGTTAAGCTTCCGAAATCGGAGAATCAGGACTAAGGAAGGGGAGCGTGCAGATATGTTCAATATATTGGTTGTAGATGACGAACCATTGATTTGTAAAGGATTGAGCAATTTATTAGCTTCATCCGGGCTGGATATTTCTAATATCTATACAGCTAATAGCGGATTTGAAGCGCTAGACTGTATCCGTATGGAGGAGATTGATCTGCTCGTTACAGATATTCAGATGGGTGCGATGAGTGGAATTGATCTGATGCAGCATGCAAAACTGGCCAAACCATGGGTACAGACCATCGTGATTTCTGCTCATGAAACGTTTCAATATGCTCAAATGGCCGTTAGGCTCGGGGCAAAGGACTATTTAATCAAACCTTTAAATAGTGAGCAATTTTTGGATTCGGTCCGAAATGTGCTCCTTAAGATGGGGAAGCCCTCACCAGAACTAGATGTCTTTATGTCTGGAATTAACGAAAGCTTTCGACTGGAAGAGCCGTTGCCGGAATATAGTAAGTTCTTGAACGAATTGCTCATTGACCCTGGGGTTGTACTAGCTGAGGCAGATAACCTGCAGAAGCTGGATAACCTGAAGCTACAAGGGCCGTATTTTTCCGTCTTAAAACTTAAGGTACCACTAACTGGAGTGAACCAGAATAAGCAGTATACTTTGCGGGACAGACGGCTTCTTTGTTATGCTGCGCTGAACATTGCCAAAGAATTAATGGATCAGGAATGGAACTCGATAGCCTTTTATGCGCCGGATGGAGAAATTACGATCATTATCCAATGGGATGAAAAAAGCTATGAGGATTCTTCTGCCGGCCAAATCAACAGGCTAGATATACTTGGTCGTAGTCTTCATTTTAATATCCATAAATATTTACATCTGAATGTGGTCATTGGCATTAGCCAGATTTTAAAGGGGCTTTCGTTTATGGCCGTTTTGAACCGTCAGGCCTCTAATGCAATTCTCTGGAATAATGAGCATAGTGACCATTACGTGTTCTATTATGGGGATTTCAACTGGAACAGCTACACGAGTGATCCTTCTGTAGAAGAACTACATACTCATAGCAATCTGATCGTACAAAAAGCAAAAGAATATATTGACGAGAACTATGCTCAAAAAGGACTTACTATTCACGATGTGGCTAAGAAAAATCATGTTAGCCCCAATTATTTGAGCTACCTGTTTAAGAAAAATACTGGTTATAACCTGTGGGAATATGTAATCAAGCTCCGGATGGAAGAAAGCCGGGAAATGATTTTGAATACCGATCTTCGCAGATACGAAATTGCGGAACGTGTGGGTTATGAATCGCCGGAACATTTTAGTAAAATTTTCAAGAAATATTATGGAATTAGTCCAAGCGAATTGAAGAAGTAAAAACACTCATGACTTCGGTAGATATAGACATGTTCAGTACAACCCTCATTTCCTACAATTTAAGGTAGGAAGCATTTTGCGAAAAATGCTGAAAGAACAATGGAATGAGGGAGCCTGATGAATCAAACCGCAGTAGTAACCGAAAACCCGGCGACGCTGAAGGGGACACCGTACAAGCAAAACCGCTGGAAGAAAAACTTTTGGGGATATATGTTCCTCGTACCTGCCATTATTATTTTTATAATGTTCTTATGGGTTCCAATTTTTAAAGGCTTACTGTACAGCTTCTACCATGTTGATTTTGTTAAAGGAAACAGCTTCGTAGGCTTTGAGAACTACAGTAGAGCACTTAGTGATCCAGATGTCCTGACCGCATTAAAGAACACTGGGTATTATATGTTCCTATGTCTTATTATTGGATTCTGGGTTCCGATTGCTTTTGCCATCATGATCTCAGAGCTGAGAAAGTTTGGGGGCTTTGTACGTGTAGCGGCTTACCTTCCTTTCGTAATGCCTGGTGTGGTTCTCTATGGACTATGGAGATGGCTTTATGATCCGGTCGGCCCAATTAATGCGTTACTAGGCACGTTAGGTGTGGACCAGGTTGCCTTTTTAACAGATACAAGATGGTCGATGATTTCTCTTGTGTTTATGGAGACATGGCAGCAGTTCGGATCAGGGATGCTAATATACTTGGCTGCTGTACTTAGTATTCCAAGAGATTGGTATGAAGCCGCTGAAATTGATGGAGCTGGTGTGTGGGCACGTATAAAGTACATCACCTTGCCTTCACTCCGTAATTTAATCTTTTTGATGCTAATACTACAAGTTATTGGTACTTCACAAGGGTATCAGTCACAGATGGCACTGCTTGATGGTGGGCCGAATAACACTACGCTTACCTATGCGCTGTTGATCGTAAAATATGCTTTTACAAGACTCGATTATGGAACAGCTACTGCGCTTGGCATGTTAATGTTCATTGTCCTGGGTGGTTTGGGCATTTTACAGTTCAAGCTTAACAAGGAGGACTACTAAGATGAAGAGCGCAGATAGAGGAATTCTTTCAGAACACGATTTGAAAAAAACAAGTAATAAGATCGTTTATGGTTTGATGTGCGTAGTCATTTTGGTTATGGTTTTTAGCATGCTGTACCCGATTTGTATGACGTTATTCAACGGGTTGAAGTCGAATCAAGAAGTGAATTCATTCCCGCCGCATTTTTTCCCTCAGGAATGGCACTTCAGTAATCTTAAAGACGCGATGAATTACATTGATCTACCCATGTTCCTTAGAAACACCATTTATATCTTTTTAGGGAATATGGTCGTGACGCTTGTCGTATTGGGAATGTCAGCTTTTAGTATTTCTCGTATGAATGTTCCTTACAAAAGAGCGATTTACTTCTTCTTTCTGATGACATTATTTATTCCGGCGACCAGTTACATGATTCCGAACTTTGTCAATCTGAAGGAGCTTGGATTGCTAAATCAGTACGCGGCCTTTTGGTTGCCAGCGGGAGCGAACACGTTTTACTTTCTATTGCTGAAGAACTTTTTTGACGGAATTCATCCAGAAATCTTTGAAGCAGCACGAATTGATGGGGCCTCTGAGCCGAGAAGCTTTTTCTCCATTGCCGTGCCACTATCCGTTCCGATTTTTGCTACATTAGCAATCTTTATCTTTTCTACTGCATGGAACGACTGGTTCTGGCCATCTTTGGTTATGCACAGTGAAGAGAAATATACGCTTGCGACAGCCATTTATAAATACGTTATTAATGTGAAGGCACTCAATACTAATATTAAGTTTGCAATCCTGTTTATAGTATCCTTGCCTCCAATCCTTGTCTTCTTGATTTTCCAGAAATTCATTATGCGTGGGGTTGCTTTGTCGGCCGTGAAAGGATAAGCAATTATCGACGAATTTACCCATGGATCGTAAACATGCACATGAAAGGAATATAAATGCACCTCGTTTGTAAACGGTTTCTAATTTATGATCGATAGGTAAGATAATTATGAATTGAAAAGGGGAGTTTCAATGCGTAAGTACTCTAGCGTTCTACTAAGCGTACTTGTAGCCGGATCGTTGCTATCTGCTTGCAGCGGCAACAATAACGGAAACACAGCGGGGAACAAAGGCGGGGAAGCATCTACTGCGCCAACAAATGCGGTAACGGATAATACAGCAACTGCTACGGATGCGCCAGTGGAGGACATTACTCAAAGAAAAGTGACGATCAAGATCCACTATCCAACACCTGACTTGACTGAAGTGAGAGCGCAAGAAGATGACAAGATTAAGCGTTTCCAAGCTGAATATCCTAATGTTGAAATTGTTAAAGATGACTGGCAGTACAATGTAAGTGAAATCGGAATTAAGATGGCTGCGAATGAAGCACCAACCTTCTTTAACACCTACGCTACAGAAGCTAAATTCCTGGTGGAAAAGGGCTGGGTTGCTGACATTACGGATCTTTGGAACAAATATGAATTTAAGGATCAAATTAACCCAGTACTGCAAAATCAATTCATCATTGATGGTAAAGTTTTCGGCGTAACTCAAAAAGGTTATGTAACAACTACTATGATCAACAAAAAAATGCTGGATGACAAAGGCGTTGCAGTCCCACCAATGGATTGGACTTGGGATGATATGCTGAATACGGCTAAAGGCGTAGCTGATGTCAAAAAAGGCATTTCCGGTATTGCTCCAATGGGTAAAGGTAACGAAGCAGGCTGGAACTGGACCAACTTCCTGTTCGAAGCTGGCGGTGAAATTCAAAAGGTTGAAGGCGGCAAGGTTGTAGCTACATTTAATTCCGACGCTGGTGTTAAAGCACTGGATTTCTACAAAAAACTTAGATGGGAAGCTAACGCGATTCCTCAGGACTGGGCACTTGGCTGGGGCGATGCTGTAGGCGCATTCCAACAAAGTCGTACAGCTATGGTAATGGCTGGATCGGATGGCGTAATCGAGCAAGCACTGAATCAAGGCGGACTGAAACCTGAGGATGTGCTCACATATCCAATGCCTGCTATGGAAAAAGGCGGTAAGCACACCGGGGTACTTGGTGGTGATTACCTCGTTATTAATCCGAATGCAACACCAGATGAGCAAGAAATGGCATTCCGTTATATCACATTTGATTACTTCTCTGATAAAGGTTTGGAAGCACTGGATGCAGTTCTTCAACAACGTACAGCTGATGGCAAATACTTTATCCCGCCACTCTTAGATTATTACTCCGCAGATTCTGAGTTTGGTAAGAAGACCAAAGCGGTTTATGACAAGTACACAAATGTATACCAATATAGCCCTGACATTATGGGACTTTTGGATGGTAAACCTGAAGCTCAATACAACACACAGGACTATTACGCAACTATGTCCAATGTTATTCAAGAGCTGTTCTCCAAAAAAGGAACGGATTCCAAGAGCCAGCTAGAAGCAGCAGCTAAAACAGTGCAAGAGAAATTCTTTGATACGATTAAAGCGGAATAGGCAAGTGAAAAAATCGGTCCCTGTGGGCCGATTTTTTTGTTGTGATGATTTATAAATTTATAAATTATCAGAAATAGTGATAATCAACTGGAAATTATTATGGCGTAGGAAAATCGTAATTTTTTGTGCTGTAAGGGATGGTTTTTTTGAGTGAATATTTAGAGATATGGGATAAAATGGGTCTGGTATTTTGCTTATCAAAGTATAATTCTAAGATTTTAAGGGATTTATACTACATAATATGGTAAAAAGACTATTATATGATCGAATGAAAGCGCTTTGAAAACAAATCAAAAAAACTTTATACTTTGTGAAAGATTTCACTATACAAGGTAGAAATCATGTGATAAGATAAATGTGTAGAGAAAAACAACTAAAAATTGACAGGAGGACGAGGGAGATGGCAGTTAAGAATGAAGTCGCCGCCCAAGTTAAACAAGTTACCGCTGAAGAGTATATACAGAATTTAGTGGATAAAGCGAAAAAAGCGCATGAGGCGTTCATGGCGCTAGATCAAGAGCAAGTTAACACAATCGTTCATGCAATGGCGTTGGCTGGACTCGACAAACATATGTACCTCGCTAAATTGGCCGTCGAAGAAACAGGACGCGGCGTATACGAAGACAAAATTACGAAGAACATCTTCTCGACAGAATATATCTGGCACGGAATTAAATATGATAAAACAGTAGGCGTTATTGAAGATAATCCATATGAGAACTTTCAAAAAATTGCTGAACCCGTCGGAATCGTTATGGGCATCACTCCAGTAACCAACCCAACATCCACCACGATGTTTAAAGCGTTGATTTCGATTAAGACACGGAACCCTATTATATTCGGTTTCCACCCATCTGCGCAAGAGTGTAGTGCTGCAGCAGCTAAAATTCTTCATGATGCAGCCGTGAAAGCTGGCGCACCTGAGAACTGTATCCAATGGATTGAAATGCCAACAATGGACAAGACAAATGCTTTGATGAACAACCCAGACGTTGCTCTTATCCTGGCAACTGGCGGATCTGCAATGGTAAAAGCAGCTTATAGCTGTGGTAAACCTGCTCTTGGTGTAGGCCCTGGTAACGTACCAGCCTTCATTGAAAAGAGTGCTGATATTGATCAAGCGGTAACGGACATCATTCTTTCTAAAACATTCGATAATGGTATGATCTGTGCTTCCGAGCAAGCTGTTATTATCGAAGAACCAATCTTCGATCAAGTGAAGAAAAAAATGATTGCTAATGGCTGCTACTTTGTGAATAAAGAAGAAGCTGCCAAACTGACTAGTGGAGCAATGAACGTAGATAAATGTGCGGTTAACCCAGCAATCGTAGGTCAATCCGCAGTGAAAATTGCTGAAATGTGTGGCATTCAAGTTCCTGCCGGCACAAAGATTCTGGTAGCAGAACTCGAAGGCGTAGGCACTAAATACCCGTTATCTGCAGAAAAATTAAGCCCGGTTCTTGCTTGCTATAAAGTTAAGAATGCTGATCAAGGTATCGAACGCGCAGCTGAAATCGTTGAATTTGGCGGTATGGGTCATAGCTCGGCTATCCACTCCAACAACGAAGAAGTGATCATGAAGTTCTCTAACCGTCTACAAACAGGACGTATTCTCGTCAATTCGCCTTCGACACATGGCGCTATCGGCGATATCTATAACACTAATATCCCTTCACTGACACTGGGCTGTGGATCTTATGGTCGCAACTCCGTATCGCAAAACGTTACAGCAATCAATTTGATCAACGTGAAAAGGGTGAATCGTCGTACCGTGAATATGCAATGGTTTAAAGTACCTGACAAGATTTATTTTGAAAAAGGCGCTACTCAGTACCTGACCAAAATGCCTGATATTACACGTGTTGCAATTATCACTGACCCAATGATGGTTAAGCTTGGATATGTTGAAAGAGTTGAGCATTACCTGCGTCAACGCCAAACTCCTGTAGCTATCGAAGTGTTCTCTGAAGTTGAACCAGATCCATCGACAACTACAGTTGAAAAAGGTACTGCAATGATGAACAGATTCCAACCGGACTGCATCATCGCACTTGGCGGCGGTTCCCCAATGGATGCTGCAAAAGGAATGTGGTTATTCTATGAACATCCAGATGCAGACTTTAATGGTCTGAAACAAAAATTCATGGATATCCGTAAACGGGTATACAAATTCCCTAAACTTGGTAACAAAGCTAAGTTTGTAGCGATTCCAACTACTTCGGGTACAGGTTCGGAAGTAACATCTTTCGCAGTTATTACCGATAAAACAACGGAACAGCACACTAAATATCCATTGGCTGACTACGAGTTAACTCCAGATGTAGCTATCATTGATCCTGAGTTCGTATACAGCTTGCCAAAAACGGCTGTTGCTGATACAGGTATGGACGTATTAACACATGCTATCGAAGCTTATGTATCTGTTATGGCGAGTGACTATACTGATGGTCTAGCTATTAAAGCCATCCAACTGGTATTCCAATACCTTGAAAAATCGGCGCTGGAAGGTGACAGAGTAGCACGTGAAAAAATGCATAACGCATCCACACTTGCTGGTATGGCCTTTGCCAATGCATTCTTGGGTATTAACCACAGTTTGGCGCATAAATGGGGCGGACAGTACCACACTGCTCATGGTCGGACTAACGCGATCCTTATGCCACACGTTATCCGCTACAATGCTAAAAAACCTACGAAGTTCGCTTCGTTCCCTAAATATTCGCACTTCGTAGCTGATGAGCGTTATGCTGAAATTGCCCGTATTCTGGGATTGCCAGCCCGCACAACTGAAGAAGGTGTAACTAGCCTGATCAATGCTATTCGCGATATGAATAAAAAATTGGGTATCGAAGAATCGTTCCAACAACTGGGCTTTGACCCTAAGGACTTCGAATCCCGTGTAGATTACTTGGCTGACCGTGCGTTTGAAGATCAATGTACAACTGCCAATCCTAAGCTACCATTAGTATCTGAACTTGCTGATGTATACCGTAACGCATTCTACGGAAGATTTGATAATTAACAAATGGTTAAATAGAGAATAGGATAGTTGTGGACTTAGATAAAGGTGACAAATATCACTCGAAAGGTGATATTTGTCACAGTGTTTTTATAGAAAATAAACTAGAATGTTTATATAAACAACGGTCCCGCATATGAAATGTTGATTGTGAAATTTGGAACAATCACATCTTTTGGGGATCACGAGACACGGGATCAACCTTCAAGCCCGCGATCTCTACAAATATAATAAATATAGATGGAGGGATTTAGCATGTCGGTGATTGAAAAAGAAGTAAATGAAGTGAAATCCGGTTGGAGAAGTTTTGCAAAAGGTAAATGGTCCAAGAAAGTTGACGTTAACAACTTTATCGCTAGTAACATTAAACCTTATGAAGGTAACGAAGAGTTCCTCGTAGGTCCTACTAGTAACACAACTGAACTGTGGAAGATTATTTCCCAGCTGAGCAAGGAAGAAAGAGAAAGAGGCGGCGTATGGGATGTTTCCCTAGATACTGTCTCCACAATCACTTCACATGCTCCAGGCTACATTGACAAGGACAAGGAACAAATTGTAGGCGTACAGACTGACGCTCCTTTCAGACGTTCTATCCAGCCATTCGGCGGAATCAAGATGATGGTCGATGCTACGAAGGCTTATGGCTTCGAGCTTCCACAAAACATCGTTGACATGTTCACGAACATTCGCAAAACGCATAACCAAGGCGTATTTGATGCATATACACCAGACATGAGAGCAGTGCGTAAATCCGGCGTTATCACAGGTCTTCCTGATGCTTACGGCCGCGGACGCATTATCGGCGACTACCGCCGCATTGCTCTGTACGGTATTGATTTCTTGATTAAAGACAAAAAACAACAACTAACTGAGCTTGAAGTTGATTCCATGACTGAAGAAGTAATTCGTTTGCGTGAAGAGCTGTCCGAGCAAATTCGTGCACTTGGCGAATTGAAAGAAATGGCGGCTGCTCACGGTATGGATATTTCCAAACCAGCGACGAACTTCAAGGAAGCTACGCAATGGGTATACTTTGGATATCTGGCCGCGGTTAAAGAACAAAATGGTGCGGCGATGTCCCTGGGACGTGTATCCTCCTTCCTAGACATTTATGCAGAACGAGATATTGAAGAAGGTACTTTGACTGAAGAACAAGTACAAGAAATTGTCGACCATTTCGTAATGAAATTGCGTATCGTGAAATTCTTGCGTACACCTGACTATAACGATCTGTTCTCCGGCGACCCTACTTGGGTAACTGAATCCATCGGTGGTATGGCTGAAGATGGAACCACTCGTGTTACCAAGAACAGTTTCCGTTTCCTGAACACCTTGTACAACTTGGGTCCAGCACCGGAACCAAACTTAACTGTTCTGTGGTCCGAAAGATTGCCTGAAGGCTTCAAAAAATATTGTGCTAAGGTTTCCATCGAAACTAGTGCAATTCAGTATGAAAATGACGATTTAATGCGTCCATACTGGGGTGATGATTATGCGATTGCATGCTGTGTATCTCCAATGCGCATCGGCAAACAAATGCAGTTCTTCGGTGCTCGTGCTAACCTGGCAAAAGCTTTGCTGTATGCTATTAATGGTGGTAAAGACGAGAAATCCGGAGCACAAGTTGGACCGGAATTCCCAGCGATCACTTCTGAATATCTGGATTATGACGAAGTAATGAAACGCTTCAAACCGATGATGGCGTGGTTGGCTAAGACTTACGTTAACACTTTGAACATCATCCACTATATGCATGACAAATATTCTTATGAACGTATTGAAATGGCACTGCATGACCGTGATATTCTGCGTACTATGGCTTGCGGTATCGCTGGTCTGTCCGTTGCAGCTGACTCACTGAGTGCTATCAAATACGCGAAGGTTAAACCAATCCGTAACGAACAAGGTATTGCAATTGACTTCGAAACCGAAGGCGAATTCCCTTGCTACGGTAACAATGACGATGCTGTAGACAACATTGCAGTAGAATTAGTTGAAACTTTCATGTCTATGATCCGTAAACACAAAACATATCGTGATGCTGTACCGACTCAATCGGTATTGACCATTACTTCGAATGTAGTATACGGTAAGAAGACAGGTACAACACCTGACGGACGTAAAAAAGGCGAACCTTTTGCACCAGGGGCTAACCCAATGCACGGACGCGACAAGAAAGGTGCTCTGGCTTCACTGAACTCTGTAGCTAAACTGCCTTACTCCGATGCACAAGATGGTATCTCCAATACGTTCTCCATCGTACCTAAGGCACTGGGTAAAGACGATGAATCATGTAAGTCTAACCTGGTACACATGATGGACGGATACTTCCATAACAACGCTCAGCATTTGAACGTTAACGTATTTAACCGTGAACAGCTGATGGACGCGATGGATCACCCAGAGAACTATCCACAATTGACTATCCGCGTATCCGGTTATGCAGTTAACTTCATCAAGTTGACTCGCGAACAACAAATGGACGTAATTAACCGTACTTTCCACGGTTCAATGTAATTTGTTTATATTTATAAAGATCTTTGATTTAAATTCTTCATTGAAATAGTTGCAAGGAAGATACCGCCCTTGTCTCAAGGGCGGTAATATCATGTTTGAGAATGGTTAAAATTTTAAATTTTACGGTCGCGTTTAAGGAGAACACAGTCTTATGGGCAGGGGTTCTTCTTCGTGAAAGATGGACTGTTAGTCAGTCGTGGAGAAAGGATGACATCCTATGATTAAAGGTCGCATACACTCCTTGGAAACCTTTGGAACCGTTGATGGGCCTGGTATTCGATTTGTCTTATTTATGCAAGGGTGCTTGCTGAAATGCCAGTATTGCCATAACCCTGATACTTGGGCTTTAGATGAAGGTAAGGAAATGACTCTAGAAGAAGTACTTTCGGAGATCGAGCCATATTTAAACTACTATCGTTCATCCGGTGGTGGGTTAACTGTATCCGGCGGAGAACCAACTTTGCAGGCACAATTTGTAAAGCAGTTATTTACGGAAGTTAAAAAGCGTTGGAATCTGCACACTACATTAGATAGTAATGGTTATAACGAAGGTGACAAGATTAATGACTTATTGGATGTTACGGACTTGGTGATGCTTGATTTGAAGCATATTGATGAAGAAGCACACATTAAGTTAACTGGTAAATCTAATGATCGGACCTTGAAGCTTGCGCGCTGGCTGTCAGATCATAACCGTAAGATGTGGATTAGACATGTATATGTTCCAGGCATTCATGACCGTGAAGAGGATCTTATCAATCTGGGTCGATATATTGGAACCTTAAATGGCGTTGAGAAATTTGAAATCTTACCTTATCATCAAATGGGTATCTATAAATGGGAAATGCTCGGCAAGGCTTATGAATTGGATGGAGTGCCATCCCCTACGGATGAAGAAGTTCAGCGGGCGTACCGCTTAGTCGAAGAAGGTCGCAAGCAGACAGCGTTGGTATAATTTATATCTACATTAAGTGGAGCCGTTCCTTTAGTGATTTACTGCTGAAGGAACGGTTTTTTTGTTATGAGGGACGTCTGATGTCATTAAAAGGGGTAATTTTGTGTTTTACCTTTAAAAAATGATATATTTCCAGCTATTAATTAAGGAGTTGGAAATACATTATGATAGATTTTATGTCATTGAATTGAGTTTTTATTATTATTTTCTAAGTATATGTATGACTAATCCACGCTGTTTAGCAGATAATCGTAATTTTTACTAAAATAAAGTTATGTTATATTACACGTTGTGTAGTTGATTCCGCTTTCATTAGAGATTTTTATCCCTATAGTGGATGAATCTTAACCTTACGAGAATGGAATCTGTTTTCTATAATAAGAAGTGTAAAGCACAACATTATATGGGGGGTCACAAGAAATGAAAAAAGGTATGACTTTGCTATTGTCCCTGATTTTTGTATCATCAGCTTTACTGGCAGGTTGCGGAAGCAACAACAATGCATCTTCTAACAAAGGAGATGGAAACGCTACCGCGACGAATTCAGCGGATGCTACAAATGCTCCAGCAACAGAAGAACCAGTAAGTAGCGAACCGTTCGAAATGACGATTCGTCACACTCAAATCGGTGCCGACAAACAGAAGCGTTTAGCAATTCTGCAAGAAGTAGTGAAAAAGGTAGAAGGCGATGTACCGGGTCTGACCTTTAAGCTTGATGGAGTAGATTCAGATGTAAACCGTAAAGAAAAATTACGTGGTGAAATGGCTGCAGGTAATCCACCAGAGATCTTCGATCTTTTCGGAAGCCCTGACTCTAAGATCTATGCTAAAGAAGGTAAATTACTCGATCTGACTCCAATCCTAGAGGAACTTGGAATTAAGGATAAATTCTCAAATCTTGATCCTTTCACTTATGAAGGAAAAATTTACGGATTGCCTATCGGTGGATCTGGTGAAGGTTTCTTCTACAACAAAGAGTACTACAATAGCAAAGGCTGGAAAGCTCCAACAACATTTGCTGAATTGGAACAACAATTGGCTGACATCAAAGCTGACGGAAAAGTACCTTTGGCTGGTGCATCTAAGGCTGGTTGGGTACCGCTTATGCTAGCCAACCACTTGTGGTCACGTTATGCAGGTCCAGATGTAACCGCTAAGTTTGCAACAGGTGAAGCTAAATGGACTGATCCAAACGTTGTAAAAGGTTTTGCGAAGTACAAAGAATGGGTTGACAAAGGATACTTCAAAAAAGGCGAACTTGGTTTCGAGTATGCTGAATATACAACGCAATTCACTAGTAGTGAAGCAATCCTCTTGTATGATGGTACTTGGAAATCTTCCGTATTTAAAGAAGGACAATCTGGCGAAGGTTTGATCGGTAAAGTTGGATTCTTCAATATTCCTCCAGTTGATGGTGGCGTAGGCGACCAAACTGCATTGATGCGCGATGTAAACAATGGCTACGGTTTCTCTGCTTCTGCTGAAAAAGATCCACGTCAATTGGCTGCTGTGAAGTCATTTATCAAAAACCTATTTAATGAAGAAATGCAATTACGTGGACTGGTTGAAGATGGCGTATTGCCAGCAATGAAAATTGACCAAAACGTTCTGAACGAAAATATTACGGATGATCTGATGAGCGAAATCGTTGGTGTACTTAATAACTCACAATCTTCGTTCCCAGCATTTGACTCACTTGTTCAAGCTGATGTAACTACAGAAATCAGTAACATTCAAATTCAAAAGCTAATTGGTGGTCAGACAACTCCTGAGAAAATGGGCGAAGCATTACAGAAGGTACAAGAAGAAGCAAACGCAGCAGTTGAATAAGTAGCTGCAAATTGAATGTACCCTGGTGCCAGAACCAGGGTACATTTTTAAACTCAAAGAATTTATGTGTTTGCAAAGATCTAAAACATTCATTGTTCGCCAGATGTCAAAGCAACCGGAGGTAGTCATGAATAAAGCACTAAGAAATCCATTGGTATTTTTCCTTTTTATTCTTCCAGCACTGATCTTGTTCACGATGTTTTTCATTTATCCCATCTTTAGTTCAATCTATTACAGCTTTACTAGCTGGAACGGGGTATCTGACACAGTCAAGTCTGCCGGTATCAGTAATTTTGAGAAGGCATTAGGAGACGAACGATTCTGGATATCTGTCAAAAATAACGGTTTCTTCATTCTTTTCTCTTGTTTTGTACAGGTACCGTTAATCATATTCTTCTCGTTATTGATATCGAATGTAAAGAAACTGAAAGGCTTATATAAGACAGCGGTCTTCATGCCTTCCATTATGTCTACAGCAGTTATCGGTATTCTATGGGGCTTCATTTATGAGCCCAACATTGGACTTTTAAATAAGGTTCTAGGTTTAGTGGGGATTAATCCAATTTACTGGCTGTCGGATGAAAAATTCGCAATGGTATCGATCCTGATCACGAATGCTTGGCAGTGGACTGGATTCTATATCGTAATGGTACTGGCAGCTATTCTGTCGATACCAGGTGAATTGGATGAAGCAGCTGCCATTGATGGCGCAACTGGATTCCAACGTGCTACACGCATCACACTTCCGCTAATCGTTCCGATCATTTCTGTTGTAATCATGTTATCCATTGCAGGGGCAATGAAAGCGGCGGATATCGTCATTGTAATGACTAAGGGTGGACCTGCAGGTTCAACCGATGTAATGGCAACCTACATGATTAAATATGCAATTACGAACTTTAAATACGGGTACGGTAACACCATCGCAGTCCTGATCTTTGTATTTACATTGGTGGTTACAGCCGTTTATCAGCTGCTGATAGCCCGACGCACAGAAAGGATTGAATACTGATGCCACGCGCCCTGAAAAAGAGTCTGCCCCATGTCGCACTATTGTCTTATCTACTAGTTATTCTATTTCCTTTCCTGTTCGTGTTATTCTCATCTGTGAAAAAGGATAACAATGCGATAGCGCTTAACCCTTTTGGGATTCCAAAGGAGTTCGTTTTTGGTAACTACGTTGAAGCTTGGGTAAACGCCAAGATCAGCACCTACTTTTTTAACAGTTTGTACATTTCCATATTAGCTTCTGTAGTGTCTATCATTCTAGCTTCTATGTTTGCTTTTGCGGTAACACGGATGCGCCAAGGCAAATGGAATACGATTTTGTTCACGCTAGTTATGGTGGGAATGCTCATTCCAAACAACGCATTGATGCTTCCTATTTATACGATTGTACGCAAAATGGGAATTCTGAACACACACTGGGCGTTGATTATTCCTTATATCGCGAATGCAATTCCATTTACGATTATAATACTGGCTGCATTTATGCGTTCGTTGCCTAGAGAAATTGAAGAGGCTGCGGTCATGGATGGGTTGAAGGCACCGGGTATCTTTGCTAAAATTATTGTACCTCTAACCGTACCTGCCATGGTTACTGTATTCATTGTTAATTTCCTGGGCAATTGGAATGAATTCTTGCTGGCAAACTACTTCCTATCGAATGACGAACTGCGGACGCTCCCAGTGGGTATGGTTCAATTCCGCGATCAATATCAGATGAACTATGCACAAATGTCAGCGGGTATCGTCTTCAGTGTTCTTCCAGTAATTGTTATTTATGCGATTCTACAGGAAAAAATTATTGAAGGCGTAACAGCGGGCGGCGTAAAAGGATAACTTTTTTCTCAGTCAGGAGCACTAGCCGATGAATTTGCGCTATAAATTATTTACGGCATTTTTGGGCCTGATAATCATTCCCTTATTTATTCTAGGCATGCTTATGTTCTTTGTGACTTATAACTCTATTGAGAAGAAGTACAGCCAGCAGTCGGAATACTCACTTAAAGCTATTAGTTATAGTATTTCAAATGTGTTAAAAGATATGGATAACGTTACAGACAACGGAATTGCTACCTCGGTTTTTCATATGGCACTTAGCGCCGAAGATCCTTCTAATCAGGATTTGACGGATGCTGAGCAACTCAGTTTGAATGCAAGCCAGCGCAATTTCCGTAGTCTGTTGTTTAACCATCCATCGATTAGCTATGCTTTTTTGTACAATTTTAACGGTAGAGGTAACTCTGAAATCGTGTCGCTTTTTAATAAGGAAAATTTCCGAACGCTACCCTATGATACTTTCAAAAAAAGTGATTTGTACCAGGAAGTAATGGATTTGAATGGCGTGCCAAAATGGCTGGCTCCTCATGAGTATCCTGAACTTACAGGAACTGAACCTGTGTTTACACAAATTCGACTCGTGAAGGAACTGAGCTTCTTTCAGAACATAGGTATCCTTGTTGTACAGATCAAAAATTGGGAGCTCGAATCGATATTTCGCAATTTAAAAATTGGGGATAGCAATCAGGATGTTTCGTTTATGCTAGTAAATGATGATGGAATGATTCTATTTGACCCAGATCAAAAGCTGGATGGGCAAGATATTCAGTCATTCGCGAATAAAGAGATTACCTTCAAAAAAGGGTTTCAGAGTTTTAAAACAGAGTATAACGGGGAGAAGAGTATTCTCTCCATGTATCATTTGAAGGATTATCCTTGGAGTCTAGTGTCTGTAACCTCATGGGACTCTTTATCTCGAGAAGTTACAGTATTTGCACGCTGGTTTGTGGGGGTAATCTTCCTTTGCTTTTTGGCAGCGGTGATCTTCAATCTATTCTTTATGAATCGCATTACTGGTGCAATAGCCGTAATTGTTCGTTTTATGCGACGTGTTGAGGATGGAGATCTAACTTCGCGGGTAGAAGTGAAGGGGAACGATGAGTTAACGCTTCTTGGTAAGGGCTTTAATGATCTTATGGATAAAATTAACCGGTTGTTTAACAGAATCCATTTGGAACAGCGTCGCAAGAATCAAGCCGAGATGCGTGTTCTGCAGGCTCAGATTAAACCGCATTTTTTATTCAATACGTTAGAGTCGATTAATGTTCTGGCTATACAGAATGAAGGCAAGAAAGTCAGTGAGATGGTCTACCGACTGGCTAGTATTTTACGTATTAGCATTCAGGATCGAGAAGAAATTACACTGGATGAAGAGGTTAAACATCTGCGCAATTATTTGGATATTCAAAAATTTAGATTTGAGGATTTATTTGAATACGATATTGATATCCCACAAGAATTGATGAGTTGCGGTATTTTAAAGCTTACTTTGCAACCGCTTGTAGAGAATAGCATTCAGCATGGATTTGAGGGTATTGATTACAAAGGTCAAGTTTCTGTGAA
The DNA here is from genome assembly GCF_002264395.1 of Paenibacillus sp. VTT E-133291. Lineage (GTDB taxonomy): Bacteria > Bacillota > Bacilli > Paenibacillales > Paenibacillaceae > Paenibacillus_AQ > Paenibacillus_AQ nitricinens. The sequence continues at coordinate 35,834 of NZ_NFVA01000068.1, forward strand.
AGTTTCGGAGAAGCAAGGGGACTTAATTTTACGAATTGAAGATAACGGTATTGGAATTACACCATCGCAGTTGTCTATTTTCCAATATATTGTGAATGATCCTGTGGAGCAAGAGGTTGAAGTTGAACGGGAAAACCGGATGAATCTTGAACGCAGAGGTCTTGGCATACGCAGTGTAGCGGATCGCATCCGCATTGAATACGGTGACAGATATGGAATATTTATTTGTTCCAGTCCAGGATATGGTACTATTATTCAATGTGTCATACCTAAATACGAGCAGGGGGAAGATCATTATGCTAAAAGTATTATTGGTAGATGACGAAGCCCCAATTCTGAATAATCTGAAAAGAGTGTTGCCATGGCAGGAGATGGGGATGGAGGTCGTCGGTATGGCGCGAAGCGGTATGGACGCCTTGCGCATTGCTGAAGAGGAGCAACCCGATCTTGTGTTGAGTGACATTCGTATGCCAGTGATGGATGGATTAACTTTTGTAGGAAAGCTGCGGGAATTGGGATTGGATAGTGAGGTACTGCTTCTTACCGGGTATCAGGAATTTGACTATGCACGGGAAGCGATCCGGCTCGGGGTAAGAGAATACATTTGTAAGCCGATACATTATGAGGAGCTTGGCAATAAGGTGCGTGAGATCGGAGCTAATATCCGTAGTAAACAGTTTAAGAATAAACTGTACAATAGTATCCCTCTATTTCAGGAGATTCCTGAAGTTGACAATGGTAAAAAAACGCCGGATCAGCTAATGAACTTGGCTGCTCAATACATCACTGAACATCTTCATTCAGATATCGGGATTGAGGAAGTGGCGAATAAGATCGGCATTAGCGGCAGTTACTTCTGCCTCTTGTTTAAGAACCGTTTTGCAATGACTTTCGTGGAATACGTAACACAACAACGAATTGAAGCAGCTAAGTTTATGCTTACTAACAGCGATAAAAGCATTACGGTGATTGGTTCCGGAGTCGGTTATCAGGAACGACGTTATTTCACGAAGGTATTTCAGAAGCAGACCGGGATGTCTCCTAAGGAGTATCGCGATCGGTGCCGGAGTGAAGTATTATGAGTCCGGCGGCGCGTGGTGAGGTTTAGGCTGGCCAGTATGGTGAGAGTCAGCGTCACTGCGAGGAATGTTTGGACTTCCGGTCGCTGTTATCCTCAGATTTCTTGATAAGAAACCGCTCTTTGCGGTTGAAATCCGAGGATAAAGGCGAATGCTCCGCTCCTACAGTTCCAAACTTCCTCTCCGTTCCTTCTCCCTCACCACACTTCGGTGTGGATATGGGGTCGTCCCACTCCTACGGACGTGGGGACTCCTTGGGGAATGCGAAGACTATCGACCAGCCTGTGGCTGTGATAGAAGGGCGAGGGGCCTATTG
>NZ_NFVA01000002.1 GCF_002264395.1 Paenibacillus sp. VTT E-133291
GTGGAGGTTCGAGTCCTCTCGACCGCATCACTAGAAACTCCCTTGAGAAATCAAGGGAGTTTTCTTTACGTGCATATAAGGTTGACTAACCAGTAACCCTAGATAAGGGAGTATCATTTTCATTGTGGATGGAGCCTAGGTTCATAAGAGTTTTGTATAATACAGTGAACTTACAGGTATATAAATAGGTGTGTATCTGAGGGAAAGTCAGGGAGCATTGGAGTTGGATTTATTAAAGGAGAATTCAAGATTATAGGGAATTTCTCCCTATAATTATTAGAATTCAGTTATTTTCAATAAGTATAAGGAATTACTCCCTATAAATTCGGATAAAACCCCAAATACGATAAAATCCAATGAATTAAAGGGAGGTTTTCCCTATATCCATCGATTTATGGACAAAAGCGTAAATTTAAAGGGAGGAATTCCCTATATCCGTGATTGAGACTGAGAAAAAGTAGAAAGTGAGGCATATATGCACCAGAATTACCCCCGGAAATTCCCATAGTCGCCTCAGCCTACAAAATTACATTTATAAATAATACGGGGTGGCTAACACCTTGATTTCTGCAAATTTGCATTAATTCTTACTTCAGAAGAAATCTTCGAGCCATCCGTGAGGATATACCTGTACATTCTCAGTTTTTGAACTTAATGAGGAAGATATCATGTACAAAAAGCTGATCATTTGCAGGCTTTTTCTAGTTCGGTGAAGAGTATGGGTGAATAAAGGTATATCATTTTGATTCTGAGATGTGAACGGATGGTTCATGAAAGTTCTGATGATCATGGTATGACTTAGCTTAATAAATATCGAATTAACCCTAATAAAGCGAAGGCGAACAAAACTGTCCCAGCACCAATGCCTGTAATTGCACTGTTTGCGACCTTAAGTTTTTTAGATATGAATAGTGATACGATAGAGATTGCAACAAGAAGTGCTGCTAAAAGGTATAAACTGAAATCGTTAAACACACTTTTTAAGCCAATAAAATGAATCCCTACTATAAAAGAAATCCAAGGAGCAACGTAATCATTATACTTACATTTCATCAATATAGAAGCGCCAGCGCCAGCCAAAAATAATTCAACATAGACAGAAATTAGATAATTATCAAAAGAGGTCTTGTCATTTAATACGGAGGGAGCATCCCAGTTCGTCACACTTAAATAGACACCAATCAAGCAGATGAGAAGGGATACACCAGAAGCTACGCCAATATATTTTCGCCAGCTGGATCTGGGATTTTCTTGTGCCCAACCAAACCAACTAAAACTAAACATACCGAATATAGAAGCATACATGGCGTAATCCCTCACATAATCCATACAGTACCTCCTATAATGTTTAGATATTCGAGGCAGTGCCTTATACTGTAGACTTCCGAAGCATCCAAAACGATAAGAGTGCATACAAGACCGTCAAAGGCATGCTCCACAAGGCAATTTCAAATGCGGTATGGCTAACGAACCAATTAAATAGATCTCCCCACCAATGATAATACGTCATTAACAATCCAGCGACGCTGTACACAATAAACATGACTGCTGCGAAAATGAATAGGCCACTTCTGCCGAATCTGCGGAAGATACTGGAGATAACAAATCCCCAATAAAACATATGCAACATGATCACGAAATAGATCCACAGCTGCTCTAGGACAGTACCGTCATTCAAGTATGGCATATGAAAATAATGTAGCTGCACACCCCATCCAGGTGTTAATTTGGTTTCTACAATAGATAGCAGGAACAGAAGAAGTGAGAAGCCGGCACTTGTTATAACGGCCATTAAGGAGGTGCCGAAGAAATAATCTGTCCTCCGTATGCTTAAGCCCAAGGCAAAGGGGAAGGTCTGAACCAAAATGATGATACCTATGACAAACATATAAATAAAGATAGAGACTAGGCCACCGGTATACATTGGTTCTTGCATGAAACAAGCTATGACGAGATTGACGAGAAAACTGGACAATAATATGATCCAAGGCATAAATAACCAAAACCATTTATCCTTGTAGTGCATTTTTAATATCCCTGTCATATGGTTCATTGTGCTGCCACTTCCTTTCCTTGAGATCTTCTATTTGTGAGATGAACAATTAACTGTTGTAAAGAGATAGGGGAGATCTCCAGACCTAGCATCTCAGCACGTGTTAGATCTGTTGAGTTTAAGCCAATAACAGTGGCAGAAAGTAATCCGCCAAAGGATTCACGAGAGATAACCTCTTTACCGGAGATTAAATCTTCCACCTTCGCAGTCGCACCGATCACCTTAGCGGCTCGCCCGCGAAGCGCTTCAGCATCCTCATTGATAATCAGCTTACCGTTGTCGATAACAATGACATGCTCTAACAGCTGGCTTACCTCATCAATTAAATGGGTAGACAAGACAACTGTTCGTGGATATTCTGAATAATCCTCAATTAATCGATTGTAAAACAGGCTTCTAGCCACAGCATCCAGACCTAAATAGGGCTCGTCAAATATAGTTAGGGGAGCTCGGCTAGCTAGACCTACTACAATACCCACCGCCGAGAGCATACCTCTGGACAGCTTCTTTATTCTTCTTTTTAAGGGTAGATTGAAGTCTTTGATTAAAGAGTGGGCATAGTCCCGATCAAAGTTAGGGAAAAATAACGCAGAAACCTCTAGAACATCGATAATACGGTACGTATCTGGGTACTTTTGGCTTTCCTTAATGAAGCAAATCTGATTGAGTACGCGGTTATTCTCGTAGGGATGTTCCCCGAACACCTTCAGATCACCACTTGTAGCAAATAACTGTGCTGTAATCATGTGCATGATTGTTGTTTTCCCCGCACCATTTCTGCCAAGCAGACCATAGATTTTGTTCTTTTCTAAAGAAAAATTAATGTCTTGGATGACGGTTACCTTTCCGTACGACTTGGTCAGTCCCTTGATCTCAACGACTTCATTCATGACCGATTATCTCCCCTCTGAATCATCTTCGTTAATTGATCCAACGTAATTCCTAATTTCTCTGCTTCACGGATCATAGTTACAACATATTGCTCATAAAATTGTTCTTTTCTCTTTTCCATCAATACTGTGCGCGCTCCAGAAGCTACAAACATGCCGATACCTCGCTTTTTGTATAAAATTCCTTGGTCGACAAGCAAATTCACACCTTTCGCAGCCGTAGCCGGATTGATCTGGTAAAAAACAGCAAATTGATTTGTAGAAGGAACCTGTGATTCCTCCAGGAGTGTTTCTTCGATGATGTCATTTTCTATCCGTTCGGCGATCTGCATAAATATTGGTCGAGTATCATCCATTAAGCTTCCCATGTATTCACCGCCATGTTCATTGGTTAGTTAGTTATGTAATTAACCATATATGTAATGGACTTATTTGTCAATCATTTCTATGTGGATTTTTTGATCCTTTGAGCCCAAATCCAGCGAATTGCCGTATCAGCATAAATAAAAGGCAGTTCGGTCAAACCGAACTGCCTTTTATTTTAGTTGGATGTCTGCTATGATTTTGTCCTATTAGAAAACAAGAGAAGGGTGAACCTATGAATGGATATGGTCCGGATTTATTTAAAGGTACGGCAGTGTACTATTCAGAATATCGGCCGCAGTATCCTTCATCCCTTATTCGGTACTTAATTCAGAAGTTTTCGCTTAACGGAGAAGGCCGTCTGCTTGATTTAGGGTGTGGTACGGGTCAGCTGGGACTAAGATTTAGTGATTGGTTTGAAGAAATGATAGGTGTAGATACGGAAAGTGAAATGTTGGAAGAGGCTAATCGTCTATCAACACTCCATAGGGTAGATAACGTTAGTTGGATACTTGGTAGAGCAGAAGAGTTGCAGAACGACTGGGGTTCCTTCCGTCTTACCATCCTGGCCAAAGCCTTTCATTGGATGGATAGGACAGCCCTTCTTGAAATTCTACATCATAGTTTGATCGATAATGGTGGATTAGCGATTATTGATACTTTTAATGTAGGGCATGAGCCATTATCTTGGCAGCTTAAGGTAAATGAAGTAGTAAAACGCTGGTTAGGTAACGAAAGAATAGCAGGAGACAGCATCTATACTCATCCTAAAGAAAGACATGAGGATATTGTTGCGCGATCTAGTTTTAAGGATGTGGAAAGATTGATTTTACCGAGTTATTCAGTGACATGGACGGTGGATTCTATTCTTGGAAATTTGTATTCCACATCCTATGCTTCAAAGCGTTTATTTGGAGATCACTTAGAACAATTTGAAGCGGATTTGAAATCTTCTTTATTAGAAATTGAGCCTATGGGTAAATTTACTGAAGTGTTGTCAGTTTCTGTTATCACAGCTTTAAAGAAGGAAGCAAAATCACAATAAGAATCTCGCATTAATCTCACCAGAGCCGGCTGTGTTAGGTTTTAGTTTAAGAGAGAATATGTTCTTTTTCAGTATGCATTTTACTTGCTTAGGGGATAGAGATGGATTTCTCTGCAACAATTGAGCGATCACACCGGAGACTATTGGGGTTGAGACGCTGGTACCGGACAGTACAAAATAATTTTTAGCGATCCGCAAGTAAGGAAGCTCGCGATCTAGCTTGGAGTGAGGCGCACGAAGAGAAATAATGGTCTCGCCAGGAGCTACGAGGTCTGGTTTCTTTCGCCCTCCAGGTGCAGGTCCGCGGCTTGAATATGAAGTAATCCGGTCGTCCTTTTGTGTGAGCGTGCGGCGATCATCCACTGCACCTACGGTAATTGCAGAAGGACTAATACTAGGAGATTCTATCGTCCTGCGTCCAGGGCCGCTATTTCCAGCTGCAATCACAACAGTGAGTCCAGCCTTTATTGCTTTTTCTACGGCTTGGCACAGCGGATCGTCAGAACAAGGTAAATTTACCGTACCCCCTAATGACATCGAAAGGATACGTAGTTTTAGTCGCTTTCGATTCGCAATACACCACTCGATTCCTTTAATAATCGTGGAGTCATATCCGTCACCATTTTTATCGAGTACTTTAACACCGACGACCCCTGCCTCTGGAGCAGGGCTTTTGTATTTTCCTTTGCTCATCCATCCGTTGCCTGCCGCATCGCCTGCGATATGTGTTCCATGACCGTTATCGTCGTAGGGAAGTTTTCTGTGATTGATAAAATCTTTAAAAGCTACGATACGGTTACAGGGCTGAATCAGATCAGGGTGTCTATACACTCCTGTGTCAAGAATGGCAATGTTGATTCCTTTTCCGGTAAGTCCCTGTTTCTTTTGGACGGATGTAGAACCGATGGATGGTGTCGCTATATAAAGTGATGTCTTTTTAATTCCGTCTACATAGATTTTATCGATTCCATGCCAACTGCACATCTGTTTCAGACAGTTCATCGAAACTAGTGATGATACAGAATTTAGTATAGGAAGATGATGTTTGATAGGAAAGTCGTGTGATTCTAGATGTTTTTGTAATGACTTCAGCTGTGCCGGGGTCATTTTTTGTTTGAATTTAATAATGATAGGGATTTTAGCGGATGTACCGCGACGGACTTGGGAGTGTTGAATTCTTTTTCTTAGCGCCCTATGGATTCTTGAATTGTATTGCTCTAGCCACAATTGTCGGCTCATTTATTAATGGATCACCTCACAAGTGCATTATATGCACCACTGATCCAGTGGGTACGAATCTACGAATCTACGAAACTAGGAATAGATCATGCAGATTTTAACAATACTTGAATCTCATAAACCCACTGAAACATTCCGGTGAAAATTACTGACTGGATGACGAATGGAATTTCCGTATATTCGGCTTTAGCATACGCAGTGATATTCTGCATCGTTTCCATTCTCTGCTGCTCTGAGCAATAACCATTGAGATAAGTTCCTTTTGGTAAATCAAAAGTAAATGCATCTTTTGGCTCATCTCCAAGCTGTTGATTCAATGCATTCTGCAGTTGATGGAAACTTTCGAGGCTGGTTTTCTGTAGTGACGGAATTTTGACGATTGCTCTTTGTCCCGAGACTTTGGTTGAAAAATGGGTAGAGGATAGGGGAACATCAGATAAATAAGCATGGTTTTCGTATTGTTCTCGTAAAATTCCAAGTTGTAATTTCGTCTTTTTGAGCTGCTTAATTTCCTGTTCTATTTCCTCGTCCTTTGTTTTTAGAAAACTATTCATATAATCAAGATTATCATTCGTAAAAACATCTTTAATCTTATGAAGTGGCATATTCTTTTTTTTTGCAGAAGTTAATGACATCCAGATAAATTAGCTCTATATCTGAATAATAGCGATAACCAGAGGAGGGATCTACTTTTGCAGGCTTCAGCAGGTCGATTCGGTCATAATGCCGCAAGGTCTCGATAGTTGTGTATCAGAACTGATAGCGGTAGCCATTAGAATAGTTACATTGGTTGGTGTGGTTTGCACTGCAATACTGATTATTTTTAAATCTCCCTTTATTTCTCTTTTTGTAAAAGACAATCTTCAGGTCATGAATACATCCAGTGAGATCATCACATTTTATAGCGTTAATTTTATCTTTGTGGGGGCCAATATTATTATTAACGCTCTGTATACAGCTATTAACAATCCTAGAACATCCGCGATTTTGGCGATTTTACGATATGTCTTGTTGATAGGGAATTTCTTTATCCTTCCTTTAATATTGGGTAATATCGGCTTATGGCTTTCTTTATGTAGTGGCAGAAATAATCTGCGTCGTGGTAAGCTATGTTTGTTTGAACAAGACAAAGCAAAAGTGGAGTATCAACTAGTTATTCAGAGTGAAGAAGAGAGCAATAGATGATCCTTGAATTACCGTATCATGCAGGAGAGCGACTAGTGTTACGTTCCTCCTGCTGCCTCTATTATTGCCTTGAGGATGGCGAGAAGTGTTATGTATGTCCAAGGCTAACGGAAGAAGAACGAGAAGAGAAATGAGTGAAGATTCACTCCATTCTATAATTAAATATTTAGGTTTATTATGCATATTGACCACGTCCTTTAGATGTGGTTTTTTTGTTAATTTAAAAAAGTGAAAATTTCATTCAATACTGAATTCCTATTTATCTACAAGAAAGGTTGTCCTTTTTAATTGGGATGTTTAAGGCGTTTTTGCTGGTTTAAAATTTAAATAAAATTCTTGACACTTCCCAATGATAACCATTATCATAGGAAAGGTAGATGAAAATGAAAATCATTATCACTACATGAAACGTATAATTATACATACTCGGAGGGATAGATTTTGAAGAAATTATTAGTACTTCTGGTGGTTGCAGCGCTTACTGCAATGACTGCATGTTCGTCCACCAATACAGCGGACAATCAAACCAAGAATGAAGCTGTAACGAATACAGCTGCTAATGAAACGAAAGAAGCAAATGCAGCGAATGCAACAGAAGCAGCGAAAACAGCGGATGCTGGAAAGGTGTACAGTCTGGAGAATGATGGTGTAGATGAAGCATTGTTCAATGAAGCATTAAGCCAGTTTCCAGCCACAGCTCCACAGCGAATTGTAACTACATCTGTCCCATTAACAGAAATGCTCTATTTGCTTGGAATCACACCAGTTGGGGTGCCAACCTCCACCAATCCAATCCCTGCTGACTTTGAATCGATAGATAAAATTGGCTCGCCAATGGCACCGGATCTTGAAGTAGTAACAAAGCTTGAGCCAGACTTGCTGCTGGGGGCAGAATCGCTTCGAAGCACGCTGGATAAGACACTGGAAGGCATGGACTTGCAAAAAGCATATCTACGCACAGAATCCTTTGAGGATTTAAAGCTTAGCCTTAAAGTATTAGGCACTTATTTTAATAAAAAAGATGAAATGAATACGGCTTTGAGTAAGATTTTGGATAAAGAGAATGAGCTAAGCAAATTAGCCGAAGGAAAAGAACTGCCGAGCGTGATGCTCGTTATTGGAACCGCTGATTCCTTCATGGTTATGAGTGAGAAATCTTATCTGGGTAGCTTGGTTAAGAAGCTTGGCGCTGATAATATCGCTACTTCTGTACTTAAAGTTACAGATACTTACTCTCCTATAAACATGGAAAACGTCGTAGCCGCTGATCCTGACGTTATTCTCGTATTGGCTTCAGGTGACCACGGAGCGACCAAGGATAAATTTAAAAAAGAAATAGAGAAAAATGAAACTTGGACGAAGCTGTCCGCTTATAAAAACGACAAAATCCAGATTTTAGATTACAGTGTGTTCGGTGTAACTTCGATCATTAACGCAGAAACAGCCCTAACTGAAATCGCAAAATACTTCTATGAATAATTAAAGGAGACAGCAAGTGATAAATACATCTCGTAGCAGAATAGTTGTTATTGTAACGGTTCTATTAGCGCTCGTAGCCGCGATTATTGCCATCGGATTAGGCTCTGTATTCATTCCGGTATCAGACATACTAAGTACGATCTTTGGTTCATCGTCTAAGGCGGTGAATGCCACCATCATTTGGGATATTCGATTGCCGCGTGTGTTACTGGCGATGATCATCGGAGCGAATATAGCGATCTCGGGCGCACTGCTGCAAGCTGTGATGGGTAACCCACTTGCTGATCCTGGATTGACGGGTGTAACTAGTGGCGCGGCTGCATGTGTTCTTGTCATAATGCTTGCTGCACCACAGTATACTGAGTTCATTCCGATTGCCGCTTTTGTTGGAGGGCTAATTGCTGCCGGTATTGTATATGCATTAGCGTGGAGACGAACCGGTATTTCACCGATTACTATTATTTTATCTGGCGTTGCTGTGAATGCACTTTGCGGAGGACTCATTGGGCTATTAACAATCATGTACAGTGATAGACTTCCTGCAGCGGTTCAATGGCTTAACGGCAGTCTTGCGGCAAAAGGGAATAATGCGTTGATGATGGTCTTCCCATATGCGATTGCAGGTTGGATCTTATCGTTCTTTGCCATTCGTAAGGCAAATATCATTCGTCTGGGTGATCAGGTGGCTTCGAATCTGGGTGAAAATGTGAACCGAATTCGTATCCTGCTCTCCTTGCTGGCAGTATTTCTAGCGGCTATTTCTGTAGCAGCCATTGGAATGATCGGATTTGTCGGTCTAGTTGTACCTCATATGGCGAGATTGCTCGTGGGTTCAGATTACAAATATCTTTTGCCGATGAGTATGGCTCTTGGTGCGTTGGTTCTGTTAATTGCGGATACAGGTGGACGTACCCTGTTTGCACCCCTAGATATCCCTGCGGGTATCCTTATGGCTGTGATTGGCGGACCCTATTTTCTATACCTGATGAGAAAGAAGGCGTTCTAACATGTTTACTGTCGATTCCATTTCGATTCGGTATGAGCAGAAAAGCGTGATTAACAACTTCTCTTTTTCCGTAAAAAAAGGTGAGATCGTCTCCATTATAGGACCGAACGGCTCCGGTAAATCCACTTTGCTCAAAGCGGTATCACGGCTAATTCCTTATCACACGGGTACGGTCATACTCGATGGTACGGATCTGAAGACCATGAGCGCCAAACAAGTCGCACGAAAAATGTGCATGCTGAGCCAGAAAAATCAAGCACCGAGTGATATGACTGTGATCGATCTGGTCTCGTATGGCAGATATCCACACAAAAAGTGGTTTGAAAGATTAAACCAAGAGGATATGGACATTGTTCATTGGGCCCTTGAAAAGACACATTTGATAGAGTATAAGGACCGAGCAGTGGCTTCATTGTCAGGTGGAGAATCACAGCGAGCCTGGATTGCAATGGCTTTAGCACAACGCCCTTTGATCATGTTGCTTGATGAACCCACCACGTACTTGGATATCTCGCATCAGCATGAAGTGCTTGAGCTTGTTCGCGAGTTAAATCAAGATATGGGCATGACCGTAGTGATGGTGCTGCATGATCTCAATCAAGCTTCTGCTTATAGCGATAGTATTGTTGTAGTGCAGGCGGGTGAGAAGGCGATGTATGGCACACCCAATGAAGTCATGACAACCGATATGATAAGGGATATATACCGGATGGATGCGGAAGTCCAGTATGTGCCTACAGAGAAGAAACCTCGTATTCATTTGTTGAGTACCGTTCGATAGATTCATAGTGTCATTACACAACCTATTCATGGAGGGATTTTTGTATGAAGAAGCCAGTAGATGTAGAAAAAAATAAAGAAAACTACTTACAATTTATTAATAAACGCAAGAATCTGATTCTGAGTTTAATTGATGATGAAGGAAAGCCCTTTATTAGCTATGCGCCTTTCGTAAAGAAAGACGGCAAGCTGTATATTTATATTAGTAAGATTGCAGAGCACTATGGCTATATGGAAAATAATGATTTTGTGGATGCTTTTCTAATTGCGGATGAGTCTGAAACAAACAATAAATTTGCAACTGAGCGTGTGCGCTGGAGCTGTACCTCAAACAATATCGGCAATGATGGACATGAGGATATCTTTGAATTGTTTAATGCTGATCATGGTGAAGCTATGCTGAAATTGCTGCGCGGACTGGATTTTTCCCTTTTCGAACTGAATCCGTTAAAGGGGCGTTATGTTGTAGGTTTTGGATTGGCCTTCGATATTGATGTAGATGCAAATATATTTAATCACGTTGTTATTGATAAGAAGAAAGATGAAGAAGCAACAGTACAAGGGAGCAAATAGCCGATGACTATAACTTCAATACTGCCCATCTGGCAAGCGGTTCAAGAGCGGTTTCATAAAATGGTGAAGGCATTGCCGGAAGAAGATTTAAATCTTAAATTAGGGAATTCATCCATCGGAGGATTGATTTCTCATAATGCCGAGGTAGAATTTATGTTTGCAGAGTGGTTCTTTGGCAGACCTAAACCTCAAGCCGACGATGCAGCATATACTACATTAAGTGAGCTGGTGGACCTGCTGACGTCTTCTAATGAGAATCTAATTGCAGCGATGCGGGAGCTTCCGGAAGATGCTTGGCATGAAAGCGTAGAGTCGTCTTTTGGCACATCAACTCCGCTTGAAGCAATAGGCAGACTTATGTATCACACAGGTATTCATGCCGGACAGATTTCTATGATTCAGAAAAATGCGGTTCGAAGTGAAGTGCTGTAAGGTAAAAGAGTAGAGTAGACATCGGGAAACGGCAGAAATGCCGTTTTTTTGTGTGTGATACCCTCTGTATGATCTGGATTATCTGGATTTTGGTATAATATAGGGAATTCCAAGGGGGCGTAGATCATGACGGAGTACTTGCGAGGCCAAATGGCCAAGATGGCAAATGTGAATATGGAAACACTGAGGTATTATGAGGAACTCGGACTAATTAGATCACCTTTGCGTTCAGAAGCTGGATACCATCTTTATTCTGAAGAGGCGCTAAACCGACTAACGTTTATCCAAAATGCAAAGCTATGCGGGTTCACCCTAAAGGAAATTAAAAAGGCACTGTTAAAATCGGAAAGTAGTGGCATTAGCATAGATGATTTTGTAAACGTTGTAGATAAAAAAATAGAACGAGTCCGTAGTGAAATTGCAAAACAGGAAATAAAGCTCACCGCACTTGCAGAGTTGAGGAAAAATTTATTAGCCACGGATAAGCATCCAGGCGTGCAATCGACGCTAGAAATACTAAAAATGGAATCTTAACTTGACCTTGTAGTCTCCTACAGGCTTTACAATTCGAGAGGAAGAGATCTGTAGGAGGGATAATGAATATGGACAAAACGAGTATAGAACAGCTTGCAGCGATCAAAGACTACCTGAAACAAACCAATCGGTTTGAAAGTAAGTCTGTAGAGCATATCCGGCAAGAAATGGTTGAGGCGGCTGCGAATATGCCTAGTCATACGGATGTTACAGTCGAGCGGGTCAAGGTTGGGCCATTAAGCGGAGAGTGGATCATTCCTGTGGAAGCAGGTCCACCTGATGATAAAGTGATTCTTTATTTTCATGGTGGTGGTTTGATTGCAGGCACTTGTGAATTTTATCGGGATCTGGTATCACGAATTGCAAAAGCTAGTGGTATGAAAGTACTAATGATTGAGTATCGTCTTGCACCCGAGTATATCTATCCCGCTGCTAATGAAGATTGTATAGGGGCTTACCGGTGGTTGCTTGCGAATGGATATTCTGCCCGTGACATCCTGTTTGGGGGAGATTCTGTGGGAGCCAGCCTTGCGCTGATGACTCTGATTTCGTTGAGGGATGAGGGGAGGGAGTTACCAGCGGGTGCTTTTTTAATCTCACCTCATACGGATCTTGTCCATCTAGACGGAGAATCGTATCAGAGTCGTGCATCGCTTGATCCGACAGGTAGCTTAGAGGGAAATAAACGTATACTCGATGCATATGTAGGTAGTCGAACCGAGAGGGCTTCAATATTATCGCCGTTAAGAATGAATTTGCAGGGATTGCCTGATTTACTCGTTCAAGTAGGCGACCATGAGGTGCTTTTAAGTGATTCAACGAGATTGGCTGAACAGGCGAGAGTAGCGGGGGTTCATGTGGAACTGGAAATATGGGAGAAGATGTGGAGTGTTTTTCATTTCTTAGCGTACATGCTCCCAGAAGCAGAGCAGGCGATTTCGAAGATTGGCAAGTTTGTTAGGGCGAAGCTGGACGAGTGAGAAAGTAGATGAAAGTAATGAACCTTCTTGAGAAATCAGGGAGGTTTTTTGTTGTTGGGATATGGTAGGTACTCAGCGGCTGATGAGAATTGGATTGATTCAACAAATGACAAAGTAACGTTATTGTCAGTTCGTTTTTGAATATTATATGCTATGATAAGTACCATCAGAAATAGAGCGAGGGGAAATACCAATGTCGAATGATCTTCCATTATCTAAAGAAAACATTCTGGATGCGGCTGAACAAGTGCTCCGGCGTTTTGGCCCGGATAAGACTTCAGTTGTTGATGTAGCGAGGGTACTGAAGGTTAGTCATGGTACGCTATATAGACATTTTTCCAGTAAAGCAGCTTTGCGCGAATCGGTAACCGAAAGATGGTTGCATCAAAATATTTTAGCCCCATTGAAGGACGTTACGGAGCAATTTGATGGGAATGCCAAAGTGCAGCTACGTCTGTGGTTAGATACTTTAGTCCGCAGTAAACGAAGCTATGCTGTAGATGATTCCGAAATGTTTGCTATGTACGCCTCTGTAACTTTAGAAGCCGTAGATATGATTACCCAACACGTAGATCAATTAATTGGGCAACTCGCACGCATTCTTGAAAAAGGTATACAAACCGGGGAGTTTAAAGCATTGGAATCAGAGGTTACGGCAAGAGCTATTTTTAATGCAACATCACGATTTCATCATCCTGCTCACGCGAAAGAGTGGCAGTCGGGTTCGATTGATCAGGAGTTTGCCTCCGTTTGGGATTTGATGCTTTCCGGAATTTCGTCATAAATTGTTATAGCATAATTCATAATAGAAAAATGATGGACTAAACCTTTTGATGAAGATCGGAAGGTTTTTTTGCGTCTGGAGAACAATTATATTGAATGACAAAAAATAATAATTGTCACTTGTTATTTGCGGGTGTTCGATTTATAATCAGACCAACAAGAAAGACAAACAATAGGGGGAATAAATGATGGAACAAAATTTGGTTGGAAAAGTTGCATTAGTGACTGGAGCTTCAAGAGGTATGGGACGAGAAATTGCGGTGAACTTGGCGTTGCATGGTGCGAAGGTTGTTGTTAATTATGCAAGCAGTTCAAGTAAGGCAGAGGAAGTTGTGAACGAAATTAAGCAAAAGGGTGGAGAAGCTATCGCTATCCGGGCGGATATCAGCCAAGTGACAGAGCTGGAACAATTATTCCAAGCCACATTGGAATCTTATGGACAAATCGATATTCTCGTTAACAACGCAGGCATTATGATCACAAAGCCGATTGCGAGTATGACGGAAGAAGACTTCGACAAACAGTTCGCCATCAATGTGAAGGGTACCTTTTTTGCTTGCCAGCAAGCGGCTAAACATATGGGTGAGAACGGACGGATCATTAATTTCTCGACATCAGTGACAGGTCAGATGTTCCCAACCTACAGCGTTTATGCGGGAACAAAGGGAGCTGTGGAACAATTCACTCGTCAGTTAGCTAAAGAATTTGGACGAAAAGGAATCACCATTAATGCGGTTTCACCAGGTCCTGTTAATACGGAACTTTTTACAGTAGGGAAGTCAGCTGAAGAGATTGCAAATGTTGGGAGTATGAATTCTTTTGGACGGTTGGGTGAGCCTGAGGATATTTCAAGTGTAGTGCTGTTTCTAGCCAGTAAAGAATCACAGTGGGTTACGGGCCAGACGATTCGTGTGAACGGGGGATTTATTTAAGACAAAAGTCGATAGCATCTTTTTTTATAGCCAGTCTGAAGCAACACTCCTTAGAATAAAAGAATATACAAAAAGAGGAGTGAAACCATGACGCAGATCATATGTTCACCGACTAAATATATTCAGGGGTATGGCGAGATTCGTAAGCTGGGAGATTATTGTTTGCAGCTAGGATCGAACAGAGCTTTTGCGATTATAGATCCTTTTATTTTTTCCATGTACAAGGAGGATATCTTACACAGCTTTGAAGTGAACGATATTCCCCTTATGATGCGCGAATTCAAGGGTGAGTGCAGCCGTAATCAGGTGGATGAGATAGTGCTGGAACTTGGCCTGAAGGACGCTGAAGTTATCTTAGGAATCGGTGGCGGCAAGACCTTAGATACGGCAAAAGCAGTAAGCCACATGGCGGATCTCCCGGTAGTTATTGTACCCACAGTGGCCTCGACGGATGCACCTTGCAGCGCTATATCAGTGTTGTATACGGACGAAGGTGACTTCGACTGTTACCTTCCATTAAAAAGAAATCCTGATATGGTGATCGCAGATATCGATATCATCG
The DNA here is from genome assembly GCF_002264395.1 of Paenibacillus sp. VTT E-133291. Classification (GTDB taxonomy): domain Bacteria; phylum Bacillota; class Bacilli; order Paenibacillales; family Paenibacillaceae; genus Paenibacillus_AQ; species Paenibacillus_AQ nitricinens. Next base: position 14,837 of record NZ_NFVA01000002.1, read on the forward strand.
CTAAAGCTCCTGCAAGATTGCTGGTGGCTGGAATGGGTGATGCTTTGTCCACCTATTACGAAGCAAGAGCTTGCCGTCAATCAGGAGCGGTTACTCATGCAGGCGGGACTGGCACAATCGCATCGTTCTCTTTAGCACGTGCTTGTCTGGACACACTTCTTGCTGAAGGTGAATCCGCACTCCTGGATGTTAAACAGGGGATCATCTCTTCTGCAGTGGAACATATTGTTGAAGCTAATATTTACTTGAGCGGCGTTGGGTTTGAGAGTGGTGGGCTTGCTGCAGCCCATGCTATTCATAACGGACTGACCCTGCATGAGGAATGCAGGAATGTGCTACATGGTGAGAAGGTTGCCTTTGCTACGATCGTGCAGTTGGTCTTGGAGAAGGCTTCAGAAGATGAGATCGCTCAGGTCATTGGTTTCTGCAAAAAAGTCGGCCTTCCCGTTACACTTAAGGAGCTTGGGATTACCAGTAGCGATATGGATAAATTAATGGTGGTGGCAGAAGCTAGCTGCTCCCAGGATAGCCCAATGAAGAATATGCCATTTGAAGTTCAATCTGTGGATGTGCTGGAAGCAATCCTTGCCACAGACAAGCGCGGGTATTAGCAACAGCTCGATTGTAAATTTTTGCGAACCCTCCCCGTACATATTTAACCTTCGTGAACCAAACAATGAGAACAATTGTTTAAGACGAAGGAGGCGTTCCTCTTGATGAAGGACAGTCGAAAGGTTAAACGTTACTTACTGAATTGGCTTGCTGTTGCTGCAGTATTAATTACCACAATTGTTCCGGCTACGCCGGCTGTCTCTGCTGCCACGTCTAAAGACAACGCTACAAATACGCAGCTTGAAGAGAGTGCACCAAAACGTGATAAGGTCGCTATCATTATTGACGATTTCGGCAATGGCATGAAGGGGACAGATGAAATGTTCTCGTTACCGATAAAGCTTACTGTAGCCGTCATGCCTTTTTTACCTACATCCGTAAAGGATGCCACCCGCGCCCATGAACGCGGAGATGATGTTCTGGTTCATTTGCCGATGGAGCCGCGCCAAGGTAATCCTAAATGGCTTGGACCAGGAGCCATATTGTCCAAAATGTCCGATGAGGAAGTGCGACAAAAGGTTGAGGCAGCACTCGATAATGTTCCTTATGCGATCGGGATAAATAACCATATGGGTTCGAAAATTACCGGAGACGAGCGGATTATGGCAGTAATCTTATCTGTATGCAAAGAACGAGGATTATTTTTTGTAGACAGCAAGACCAACTACCGTTCCGTTGCTGGCAATATGGCTTATCGTATGGGGTTGCCACGTGTAGAGAACCATATCTTTTTAGATGACACACATACAGCAAGTCATGTTCTGAAACAAATGGGTCTCGTCAAAGACATGGCGAAGGATCAACGATTTTGTGTAACGATTGGTCATGTTGGTGTATTTGGGAAAGAGACCGCCGCAGGAATCCGCAGCGGTATTGAACAGATGAAAGACAATGTTGAGTTTATAGGGATCTCTGATCTGGTTAAAAACGAGATGAAATGGAGCTCCCAACTTAAACTTCCATAAGATAAGCTACAATACCATCAGCGATGGCTTCAGCGATTTGTTGCTGCCCTTTAGGGGTGCATAACTTTGCGCGGTCAGTCGGACTGCTTACAAAACCCGCCTCAACGATAACCGTTGTGGCGGTTATTTTGTTGAGTAAATAAAAGGGCTTACCTGGTCGTGGATGAGCTTCGACATCATAAAGATTATTTAGCTGATGCTGAATGGACTTAGCAAGGATGAAGCTACGGCCCTCTTGACGGTACAATACAAGTGGACCATGTTTGGATGGGGAAGGCGCCCAGTTAATATGGATGCTTACCACTACAGTAGCAGGTAATGTCTCAGCAAGTTCTTTACGCTGTGCAAGATCCCGCAGATGTCGAGATTTACTACGCAGCCAGCGGTTCTCATCACTTGGGGCATAATCTCCATTGCGGTTTAAAGCAACGTCAAAGCCATCGCTACCCAGAAGTAGAAATAATCGACGTGAGATATCTAACGTGATATCTTTTTCAAGAATATTACCGTAGGAAGTTCCACCGTCGATGCCTCCGTGTCCCGCATCAATTAGAATCATACGGTGACCGTGACCTAATAAATGCTGACGGTCATCCTTCATCACGGGTTTCTCTGGTGTCGCAGAGGCTAAGGAGCCGCCCATAAACAACATTAGTAGTCCTAGGGTAGTTAAAGTGATTCGAAAGCCAAATATAGCAGCTGCTGTTCTGGGAAAGGGTTGTTTTCTCCAGTTGTTCAAGTGAAACGCCTCCTTGCAAGTGAATAACGTCTTCTGGATTCTTTGTTAGATTGTGCTTTAAAAGGTAAACCTATTCGACAAATCAGAAGTCTGTAGTTTAGATCCAAGTGGAGTGGTGCACACTAAGACCATGGAACGGATGCTGATAATCTGAATTTACGTACATTTTAGGAGGTGTTAAAATGGCTTCCGGTGGCGATGAGCTTGTAAAGTATATAACGGAGAAGGTAGTCGTATATATCGAGGATCCGCGTGCCATTCATGCTCGCAGAGCGGCTACGAAGCAGCCGTGGTCACAGAAATGGTTCGGCATGCTCCCGCTTGGGTGGTCTATCTGGCGAAGCAAGTGGAGTCATGGCAAAAAAGAATAAACGTTTAAATAGCAAATAACCTTCCAGTGCCATTATTCATGGGTGGCAGTGGAAGGTTATTTGCGTTTGTTTAAATATAAGAATTTATATGCTTACGTTATAAATTATCCTTCTATTTCTCGCATAAACACTTACCGTCCTCATAAGGACGCCGAAGGCGTTTATGCTTGTGTTAACGATTATATCCGAGTGCTTTGGTCGTTCTGTCTGGCAGCTTATGCAGTGTTCCATTATTTTGTAGTGAAGCGAGTGGCAAGTATCGTTTTCCTTCAGGGCCTGAGGCCGCATATACGGTAGTTTTATTGTTCTCAGCTTGACCTTGAGAAGACTGCCAGCTCTGATAGCCTGTAATCATAAACGGTCCTCCGACTAGGTCATTTCGTCCGGCAGCCTGATAAGCGATGCTTTCCTTGGGTCTAATCAGAAGCGCGATATTGTCGCCGCTCACTGTAGTTAGTTTAGGAGCCGTCAGCCATAGGATATCTTCGTAAGGATCATCTGACCCTCCACTATTGAAGGCCGATAGCGGTGATACGTCAGGATTAAGATTAGTAATTACATCTGTTGCAGGAGGCTGCTCTTTAAGAACTTCTTCCGCCTTGCTTAGTGTCCAAGGTAAAATTTGCGGCACGGAAGCATTAATGTAAACCGTCTTTTCGTCAATGGTTATTTTCCAGACCGGTAGAAGCGGTGCATATAAAGCAGTAAGTTTTATTTGTCCTGAAAAAGATGATGTAATGAGACCCTTCTGCACCAAAAACTGGCGCAGATCATTTAAACTGTATGGGAGTCCATAAGTGCCGGCTCCATATTCACTTAGCATATATCCGCCTGTATCGGTGGCGGAAATGATCATGTATCCGATCCGCTCTTCGCCCTTCATCACATTTACAAGCCAGCCATGAGTACCTGGACCAAGGGGATAATATTCTATCCCTGCATCCTTCCAGGCTGTAAATGGAGCTTCTGCAGCGAGCTTGTTCAGTGTAGCCTTAGCGAATTCTTGGACCGTACTGGGAGAAGGTAAGGTACTCATCTTCAATACAGGAATTACATCCTGTGTGACTGACTGGATCACACTTACTCTGGCCAGCGCCAGCGCTGAAGGGGAACCAGAACTGGATACAAACAGTCCAAAGCTTAGAAGCAGGAGGAGGCATCCTTGTCCCGCAAGTTTCAGCCTCCGCCGCAAACTTATTTTCATGGCGTCGATCACCTTTCTTTGTTAAGAAATGTCAGGAAAGTTAAGCTTTACTCTATTGTAGTGGACAGGCTATAAAAAGGCTGTTGCTTGCTGTCGCGCCTCAAGGTAAAAGTTCTCTTGTTTTTTTGCCTGCTTTTAGCGAGTAGGGTCGCATTCTATAGGCTTCGCAGATGAAACAGTCCGTAGGTTATCGCAGAAACTGCAATTTGGGGCTCATATTGCCAGATGGTCTCCTGCCGACGACGGTTATACTGCTCCTGAGTGCCTAAACGCTTTTCTTCATCAGGCTCTTTCAGCAGCTCTCCGTAATAAATATCAATGATAGCCAGCTCGATTCTAAGACGCTCACGTGCCTGTTCTGCCCAAGTGTAATCGAGTTCGGCCAGATGTGAGGTAAGATGAGCCTCTAATAAATCTGTAGCGGCTGTCACTGTTAATTCATAAGGCTGAATATGGACGTTTTCTGGTAAACGGGGGATCATCTCCAGAGAGGCTATCTTAGCGTTGAAGTCATCAATGATGGTCCCTTTTGTCAGAGAGATTCCAAGATAATGCAGTTCTTCCCGTTTCAAATCGCAGCTCATCTCCACTTTATAGCAGACGCCGAGCCATGGTTCATAGGCTGCAGAGAAGAGTGTATTCCGCTGCCTGCTACCGGGATCTTCAAATAAGTAAAGGCATTTCCCTTCATCTTGGGCCGCACTCCAAATTTGCTGCAGGCGCTTGCTACCATAGATGATATCTTCACGTCTTATCATGCCAGGTCCAATGCGAGGCAGCGCTGGAACAATACCGAAGTAGCGGGCTAGGATGCTATCCTCTGGATTTGAGGAAGGGACATGAACCACATTATTTTCAGGTGTTGCTGAATCTAATAGATCCGCGCTGGCCTCAATATCGGTTGACGCATCTACCACTGGACTTCCGGTAATTGGCGGGTTCAATGCTCCGATGCTGCGATTTACCGCTGGAGGAACTTCTATAGCTGCCTGATTATCGTATTTTTCTGGATCAAAAACAAAGGTGAAAGAGAGTGTCTCCGGATCAACACCAGTACGCTCCACGAATCCCCAATAATAAGGTCGATCTGTAAGCATTTTGTCAGCTCTTGGTGATAGCTTTACAGTTACGTGAATGGGCGATACTTCAATAATGGAACATTCTGTAGCCTCCAGATAATCCATTACATGTTTACGTACTTCCTGTGAGTTGAGGGTCATGTCGCAGTCTCACTTTCCTTTTTGATACCCTGAGTCAACTCACTTAGGGATTCACCGATATGATCAAGCTCATTTCGCAGCTCTTCATCGGAGCGGGATTCGAGCATGATTTTGTATAAACTTTTCTCCAGCGATTCTTTCTTCTCAAAACGCTCCAGAATCACATCCAGCCCGCCAATGACCATTTCGAACATATTGATCTTCTCGTGTAGCAGATGAAGGATATGTTCTTCAATCGTACCTTGTGTGGATAAATTGTAGATAACCACGTCATTTTCCTGACCTAACCGGTGCACCCGCCCAATCCGTTGTTCTACTCTCATGGGATTCCAAGGCAGATCGAAGTTGATCATATGGTGACAGAACTGCAGGTTAATGCCCTCACCACCAGCCTCAGTAGCGATCATGACTTGAGCACGACCGCGGAAGAGGTCCATCATCCAGTCCTTTTTACCACGATTCATCCCGCCGGAATAAGAAACACACATTAGCCCATGTTCGCGGAAATACTGAAGCAAATATTCTTGAGTCGCGCGATACTCCGTAAAAACGATGACCTTTTCATTCATTTCTTGAATAAGAGATAGTGTTGTTTCGGCTTTGGTATTGGTCTTAACCGTACGAAGTGTCTGCAATAGCTCCATCATCCGATCGCGTTTCGGCGAATCAGCGGGCAGCTTCTTGATCAGATTAACTAAAGTGATGAAGACGGCATCCCTACTGCTGCACACCTCACGCTGAAGCGTTACCAAGGAAAGCATGCTGCTAAGATTGCCGCCTGATTCCTGATACTGATCTTTAACAAAAGAAGTGACAGCGTCATATAATACTCTCTCTTCCTGTGAAAGAACTAGCGGAATATTACGGACTTTTCGTTTCGTAAAGTTAACTGGACCTTCGCCACGCCGATTACGGATCATCACCTTCGATAGCTCGTCCCTTAGCTGACCTTCATTCTTAGGTTGACGTTTATCAACGACGAAATTCGAAGCAAAATCACCCTGATTTCCTAATTGCCCCGGTTTCAGTAAAGTGATCAAATTAAATAGCTCGCCCAGATCATTCTGAACGGGAGTAGCGGTTAGGAGCAGGCAATATTTTTTACGTAATTGCTGCACAAATAGATAATTGGTCGATTTCTTATTCTTCAGCTTATGCGCTTCATCAATAATCAACATGTCATATTCATTTTCCAGCAGCATTTCTTTATGAGGATCGCGCTTCGCGGTATCCATAGATGCGACGACAATCGCATTCCCCCAGGAATATGCTTTTTTCTGTGCAACAGCAGAGATGCCAAACTTGGCATTCAGCTCGCGGACCCACTGCAATACGAGGGAAGCAGGTACCAGAATAAGTACTTTAGAGACTAGACCGCGGACAAGATATTCCTTGAGTACAAGTCCTGCTTCAATCGTCTTTCCTAGTCCAACCTCGTCTGCAAGAATCGCGCGGCCAGACATCTCAAACAGAACCTTATGCGCGGTATCGAGCTGATGAGGAAGCGGGGATAATCCGGATAAATGCTTCATGCATTGCAGCTCATCGAAGCTTGTTACTAGACCCGTTTGTTCACCCTGCAAGGCAAGCTTGGACAGACGGTAGTCTCCCCACGGACCACCTTTATCTAGTTTAAGTTCTAGATCCTGCAGCCAATTCCGGTCAAAAGAAAGAGGAACAGGCAGTATAGGCGCTGACTTTCCACCTTTGTGAGGTAGAGAATTACGGAATAATTGCGTCATGGTACAGCCTCCTCAGGTGCTAATTTATATCATCATTCGTAGGAGTAGTATGCTCTTAAACAAGAGAATTCATAACCTTCTATTTTTCTTGATAGCCTTTAAAAAAGAGAGTAAAAGCGAGAAAACGCGGCAAGGTTTGCGATATTTCGGCTGCTTGACTCTATTTTCGAAAAAGACCTTCGATACAATATGTGGTATAGTTTAAAAGCTGACGCACACAATATATTGTGACAAAAGCATGAAAATGTGATTTTTTTAAAGTGCATAGCTGCTATTTGTTATTGACAAGATGAACTTCCTACATACACCCGTAAGACGGAAGATAAGTGTAAGGAAGTTTTTGTTGTGGGTCACAAAATGTACGCCCACACCTGAACTGGAACTAATATTTACTACATTGCGGGAGGTTTTTCTATTGGGTAAAGTGGAACGTAAGCAACGCCTTGAAGGGCTAAGTGAAAAAATATTTTTGGATCGTTATGCTTGGAAAGATGCCGACAGCAATAATGCTAAAGTGGGCGATGTTGTACTCGTTCTGACAAAAGATGATCCGAAGTTTCCCACGAAGGAAGTCGGAGAGATCGTAGAACGTAACGGCAGAATCGTAACCGTGAAGACACGGAGCGGCGAACTTGTAAAATCAGATGTTGAAAAGCTGACGCTTAATATAGAAAAAACACCAGAGGAAATGTGGGATCGTCTATCTACAGCTATGGCTTCTGTGGAGAAGACGCCTGAGCTTCAAGAAGAATGGGCGGGTAAATTCCGCTCGATTCTGGATGATTGGAAGCTCGTACCAGGTGGGCGGATTGCGGCTGGTGCAGGCACTAGTGAAGAATTAACATTGTTCAACTGTTATGTAATCCCTTCTCCAAAAGATAGCCGTGGCGGCATTATGGAGACGTTGGCTGAAATGACGGAGATTATGGCGCGAGGTGGCGGTGTAGGAATTAACCTATCCTCACTTCGTCCACGCCGTGCAATTGTGCGAGGTGTCAATGGCTCTTCTAGTGGTTCTGTATCTTGGGGCGGTCTGTTCAGCTATACCACTGGACTAATTGAACAAGGCGGCAGCCGCCGTGGTGCACTCATGCTAATGATTAATGACTGGCATCCAGATGTAGAGGATTTCATTACCGTGAAGCAAACGATGGGTCAAGTGACGAACGCCAACCTTTCGGTATGTGTGAGTAATAGCTTTATGAAGGCTGTAAAAGAAGATCTAGATTGGGATTTAGTGTTCCCGGATACCACAGACCCAGATTACAACGATGTGTGGGACGGCGATCTAGACAAGTGGAAGGCTGCGGGCAAAAATGTTATTCATTATCGCACCGTTAAAGCGCGTGATGTGTGGCGCACTATTATTGAATCCGCTTGGAAATCCGCTGAGCCAGGCGTTGTGTTCATGGAATACTATAATCAGATGTCCAACAGCTGGTATTTTAATCCGATCATTTGTACGAACCCGTGCGGGGAGCAAGGACTGCCAGGCTGGGGAGTTTGCAATTTGTCCGCTGTGAACCTGTCCAAATTCTACGATGAGAAGAATCATGATGTAGACTGGGAAGATCTCGCGACTACAACGCGTTATTCTGTACGTTTCTTGGACAATGTTATTGATAAGACCCCTTATCATTTCCCGGAAAATGAAGCGAATCAGAAAAACGAACGCCGTGTGGGTCTTGGAACGATGGGTCTTGCTGAGCTGATGATCAAATTGAACATCCGTTACGGTAGTCCGGAATCTTTGGCGTTTCTGGACAAGCTTTACGGCTTTATAGCTCGTGAAGCATACCTTGCTTCTGCAGAGATTGCTGGTGAGAAGGGAGCTTTCCTAGCTTTTGACACACAGAAATATTTAATGAGCGGGTTTATGAAAAATATGCTCGAATCGTATCCAGAGGTTGGTGAAGCGATTCGTAAACATGGCATGCGTAACGTTACAGTGATAACACAAGCACCTACAGGCAGCACAGGTACAATGGTAGGTACTTCGACAGGTATTGAGCCTTATTTCGCCTTCAAATATTTCCGTCAAAGCCGCCTTGGATACGATGAGCAGTTCGTTCCAATCGCTCAAGAATGGCTTGAAGCTCATCCAGGTGAAGAGCTGCCAGATTACTTCGTGACCTCGATGGATTTGTTAGCTAAGGATCATATCCGTGCGCAAGCAGCGATTCAACGCTGGGTGGATAGCTCGATTTCCAAAACTGCAAACTGCCCGTCTGACTTCACAGTAGAAGAGACGGCTGAGCTCTATGAAATGGCCTTCGATCTGGGTTGCAAAGGCGTTACGATCTACCGTGATGGTAGCCGTGATGTGCAAGTTCTGCAAACCTCGAAGAAAGAAGACAAAAAAGAAGCCGCTCTGGTTGCAGCAGAGGAAGCTACAACTACTGTAGAAGCAAGCACAAGTGTTGTAGCAGCAAGTCCAACGTCTCAAGTGACTACAAAAGAGGCGGATAAACAATACAAAAAACGTCCGCAGGTTCTGCGCGGCGCTACCTATAAAATTAACACACCATTTGGTATGGCATATATTACAATCAATGATCTTGATGGGATACCTGCTGAAATCTTCCTGAATGTAGGTAAAGCAGGTTCTGACGTCTTTGCTATGGCAGAAGCATTAGGCCGTGTCTGCTCCTTGTTCCTCCGTTACGGAGATCATGGTGAGAAAGTGGAGCTGTTGATCAAACATCTGAAAGGCATTGGCGGATCAGGAGCTATCGGATTCGGAGCGAACCGAGTTGAATCCATTGCTGATGCTGTAGCTAAAGCACTAGAAACACACGTGCTGAACAACGCTCAGGATGATCATGTGCCTGCACCTATCGCAGCGACTTTGGAGCTGGAGGATTTCAATGAAGCGTTGAACGCGGAGTTGAAGGCGAGTGTTCCTCCGGCAGCTTCTATTGAAGATGGTCAAGGCGGACATGGCGCGCATAACCATACTTCTGCTTCCCGTGACCTTTGTCCTTCTTGTGGCGGTGCTTCGCTGATTAATATTGAGGGTTGTAAGACTTGCGGAAATTGTGGGTATAGTCGTTGCGGGTAAGTAATTGACATAGAATAATTTGAATAACTTAGTGTGATTTTTTATTTTAAATGAGAAAAATTCGTTTTAAACGAGAAAAATCATTGATATTCAAGCATTTGCATATTTTTGCATTAGAACTAAGTTTTTAAGCCGGTAAGCCTTTCTGTTAAGGTTTATCGGCTTTTTTATAATAAGCCAAACAGAAACATGAGTTGTTGTTGGTTTGTCACTGAATATAAAGTACGAAACGGATAACCTGCTCTTAGTTGCAAGATTTAATACATCTAGCATAATATTTGGAGAATTGCTTTTGAAAGACCTTCTAATGGCAATCCCTTTGCCAATGGTGAAAAGGCTATGGATACTATTCCTTCCTCCTTCAATACATCCTGCAACCCATTTTCTATCCATCTATCGAGCATTTCTACATTACTGACCGAGCCAACCTCGTCACTGCCATATTTAGCCGTACAGATGAGGATCGGAGCCGTCATAAATTGGCCGGAGGTACCATTATTAAAGATTTTTTCTGTACGAATGTCGATAAAATGAATATCATCCCATACGCCATTCCCTTGGTCATGATCCACGCTGTCACCCCGATAGTCCTGAATCACGTCAATATTGATAAATCAATATCGCTGACCGCAGCTCGTCCTTGTGTGCCTACCTAGCTACTCTTTCAAAAGGTCTCTGCACGAACCGCGTGACCACTACCATGAAGATTAGAGGTTATGCTTCGTGCAGCACCTACTCTTGCGGCCATTCCCGTTAGCTCCCAGCCCCCTTGCCCATTCTTCTAAACAAGCATACGGTAATCATGAAAACATCCGCCAAGTAATTGCAGTGGAATGCCCTGCTGAATGAGGAAGCTTCCTCCGATACAACATTGACGAATAATCGATTCCAGTCGTGAGGCTGAGACCTTCCGAGGGGCTATGATACGGCGATCCTGCCGACTGCCTTGGATATCAAAGACGCCTTGTTTATCCTTCATTTTCTCGATTCTAAGAATACCACGTCCATCCGTACCGTTAGCCGGTTTGATATAGACTACTGGTGTCTGTTTAAGCGGTACTATATAGATGTGGAAAAATATTCAAAAGATTCTCACCGCAGTAATAACCAAACTATCGTGTTGTTTATTACATGTGTTTGTAACCAGCTTTACGATCTATACAGCTTTTCTAAGTAATTTGAACTCAAAAGGTCTAATGAAAAGGGTTGTACTTAACTTCTACTTTGTTCTTTGGTCATAAACTTTAAATCAGTTCAAATAAATTATCTAATCTTGACTTGGAAGAGGGGTTTTCTATTAGTTTTCGCCTTGAAATTCCCGATGATTACATTATAAGGATATTTAGTGTTTTAATTTAAATTAATCTACATAATTTCAGGGGTGGAATATAGGTGCTTGAAGTAAGAAGAAAATCTCGATGAAGGGTGATGATACCATTAGAGCATTAAGTGAACGAATGGAAAAGGGGGACGAAAGATGAAGTCATTCAAGACAGGACTACAAGCCATTCTTTATGTACTACTGGTGGTTGGACTGCATCTGATCTTAATCTATTTTTTAAAGATAAGAATAGAGGGATGGGGAACGGAGTTATTAAATATCTCATTTAAGGTATACTTCATACCTCTTTTATTATGTTTAATTAATTCTTTTTTATTTATAAGGACTCAGAGGATAAAGTACAATACCATTTGGTTTTTGGTAACTATGTTATCCAGCCTCTTACTTCTTTTATTATTCAATGCAATGCAAGATGACAGTGATAGTGAAGATGGAGTTGTCGTTTCTATTGAATGGTTTCCAAAATATCAAGTGGAAATGCTCTTTCTGCTTCCTTGGAGTATTTCTATTATACAATGTATCTTAACTCTATATTATCTAATCAAAATAAGAAAAAATCTAATCGTTAGAAATAAAAAAGGGGGAATGTAATAGGAAAAGAATATTTTCATTAAGTATAATTATTACAGTTTTTGTTTCTTTATTTAGTCCAACTGGAAAGCTCCAAAACTATACATATGCTAATTCAGTTCATGAATCTGTATACAGCAATAATTCAGTTCCTCCAAGAATGTAGAGATAAATATTAATGGTGAAGTGAATGACTTCCTATTCATTTTAATGCATTAAACTAATCAGCTTTAACTACATTTAAACGAATGTATATTATACATAAATGATGTATGAACCACAAAAGTGCCTTTTCTCGCCTAAAATGAAATATTTGTGGTGTTCGACTAAGCTTTTAAACACAAAAACACGCGTACTTGTCTAACACAGGTACGCGTGTTTTTGATATTCCACTATGATAGGTATTATTTTTACATATCTAAATTTTTGAATGCGTAAGGCAATAAATCCCTTAAACTCAGCTCTAAGATTTCTTTTTTCTCATTGGTTAAATAGACAGGCATGTCGGGCAAACAGAATTCCGATAATACTTGTCTGCAGATACTGCATGGCGGCAGAAAATCCATTGTGTCACCTGCTACAGCTATAGCCTGAAAATCACCTTTAGTATAGCCCTTTGTAATAGCTGTGAAGATTGCTGTTCTCTCTGCACAATTAGTAGCACCAAAAGATACATTTTCTACGTTGACTCCATTAATAATATTTCCATCTTTAAGTAATAAGGCTGCTCCAACTGGAAATTTAGAATAAGGGGCATAAGCAGCTTTCTTTGTGTTACGTGCGCTTTCCATTAATTCTTCTTTATTCATAATACTCACCCTTTTTAAATAAGAATGAACCTTTCGGTCCCCTTATCGCCAACTTTAAGGTTGGCAGGACTTCTAATATTATAGTCAGACCCAATGGTTGTCAACATTAAAATCTAGAAGTTCCGCCTCCATGATGTACTACTCGATAAGTACCAATAGGGAATCATAGCTTTAAAATATAACTAGATATAGTAAATATAAGTTATACATATTAAGCCTGCCATGGTAGCCTTAACTTAAAAGAGACGTGTAGAGGAGTTTTTTAATTTGGGAGCGGCAGGGAGTACATTTAAACAAAAAATATTGAGCAAGAAACCTGGTATTTTAACATATGGGATGACACCACCGAAGGCAAGCCATTCACCAGAAAAGATATCAGAAATTGCACAGAAACAGGTTGAAAGACTTCAAAACGTTGATTTAGATGCTTTAATTCTTTACGACGTCCAGGAGGAAGCAGAAAGAGTTGATCATGAAAGACCTTACCCATATTTACCAACGATTGATCCGGCTATCTATGGTGATAAATATCTAAGACAAGTAGAGGTCCCAAAAATAATTTATCGGTGCGTCGGTAATGATACAAGAGCTTCGTTCGCGGATTGGATTAAGACTGACGAAAGTGAAGACAGATTTTCCGTGTATGTGGGCGCTTCATCAAGTAAGCAAGAGGTGAAATTGAATTTACCAGATGCTTATAAGCTAAGCAAACAGTTAAATAGTAATTTGAATTTTGGAGGAGTTGTCATTCCTGAAAGACATATAAAAAAGAATGATGAGCATATACGGGTTGTCGAAAAGATTAACAATGGATGCAACTTTTTTATCACTCAGGCAACTTATAATGTAGAGGCATCAAAGAATTTATTGTCTGATTTATATTATTACTATACAAATAAGGGTTTTGAAATGGTTCCTATTTTATTTAATCTTGCACCATGTGGCACAGCGAAAACATTACAATTTATGAAATGGTTGGGGATCAGTATCCCGGGATGGTTAGAAAACGAGTTGAAATACTCGAACGACATTTTGGATAAATCCATTCAGCTATCTCAAAAAATATTTGAAGAACTATTTGAGTTCGGGCTGGAGAAGGGAATTCCAATTGGATGCAGCATTGAAAGTGTTTCAACAACTAAGTTGGAAATTGAAGCATCCATTCAGCTTGCTAAAGATGTAAAGGCATTTCTAGATAAAAAGCTGTTGAGTCCAGAGAGTAGATGATTTATTGTTTTAAGGAAATTAGAAATATTAACGTTATCGCATTGAATAAACTACTAATGAGGAGCTTACGAAGGGTTTTTAACTATTCATTGAGCCGGTAATCCTTTCTGTTAAGGGTTACCGGTTTTTTATAAGTTAATAGGGACATAATCATCATCTCAATAGCTAGTCTAGTGCCTTTCTTGCATTATTGTACTGTCGGTGGTGAGAGATTCTGTACAAGCTACTAGATTTCGGCTACGATTCTTATATAACAGACTGACTGAATGGATGGTAGAAATATGTATTATAAACTGTCAGAAGCATCACCAATCACCATCGGACTGCTAGCACATGTTGATGCCGGCAAAACCACCTTCGCAGAGCAGCTCCTATACCATGCTTCCGGAATTAAGACTCGGGGGAGAGTCGATCATCAGGATGCCTTTTTGGATAGTCATGAGATGGAGCGGGCACGGGGCATAACGATTTTTGCTGACCAGGCGGTGATGAAATATAACGAACAATCGTATCAGCTCATTGACACACCGGGGCATGTCGATTTTTCAGCTGAGATGGAGCGCGCTTTACAGGTCATGGATTATGCGGTAGTCATCTTAAGTGCTGTGGAGGGTATTGAAGGGCATACCGAAACGGTCTGGCAATTGCTACAGGAATATGGCATACCCACTTTTATATTTATTAACAAAATAGATCGTACCGGTGCTGACGTCCAGCGTGTACTAAAAGCGTTAAGGCAGCAATTTTCGCCGGATATGTTGTATTTGGCAAAAGGTCTAGAACAGAGCATGCTGCCTGAAGAGGTCATTACCGCCGTTGCTGAGCGAGATGAAGCCTTGATGGAGGCATATCTCGAAGACAACATTTATCCTGAGCAGGTATTGGCTACGCTGAAACAAATGGTTAAAGAACGGGTGGTTTTTCCCGTTATGAGTGGAGCAGCTCTATTGGATCAGGGGATTGCGGAATGGATGCAGACGATGCAACTACTAATGGAATCGACTTATGAAGTTAACGCAGTGTTCGGGGCACGAGTATATAAGGTGCGTCATGAGCTGCAAGGCACGCGACTGACTTTTATGAAGATATTAGCTGGAAAGTTACGGGTACGGGAGGATCTCTGCTATAGAACTTCAGAACATGAGGAGTTAAGCCAGAAAATCACTTCTATTCGTATCTATCATGGGGGGAAATATACTTCATGCGATGAAGCCTCCGCGGGACAGCTTGTTGCCGTTACGGGCCTAACTGATGCAGCCATTGGACTGGGTATAGGTAATCATTCAGATCAAGTAGAATCCCGTCTTGTGTCAGCGTTGAAATCCAAAGTTGTATTCAATTTGGGGATATCATCCAGAGAAGTGCTGCGCTATTTCATGATCCTGCAAGCCGAAGACCCTACGCTGCAAGTGACATGGGAGGACAAGCTGGAGGAGATTCATGTTCATGTGATGGGAATGATCCAGCTAGAGGTACTTCAGCAGGTGGTGTTAGACCGTTTCCAGTTCAAGGTATCGTTCTCCAAGCCAGAGATATTATACAAAGAGACGATCGCAGACATTGTGATTGGTTGTGGGCATTTCGAACCTCTTAAGCATTATGCAGAGGTGCATCTCCGGCTTGCGCCTGCGAAACGTGGTGAGGGAATTACCTATCGCAGTACATGCCATGTTGAGCAGCTCAGCACAGGGTATCAGCATCTCGTCGGTCAGCATTTACTTGAAAAGGACCATCGTGGAGTTCTTACCGGCTCTCCCGTCACCGATCTGCATGTAACGCTTTTAACCGGGGCAGCGCATCAGAAGCATACGCATGGCGGTGACTTTCGGGAGGCGACACTGCGGGCACTGCGGCAGGGATTGGAGCATGCGAACAAGATTCTACTGGAACCTTATTATCAATTCAAAATCAAAGTCGATGCGGAGCTTATCGGACGCGTAATGTCTGATATACAGCTGGCTCATGGTGAATTTGACCCGCCAGAAATGCTAGGTGAATCGATGTTTATTCAGGGACGTGCGCCTGTCGCGACGTTCATGCATTATGCAGTAGAGCTTGCTTCATTCACGAAGGGCAAGGGAGCAATCTCGATGAAGTTAGGCGGTTATCAGCCATGTCATAACCCAGAACAGGTCATCGCAAGAATTGGATACGACCGCAGCGCTGATCCTGAGTACACCTCCAGCTCTATGTTCTGTGCAAAGGGAGCGGGATATAGCGTTCCTTGGGATGAAGCGCCTTCGTATATGCATTTGGAGATTCAGGAATAGGAATGCGCAGTCTAGGAATTATCCTTCATCCCAATATTTCTTTGTCCCCATTCAACAACGGATTCAATTAAAGGCACTAATTCTCTTCCAGATGAAGTCAGAGAATACTCAACTCTTGGTGGCACTTCGTTATACTGCTCCCGATGAATGATTCTATATTCTATAAGATCCCTCAGTGCGTTGGTTAAGGTAGTCCCTGTTATTCCATGCAGTCTTCTTTTTAACTCGTTATAGCGTATGTTGTCGTTCTCACTAAGAATGGCTAGTATCGGGAGGTTCCACTTTCCGCTGATTACATGGAATGCGAAGGTTGCAGGACATAATTGATCAATTCTAAATTCGTATTTCATACATAACTCCTCTCCAATAGTATTATTTAAGATACTTAGTATTAAAAATGAACGTACTTGTTTGAATTTGTATTGGTATTATAATACTCCCATACAAAGAACTTCTACAAGAGGGCACTTTCTTTGATTCTCCAGCGAAAGGTGATTGATATATGAATAATTCAAATATGATGTGTGACCTTAAAACCGGTGTCTGTGGGCCAGGGGATGAAGAGCAAATGGAAATGATCGACTTTAATCTACAGTCCCCCAAAATCACACTTTACTATGCAACAGATCCGATCTGTTCCCACTGTTGGGCGCTTGAGCCGGTACTCAATCGTTTTATTCTGCAGTATGGTCAATATTTTAACGTGAAGACGATTATGGGTGGTTTGCTTTCTAGCTGGCATGGTTTTACAGATGTCTCCAATGGCATTCAACAGCCTTCAGATGTTGCGGAGCATTGGAGAGAAGTCGGTTTACATTCACGTATGCCTATCGATGGTTCTTTGTGGAAAAACAATCCGATTCTTTCTTCGTATCCGCCATCTAGAGTATACAAGGTTATACAAAATATATATCCGGGTAAAGAAAATGAGTTTTTGCGTCAGGCAAGAGAAGCTGTATTCGCCTTTAATCAGAATATTGGAGAGGAGAAAACATTAGTTGATATAGTCAACAACATTGGGCTAAATGGCGAAGAAATAGTGGCGGATGCTGCTCTTGGATCGGCACAAGATTTGTTAGAGCAGGATTTTGAGTTAGCAGGCAGACTTGGTGTACGTGGATTTCCAACCATTATCATGGTGAATGAAGAAAATAAAGGTGTTAAAATTGTGGGGGCACGATCATTAGAAGCCTATGTCGAAGGACTTCAACAAGTTTACAATGGAGATGTAAAAGCTGAAAATGTTCCATCTCTCTCTGAACTTATCAAAGAAGGAAACATTTTGTTCTATAAGGAAATTGAAGTGTTGTATGATATTGAATCTGGTGATATGGAGTCATTTATAGCCACGGATATGATAGAGGGGTCATACTGTATTAAGCATATTTTAGGTGAATCATACGTTGTATCTTGATTATAATGAAAGAAGCCAGTAAGCCAAAGGTTACTTTGGAATTACTGGCTTCTTTGGCATTCGAGAGGGTGGATTTGAGATTGCGAGTGCCAAACCGAAAAATAAGCTATTACAACATAAAAAATAGAATTTGATAAACCAAATAGGAGGATAAAATAATGGAAAATGATAAATAAAATAACGGAATTATATTGGGAAGCACCCGTCAACAAGCTAATGGGAAGGTATTCGAGATTTCTTCCGGTAATTCTGAGGCGTCAATCCAGTCTCATTACGAAAAACTGATGAAAAATAGCTCGCACTTTGAAATCCGCAGTTCATTGCAATTTCACTAATCGATCGATTAGTTCCCATCAGCATCTCGGAGCTCTTTTGAATACGATATCGCATCAGATAAGTATTAGGCGTTTGGCCAATGTACGTGCCAAACAACTCGCAACATTTGCTCCTGCAAACAGACCCAGCGGTAGCGATGTCATTCAGGGTCACTTTAAGGTCAAAATGATGATGAATAAATCCCGTCATTTTCCAAACGGCAATCCATGACTGGTCATCATTTATCTGCCCAGGAACCCTCTGTATATGATCTCCGACGTCTGCACAAAGTGAAGTAGCCAGTGAAAGAAGACGTAGTGGCTTGCAAGGAGTGCTGTTCATTTCTTCATAAATCCGATGTAAGGAATGCAGGATTTCCTTTCCCCACGTGCTTTGTGGAGTAATCATAATATAGTCTTCAGTATTAGAACCGAATTTCTCATCCCAATATACTTTGCCTACATGTGTGCTTATTCCGAGTAGTGAAGGATGGACAGCAACGACTATGAATGTACAATCCAATTTTTTAGTGGAAAAACCGTAATGCATACGCTTGCTATTAACGAATATTCCGTTACCACGTTCAATCAGCACAATTTCTCCGTTTACAAAATACTCCATCTTCCCATCTAGCACTAAAATAAATTCCAGGTCCGGATGCCAATGGCATGCTGCTGCATATTTATCGAAATGATTCAGTGCTCCTTTTCGTACGTATAGCGGAAAATCAGGAAGATTATAATTTAGTTCTTCCGATAAATCGGAGAATACTTCCAGTTCTACACTCACAATCACATCTCCCTCAAACAAAATACGATTTTAATAGAATTATATTTGATTTCGGTGGATAGGACTATATAGAAAATATACAATTTTGATATTGCTCGACAATAACACAAAATCCAATAGATTTTATAAGGAGCCAGAAACATGACAATGAGAGAACGTATTGCCTCCGGGAAACTATTTACTGATTACTGTGAAGGACTGCCTGAAGACAGATTACAGGCAAAAAGAAAAATGCATGCCTTTAATTTAACAACGCCAGATGATCTAGATAAGCGTACACAACTCATGCAAGAGATATTTGGAAGAGAAACGAAGGCGTGGATCGAACCACCCTTTTATTTTTGCTATGGTACAAACATTGAGATTGGTGATGGAACGTACATTAATTTTAATTGTAACTTTGTGGACGACACTAAAATTATTATCGGAAAAAATGTTATGTTCGGTCCATCTGTAACCATTGCTACAGTGGGACATCCAATCCATCCAGACTACAGAGGATATATGTATGCTGATCCGGTGAAAATTGAGAATAATTGTTGGATCGGGGCGAATGTTACAATTTGTCCTGGGGTCACGATTGGAGAAAATACCGTTATTGGTGCCGGCAGTGTTGTGACAAAAGATATTCCGGCTAACTCCATTGCAGTGGGCAATCCATGCAGGGTGATGCGTACCATTAATGAACATGACCTAAAATACTATTACAAGGACAAAGAGATCACTAAAGAAGATCTGGATGAAGAAGCACGCTTGAGATGAGAGATAAGCAATTCAATCGCCAATTGCTAAATTTGGTCATTCCGATTGCTTTACAAAACCTCATTTCATCGTTAGCCGTGACAATAGATATATTCATGTTAGGTTTTGTAAACCAGTCTACAATGTCTGCCGTATCGCTGGCTGGGCAAATTACATTTGTTTTGACACTGTTTTATATGGGATTGGCTGCAGGAGTGGGGATTTTGACTGCTCAGTATTGGGGAAAGAAAGATTTGATGACCATTGAACGGGTTTTTAATATCGGATGTACGATGTCTATTATTATATCCGCTATCTTTTTTGGGATATCACTGTTGGTGCCGGATCAATTAATGAGTTTTTTCACAAATGACGACATGTTAATTCGATATGGATCGAGTTTCTTGCGAGTGATCTCGTTCTCCTATCTGATAAGCGGAATATCCCAAATGTACTTTAGTGTAATTAGAAGCATGGAAAATGCCCGTGTGAGTGCCTGGATCAGTTCTATGTGCCTTATATTGAACATTCTCTTGAATGTAATAAGTATTTTCATACTTTATCCGGGTAATTCAGAAAAGGCTATAGTGGCAGTTGCTTTCTCTACAGTTTTGGCACGTATCGTTGAATTTGGTTGCTGTATCATCCACTCGATCAAATCAAATATAAAGTTTAGGTTACCTTTTCGTGACATGGTTCAGCGTAATTTGATTAAGGATTTTTTGAGGTATACACTACCTGTCCAAGGAAATTATATGGTTTGGGGATGCGCATTAACTGTGACATCTGCAATTATTGGACATGTTAATGCAGATATGGTCGCTGCAAATTCAGTTGCCTCGGTCGTCAAGAATCTGGTTATTGTATTATGTGGAGGTATTGCAAGTGGTGGTTCCGTGCTTGTTGGTAAATATCTAGGCAATGGCGAAATTGAAATGGCTAAAAAAGCTGGGAAAATATTAAATGTATATGCTATCTTGTTTGGTATCGTTGCAGGTATCACTTTGCTAATACTGAAGCCTATAGTGTTTCTGCTTGTCAATTTGGATGATCAAGCACAAATTTATTTGAGTGGAATGCTTCTTGTCTGTGCTTATTGTTGTCTTCCGAAATCGATAAACTCCACGACAATTGGAGGAATATTTGTTGCTGGAGGGGATTCTAGATTTGGCTTTTGGTGTGACACGATTGTAATGTGGGGCATCATATTACCATTAGGATATATGAGTGCGTTTGTGTGGCATCTCTCCCCTATAACGATATTTATTATCCTCAATTTAGACGAGGTTATTAAAGCCCCGATTGCCTTAATGCGTTATTTTAAATTTAAATGGCTTAACGATATTACGAGGGATTATGTTCGAAACTAAAACATATAGTGACGGAAGGGAGATTTATATGAAAATTGAACATATTGCTATGTATGTACAAGATTTAGAGAGCTGTAGACAATTTTATAGTCAATTTTTTAATGCTGAGTCAAATAGACAATATCTTAATCCCAAAACGGGATTAAGAACCTATTTCCTCACGTTTGAGGGCGGCGCGAGATTGGAGATTATGAGCAGACCGGATATGGTAGAAGGAGTTCATGATCTCTTGCGGACGGGCTTAACTCATTTAGCTTTCAGCTTAGGCAGTAAGGAACAAGTAGATCTGCTAACCAAGCATTTGGCAGAAGCGGGCTTTAGAACGTTAAGTGGGCCGCGGACCACAGGTGACGGATATTATGAAAGCAGTATTTTAGGGCCGGAAAACATTCAAATTGAACTTACTGTCTAAAAACTAAAAGAGGTGAACCTTTTGACAGAAGAAGAGCGAATATTCAAAGGGATATTATACAATCCAGGTAACACAGAACTAAAGCGTATAAAGCTTCTCGCCCACAATTTGAGCAGCCAATATAGTCGAACATTTGAGGATGAGACAGAGGAGCGGGAAGCGATATTGTCACGGTTACTTGATAGCATAGGTGAGCATAGTTTTATCCAGGGTCCCATTTTTTTTCATTATGGTGTTCATACAAAAATTGGTGATCATTTTTTTGGAAACTATAACCTTACAGTCCAGGATGATGCACAGGTTACGATAGGTGATCATGTGAGTTTTGGACCTAATGTAACCATCGTTACACCTATTCACCCATTCGTTGCCTCCGAGCGCAGGCAAATGCTTGATCAAAATGGTGATGCTGCGTCTTTATGCTATGCTAAGCCAGTTAGCATTGGTAACGATGTTTGGCTCTCAGCAAATGTAACGGTATGTGGAGGTGTTACGATTGGTGATCGATGCGTAATCGGTGCAGGTAGTGTCGTGACCCAGGACATCCCAGAAAATTCTTTTGCTGCAGGTGTACCGTGTAAAGTAATCCGTAAAATAACCAATTTGGATAGCATGCGCCATAAACCGGAAATACTTTCAGATTGCGATATAATCGAGTAGAAATGTAACATCCTGAACCATAGACCAGATTTTTGATTATTTGTAACAAGACATGTGACAGGTTATAATTTAATTGGTATGACTAAGTAATCGTTGCTTAACGACTAATAAAGGAGTTTTAAAATGTACAGAACAGTTCAAGATTTTCTAGGAGATTGGGCAAGTGCTTCTGCAGGGACAATTCGTGTTCTTGAATCGCTTACCGATGATAAATTAGATCAGGTAATTGTGGAAGGTCACAGCTCATTGGGATGGTTAGGTTGGCATTTGGCAACCTGTCCGATGTTCTTTGGGGGTCAGGTAGGATTAACACTTACTCCAGTAGGTAATCCGAAGGAAGTTCCAGCTCAAGCGAGTGTGATTGTTGAGGCTTATAAGAACATTGCGGCTAATATTGCTTCTGAAGTAGAGAAATTAACGGACGAACAAATGGTTGAGAGTGTGCAGACCTTTGCTGGATTAACGCCTCGTGGTGCTATGCTTAGATCGCTGATTGATCATCAGACACATCATCGTGGTCAAATGACAGTTCTCTTACGTCAAGCAGGTCTTCCTGTACCAGGCGTAATTGGTCCTACTAGAGAAGAACAAGCTCAAATGAAATAATTACGGGTACTTGCCTCTGGTGATAGCTTACCGAATAGGGCTGGTATTACGAACAAAAAATCTCGTTCCCCAGACCTTTGTCTCGGAAACGAGATTTTTTGTTGCCGGATGGAGTCGTATCTATTATTGCGTAGGATTGCAGCTTCCTTTGCTGGGTTCGGTGATCACTTAGTGACCTGTTTCAATTTGTTGCATATATTCTCTGGGAGAACTCCCCGTCACTTTCTTGAAGACCTTACTGAAATAGAAGGCACTTTCATAACCAAGTTTTTGTGAAATTTCGTAAATACGCCCATCTCCTCGTGCCATCATTTCCTTGGCTGCAGTGATTTTGGTTTCCGTGATATATTCCACATAGTTGACCTTAGCGACTTTGGAGAACAGATGGCTCAAATAGTTGGGACTGAAATTAAAGACATCTGCCACTTGGTTCAGTGAAAGCTTAGTGCCGAGATTTCTTTTGATGTATTCCTGGACATTTTTGACGATTTGTTCTTTATAGCTTTGTCTTCGAGTAGAGAGAATTTCCGAGCAGCCGTCACGGAACTTAACCAACCAGCCGGCGATTTCTTCAATTGTATGCATCTGATAGATGGACCGGTAACCTTCCGGCTCATTTTCGAAGATATGCTCGACAATGTTTTCTCCATCCGCAAGAAGCGAAGTAGCCATATATAGAATATTGCAGGCAGCATCGGTAGCGGTTACCAATAAGTCAGGCCGGTCTTCGAAGATTTCGATCATTTTGGAGATGATGGTGTACAAAGCAAGGGTATCTAGTTCTTCAAAAGCACGGCGGATCTCCGAACGAGATTCGGAGAAATCAAAGAGTGAATGCTCCTGCTCAAGTGATTCACCTTCTGCAAAGAAAACAAAAGACCGTTTTTTCACGGCAATCGGCAATGCCTTTCGGGCTGCTAGATAGCTCTCCCGCAGCAAATAAGGGTCTTCGACTGCAAACCCTATGGCACCAATAATCGTTACATTGAAATAGTTATGTAGTACAGATGCCATGTCTTTAAGTTGCTTCTCAATGTCAGACATCCAGTTACGGGGATCTACTCCGGGGACAGGCAGAGCAACGGCAAAATTGCGCAAGTCCAGACTGGTTACATAGCAGGGCTTTATAGAAGCCAGTGTGTCCTTTGCCATTTGTACTGTACTTGAACATAAGGCGACCAGCTTATCCCCACGGGGTGGGACAGTGTCCGGTCCTAGAATCCGGCAAGTGCATACGAGGTAGGCGGGCTCGGACAAATCTAACGCCAAATCCTCAATCTGCAGAAGGTACTGGTTCTTATTCTCGAACAGGTTGTTGAATAGACGAATGAAGAATTTATCACGCTGCGCCTGAAGATTGCTGCGGTGAACAAGTTTAGGGTAGCTTTCCATCGTCTGGTAGCTTTCAAGAAAGGAGATCGCCTTTCGAATGGATTCGGCCAGTGCTTCCGGTGTGAGTTCCAGCTTTACCAGATAATCGGTGGCCTGTACCTCTATGGCTGCGCGCGCGTATGGAAATTCTTCATAACTGGTCAACATAATGAACAATGGAAGACGACCATATTTTTGGCGTACTGAAGCGGCAACCTCCAAACCGCTTTTTATTGGCATTTTAATATCGCTGATTACAATGTCCGGGCGGAGGGTGTCAATCATTTCTTCTTCTTGGGCACCATTGTGCGCGATGCCTACAATCTCTATATGATATTGCTCCCATTTCAGCATAGACTGCAAGCCGATACAGACTAGAGCTTCGTCGTCGGCGATTAATAATTTGATCAATATGACCACATCCTTGCTAGATTTGACAATCTACTCTTTTTGCATATAGGGTAGAAGGATTTTCATTCGGGTATATCGGCCCAACGCACTCTCAATCGAAAGACCGTAATTCTCCCCAAAGGCTAGCCGTAAACGCTCATTTACACTACGGAGTCCAACGTTCTCGAACACACCCTTAGCTTCATCCTCCGCATCACACAGAATGGTAGAGATTTGTTCTTCCTTCATGCCAATACCGTTGTCTTCAATTGTGACCAGGATATCGGCAAAACCGCTTTTCTTCACCGTGATCAGTATATCTCCTCTACCTTTGGGCTCGATGCCATGGAAGATAGCATTCTCAACCAGGGGCTGTAGCGTGAAACGGGGAATCAGGCCGGAGAGCAGTCCCTCATTCTCAATTTCCTTCACCATCGAGACCGTACTGCCATACCGGTATTTTTGAATCAGAAAATAGTCATCAAGCAGGCTTAGCTCATCTTTTAACGGCATTAGCCTCCGGTTGTCTTTGGCAATGCTGCGCAGCAATCTGGAGAGTGAGGTAGTCATTTCTGCAATGCCGGTTGCATTCTGAATCGTAGCCATCCATTTGATCGAATTCAGTGTATTGTATAAAAAGTGGGGATTAATCTGACTCTGTAACATCCGGTATTCCAACTCCTGTTTCTGCTTCTCGTCTGCAAGTTGACTATCCATGAGTGCAACAATGTCCTGAGACAGTCGGTTGATCCCCCGTCCGACATCACCGAGCTCACTATTCCATTCAATATTGCGGTCCAGTAGGAAATTGCCCTGGGCAATCTTATCAATTCGCTTCTTTAATTTCTCTACCGGGAGACTGATGGTACGGGTTAAGTACAAGGTAATAATGCCGCTTAAGACGATAACCAATAAACAAACGCCGAGCATGACTAGAATCCATATATTTGTTTTGGGTGCGAACAAGTCATTAGGTAATGTCTGAGACAGAATCACACCGCTGCGTACGGGATAAGAGACCAGGATTTGGCTTTCTTCCTCCTCCAGCTTAATCATGGACAGCTCGGTTTGTGGTCCAACAGGTTTCTCATTGGTATAGGATACCGGTTCATAAGGTTGTGTAATGGAAATTACTTTATCGCCAATGATCTGATAATGATGGTTGCCGAGCGTTAGCAGCATTCGGGAATTCTCTGGCAGGGAATAACCCTTCAGTTTGTCGGTAATTAAGGAAGTATTAGCGAGTAAATAAACCGTTCCAATCCGGGCAGCACCATCTCCGTAAATCGGTAGAATAAATGGGATTCCGTTCGTGGTGGAGAGCGGGTCCTTGATCACTTGTTCCCACTGCTCCACAGCATCTTTGTTAAGACCGGGAATTTGACCGATATTGTGAACAGTAAGTGGAATAGAAGTACTGACGGAATTATCCAACTGGAGGAACTTTCCGTTGTTACCCGTCACAATCAAGCGGCGGACATAGCTATTGGAGCGGTTGATCCGAAAATCCTCCTGCATGGCGTTAAAGACATTAACAGCATCCTTGGCACTTGCCTTTGGAGATACAAAATAATCAGTAAGTAATGTATTGGTGGACGAGTTGGTGCTGCTGGTCATCGCCAAAGAGGACAGATTAATCAAATCTTGTTCAATAATATGGGAAACCAGCTGAAGGTTGAACTCGGTCGCCTGAATGGTTGTTTTACGCTGATAATAGGTGATCAATTCATAGCTGAAAAAAGACAGCAGAGCGGCGATTAGTAGCGCGAATAGAGTCATGATGAGAATAATACGGCTTTTAATAGTGGATTTTCTTACCGTTGTGAACACTCCTCTACGAAATGCGGAAATATATAAAGCGGTTTCAAAAATATCCTTGAATAAATGCATGTGTAAAGTGAATCTTCTATTTATAATTTATAATATGCTTAACTAGTTTACCGATATCCATATTAACAACATAGCATATTCCTGCAATTCCATACAGTGGACGGCAGAGGAGCTGAGAAATTTACATGTTTTAAATAGGATTTTACAGGTTTGAAGCAAGGAGGAAAAGAAGAACAAAGAAAAGTGAATGAACTGAGTTTGAAAATACATGCCATTCTAGATGGGAAAGTCTTAAACTTTGAAATAGATCGGATGAGCCGATCAGTGTAAACAATCAGAAGGAAAAGGGGATTTTTATATGAAATTGAAAAGATTCTATGGCATGACTTTCGCCACAATACTCTCCCTAAGTGCGCTGGCCGGATGTTCCGGTAATAACAACAACGAAGGTAGTGCTGCAACAGCTGCTCCACAAAAGAGCAATTCTGCAAACGCTTCCGCTGAACCGAAACAGGATCCTGTGACCTTGAAATGGGCATTGTGGGATTGGGAAGCCACAGCATACTACCAGCCGTTGATCGAAGCCTATAAAGCTGAGCATCCGAATGTAACAATCGAATATGTCGATCTTGGTTCCACGGACTATATGACCATGCTAAGTACACAGTTGTCCGGCGGTGCCGATCTGGATGTTCTTACGATTAAGGATATTCCTGGATACTCAAACCTCGTGAAACAAAATCACTTGGAGCCGCTCAAGGGCTTTATGGGCGACAAAAGCATTGATCCATCCGTTTACGGCGGTACTGTAGAACAGATCGAAGTGAACGACGAAGTGTATGCGCTTCCTTTCCGTAGTGATTTCTGGGTCGTTTACTACAATAAGGATTTGTTCGACAAAGCAGGAGTGGAGTACCCGAGCAACGATATGACATTTGACCAATATGATGAACTAGCTAGAAAAATGACCTCCGGCAGTGGTGCTGAAAAAGTATATGGAGCCCACTACCATACTTGGCGGAGTGCAGTTCAATTGTTCGGTATTCTAGACGGCAAGAACAACGTTGTTGGTGGCAACTATGATTTCCTGAAGCCAACCTATGAACGGATCTTGAAAGAACAGGAAGATGGAATCGTTATGGATTACGCCACACTGAAGACTTCAAGTACGCATTATTCTGGTGTATTCTACAACAATTCCGTTGCCATGATGAATATGGGTAGCTGGTTTATAGCGACACAAATTGAAAAGGTGAAGAGCGGCGAGTCCCAATCAACCCACTGGGGAATTGTGAAATATCCTCACCCGGATGGTGTAGAAGCAGGCACAACCCTAGGTACAATTACTTCCCTGGCTGTAAATCAGAAATCTAAAAATAAAGAAGCTGCCCTTGATTTCATGAACTTTGTGACGGGTGAAGAAGGTGCCAAAGTTATTGCTTCCACCGGAACCATTCCAGCGATTAAGAACGATGAAGTTATCCAATCCATCACATCCATTGACGGTTTCCCTGCGGATGAGAACAGTAAGGCAGCACTGACTACGGTTCAGACGTATCTGGAAATGCCAATGCATGAAAAGAGTGCAGATATTGAAGTCATCCTGAACGAAGCCCACGATAACATTATGACCAAAAACGCTTCGATCGACGAAGGTTTGAAGGATATGAATACGCGCGTACAGCAGCTCTTGAACAATTAACCTGAAGAGAGTTGGTGAATTCTAAGGGCGGGTGTATGCCCGCCTTTTATAGAAGGTTTGGAGGAGAAAGCATGCAGAACGAAACCATATTGGGTACAAAAAAGATCCCTAAACGACATTTGTCTAAAGGTGTCCGGGAAAACCTGGTAGCTTACAGCTTCATTGCGCCAAACTTTATCGGATTTGCCGTGTTTACGCTGGTACCCATGTTCTTTGCCTTTATTCTTGCTTTTGTGAAATGGGACGGGGCCAATCCAATGAAGTATATCGGACTGGACAATTTCACCCGGCTTATCAAAGATACAACATTTCACAAAGCATTATGGAATACCATTGTTTACACTATTGGCGTAGTACCGTTCACTATGATTGTGGCGCTCGCGCTGGCCATTCTGCTTAATCAGAAGATAATGGCCCGCAATTTCATGAGAACCGTATTCTTTTTCCCATATGTAGCTTCATTGGTAGCTGTTGCTGCCGTATGGAACTTTATCTTTAGCCCTACGATGGGTCCGATCAACAATATTCTGCATACCCTTACCGGCATCCCACTGGAGGAGCTTCCCCGCTGGGCAGCGGATAAACACTGGGCGATGTTCACCGTAATACTGTTTACGGTATGGAAAAACATGGGGTATTACATGGTCATTTACTTGGCAGGTCTTCAGGGGATCAACCCTGAATTGTACGAGGCTGCTGAACTTGATGGAGCCAATGCATGGAGAAGATTCCGCAATGTGACGGTCCCTCAGCTGGCGCCTACCTCCTTCTTTGTGCTGATGATTCTAGTCATCAATTCATTCAAAGTCTACGATATCTTTATCAACCTATTTGCCGGCGCTGATAACCAGCTGAACGATTCTACAAGGGTTATGGTTTATCAAATCTACAATACGGCGTTCCGTTCGCTTGATTACGGATATGCCAGCGCCATGGCCATTGTATTGTTTCTGCTGGTACTTGGCATCACCATCGTCCAGTTCCGCGGCGAGAAGAAATACGGACAATAGGAGGATTCAAAAGATATGGTGGGTACAAATAAAGGAATTAGAATCGGCACAATGGTGCTAGTGTATATTTTGTTATTTGCGACAGTGCTCTGTATGCTTGTTCCATATATATGGATGTTGTCTTCTTCACTCAAGCTGAACAAGGATGTGTTCTCGTTTCCGATGCAATGGATTCCGGCAAATCCGCGCTGGGAGAATTTCGTGGATATCTGGACCCGAATTCCGCTGGACCGCTTCATTTATAACACAGCGAAATTATCAATTATCGTAACGATATTGCAGCTACTGACTTCAAGCTTTGCTGCTTATGCGTTCTCCAAACTGCAATTCAGAGGGAAAAATGTATTATTCCTTGGATATATCGCTACGATTGCGATTCCTTGGCAGGCATATATGGTGCCGCAATTTATCTTGATGCGTTACATGGGACTTAATAATACCCATCTGGCAATCATTCTATTGCAGGCATTCTCGGCTTTCGGAGTATTTCTGATGCGCCAGTTCTATCAGGGAGTCCCAGATGAATTATGCGAGGCGGCCCGAATCGATGGCTTGAGCGAATATGGGATTTGGGCGAGAATCATGCTGCCGTTATCTAAGCCAGCCTTGTCCACATTGACGATCTTCACCTTTGTTGCCACATGGAATGACTTTTTGGGACCAATGATTTATTTGACGGATACAAAGCTTAAGACCATTCAAATTGGACTCCGAATGTTCATTTCGCAATATTCCGCCGAATACGGTCTAATTATGGCTGCAAGTGTGGTTTCCATTATTCCGGTTGTGATTGTTTTCTTGGCACTTCAGAAGTACTTCGTGCAAGGCGTCGCAGCATCTGGTATTAAAGGCTAGATAGGTTGAACCTGGCAGTTGCAGTCTTCGCATGCTGCCAGTTTTTTTAGCTTACCTATGAAATGAATGCGCTTTCTTGTTGTCTTTGCCGTTGACAAATTCCAGCATGGAGCATACCGAAAAGCTATTTGCAGCAAAAAGGAGGATTAGAGAATGAACAGAAAGTACGCCATTGGAAAAAAGTTAATCTCAATAATGATGACCACTGCGCTCGTAGTAGGAATGTTTCCGGCATTCCATATGCCAACTGTATTTGCGGCAACAATGGATCCGATCTTCGCAGCTGCCCATATGGGCGTGCAGACATCTGCAGAAACTACTTTGCCTGCTAGCATTGATATTGGAGGCCAGTCTGCAACTGTGAAATGGAATATTGGCGAAGATACCTTTGCCGTACCTTATGACACAGTGTCAGTAACTGGTACAGCGAACGGAGAACCGGTTGTTGCCAGCGTAGAAGTTATCCCATCTTCAAACCATCCATTGGTTTACTTTGTGGATAGCGGCAGGGGGGGAGATTCCGTAGGAAATGTCCCTACTGCTTCGCCGTTGTACGAAGCAGTCAAAACGCTGACAGGTAGCTTGCTAATCAACCAGTCACCGGATCAGAAATATGTCAGCGGAACGACAATCTGGGGATTTGATGATTCCATAAACAAAGTGAAAAACTCCAAAGACGGGGGACTTGCCGATCCTGCAACTGATCCATCTATATGGACAGTAGGACTTCGTGCCGACCCTACTAGCAATCATATTGTATATAAATTAATGGCTCCAGAAGCTGGAACCTATACACTCAGTAGTGGTTTTCATGATTGGTATGGTAGCCGCACTCGAGTAATACAGCCTCAGATCGAATATAAGGATACAAATGGGGTAACAAAGACGATATCGTTTGCACCATTCAATACTAATGTCACTCAGCTTATTTCCGGCGAATTCACTATTCCCGGTGATATCGACGCTAGCAGTCCTATGACATTAACCTATGCCTATGTTTCCGGTGAGAAATCTATCTTGAGCTGGTTCGCCATTGCTAAGGGCGGGATTCAGAAAGAGATCGAAGAGGCTCGGCAGACCGCAGCTTCTATGGTCAAGGTTCTGCTCGACGGCAACGATATTAAAGCAGACAATGTCAACGGCCTCACGTTCAAGGGATTTGGCGTACTGAGTGCCAACAGCACCAGTGCCCTATTGATGGATTATAAGGCAGAGCATCCGGATGCATACATGGAGATGCTGCGGATTCTGTTCGGTGGAGATCATCCCATTATGACGCATGTAAAAATCGAGATGGGCAATGACCGCAACAATTCTACCGGTCCGGACCCGGCTACCATGCGTACGGCCGATGAAGAAGCCAATGTCACCCGGCATCCCGGATTCCAGCTTGCGGCAGACGCCAAGGCTACTAATCCGAGTCTCAAGGTCAGCATTCTGCGATGGAGTGCTCCGGCCTGGGCAAGCAACAACGATAAAATCTATACCTGGTATAAAAAGACGATTCTTGCCGCTTACCGAGAGTATGGTTATATGGTCGACTACGTGAATCCTCATATCAACGAGCATTCGCCGGATTTGACATGGACCAAACAGTACGCTGAGCGAGTTAAAACAGATAACGAAGGTTTTGCAAGTCCAGAGGAGCAAGCGCTCTATAACCAGATCAAGGTTGTGATCTCTGATGAAGTAGGGATCGGTTCCTTTGGCGGCAGTATGGTAAGCGACGCTTCACTAAGGGATGCGGCTCCGATCGCCGGATATCACTATAACACTGACGACGACAGCGCAGGGAATTTCAAAAAGCTCGCGGAACAATATGATATTGAAGTATGGAACAGTGAGGCGCAGTCAACCTTCAGTAACTCTGCTTTCCGTCCCAACAATAATGTGAAAGACCCTACAGTGGAAGGAACCGGCATCGGCGGTGTTGGCAGTCCGCTGGAGATGAGCAATACGATTATTAAAGGATTCGTCAATTCCCGCCGGACGCATTTTATTTATCAGCCAGCCATCGGTTCATTCTACGAGGGTGGACAATATTCATTTAAGGAACTAGTTAGCGCACGTGATCCGTGGTCGGGCTGGATTCACTATGATGCAGGTCTTGTTACACTGCAGCATTACAGCTGGTTCGCAAATCTGGGCTGGGAGAACGAGAATAATACGGCAGGGATTTGGAGAGCGGTTCCTAAGGCTAGCTCTACGGGGGCAACAGGCACTAACCCTGTCAGCGGCCGCAACGGTTCTCCTAGCTATATGACTCTTGCTGCACCTGATAAGAGTGATTTCTCGACCGTTATCGTAAATGACAGCGAGTATGCTAAAACCTACAAGCTACAGACAGTCAATATGGGTTATACGGACAATCCATCACTGGAAGTGTGGGAGACTCGTGCGGCAGACGCGGGAAAAGCTTTTAACAGCAATTATATGAAATATCTCGGGGATATCGTTGCTGATGGCAGCGGGGTTTATACCATTCATGTCAAACCATATTCGACAGTGACTGTGACCACTTTGGAGAATAAGGATAATGAGGCATTTCAGACGCCGATACCTGTAGAAGGCGACCGCACCGTGCTTGATACCGATGCAACGGGCAGGGTGCAAAATACCACAGACAATATCCTGTATGCGGATGATTTTGACTATTCCAATCAATCCGTTGTGAAAATCGGGGCAGGCGGGCAGAGTGTGGGCACCCAAAGCTATATAGAATCCCGTGGCGGCTCTAAAAGTGTGATACCGCGCTATACGCATGACCGTAACGGCGCCTTCGAGGCTTATCTTCCGGACGGGACGGACAACTATGTTCTGCGCCAACAGCTGGATACCGAAATGATGGGGCTAGGTGGCACTTGGAACGGTGGAGACCCCGTAACAGCTATCGGTGATAACCGATGGACGAATTACAAGGCTAGTGTTGATGTTTCGTTCGAGACGAACAGTACGCAGGAAGGAGACAATTATGCTGCGATTGGTGCACGGTATCAAGGAGGTGGCAGCTCTCACACTATAAACGGCACACCTTATGTGCTGAAATTCTGGTTTGACGGAGGCTGGCAGCTGCTGGTCAATAATAGTGCAGTAGCGAGTGGGAATGTAGTGAGCGGTTCCGGTGGAGTTAAGCTGGCTGGATTCAACGCCGCACATGATGCTTGGCATAACATAGCCGTTCAAGTTGCAGGCGATAAAGTGACTGCTTATCTGGATGATGTGAAACTGGCCGCTTATGCAGATCCAAATCCAGAATTGTCTGGACGGGTAGATTTAGCCAGCGGATATTATCATGTTCGCTTCGACAATTTGAAAGTTGAGACGGTTGACGGCTATGCGCCGTACTATTCCGAACTACTGGATAATCTTGAAATGTATGACCTGGCAGCTACACCTAACCCTAAATTGCAATACAACGGATTGTGGAGTCATCAAAATGGTGCCGGTATGTATATTTACCAACGTTCCTTATCCACTAGTCAAGGTGCGGATGCAACGATGGAATATTCTTTTGAAGGCACTGGGCTAGATATTCTGGGACCGAATAATGGCTCGGCTAAGTTAGAAGTGACTGTTGATGATGAAATTGTCATGCTGTCAGCCGATACGATGGCCTCTAAAGAACTTTACCAAACGTACACGCTTCGCGGACTTAAATATGGACAGCATAACGTTCAGATAAGGGTATTAAGCGGCACTTTGGTTGTGGACGCGGTGGCAGTTGTTTCCGGTGAAGTAAAAGGTGCTGTGGATACAGCAACGCTGCAAGCCGCAGTAACCGCTGCAAAAGAAATTAACAAGCTGGATGAGTATTCTGAGAGAGATTGGCTGCTTTTTGCCACCGCACAGCGTGCCGCAGAGGAAGCGCTGGAGAATGCGGCTGACTACAGATTGGATCAAGAAGGAGCCATTCATCTTGCGGGACGTCTCACTTCCGCTCAGAACCAGTTGACTACAGGGGATGTAAGGGAGCTTGCGGCTCCTCAGGATACTGCCACTTCTGTCGGTAAACTGCCGACTCTTCCTGATAAGCTGGAGGCTACCCGTGAAGACGGATCTAAATTACTTGTGCCAGTGAAGTGGAATGTAGGTGCAGTTAGCTTCAACACGCCGTATGAAAGGGTAGCTGTAACTGGTACTTATGGCAATCTAAAAACCACTGCTTATGTAGAAGTGGTGCCAGAAGGTCTCGTATACTTTTTGGATGTTGGTGTTTCGGCGGATGGTGTCACACCACCCTATACGGTGATCAAAAATTTCGTGGGCGACAGCCTCCTGAACAGCACTGCGGATCAACTATCAACAGGTGCTATGTGGGGTCATACCAATACAGGAGCAAATTATAATCTCAAGGGGCTCGGAGGTGCCGTGGTTATTACGGATAAAACTCAGACAGGTGTCTACAGCTCGAATACAAAGAATACACCTCTGATCTACACCCTCCCACTAAACGCAGGGAAGTACACGATTACATCATTCCATCGGGACTGGTGGAATATGAGCAACCGCACGATGGATATTACGCTTAGCTATATGGATGCTGAAGGGAAAACGGTGAACGAAACGGTCAAGACCGGTGTACTCGCAGGTCCTAATGGCATCACGATCACTCATAACTTTACGCTGCCGGTGAGCGGCGTCGTGAAATATTCGATAAACAATACGAATACTCAGGCATCTGTGATCAGTTACTTAGCAGTGGCGAAGGACAGGTTCAGCATTGTCAATGAGCAGGCTGTAAACGAGGCTAAAAGTATTATAGAAGGTGCTGCATATAGCGTGCAGAAGGAAACAGCTAACAGCGAAGACGGAGTCCGGACCTGGCTGCTCCAAACGATGAACGGTTTAATCGGGTTCAGTGATACGGGGGTTACGATGGGTGATATCACCCTATCTTCGTTCCAGGAAGCCACGGATGATACAGCCGGCAGCTTCAGCTTCACAGTATCGCTGAGCAAGGGCGAGGCGAAGGCGGAAGCTGCTGCCAGCGGAACGATTAAGCTGCCGGAGCCGGATCGTCTTCAACCGGTGATTACCCTGAATGGTGAGACTACTGTTAATCTGCCGATAGGATCTGAATATACAGATGCCGGAGCCTCAGCGTATGACGACGAGGACGGTGACATCACAGACCGCATCACTACAACGGTCAGCAGTGAAGTGTATGGTCTAACTGAATTAGATACGGCGAAAGCGGATATCTACACTTTCCATTACAATGTCAGCGATGCTGCAGGCAACGCGGCTACTGAAGTTACCCGAAAAGTAATCGTATCGGAAGATCCGGATGTATTGAAGCCGATCATTACCCTGCTTGGTGAACCATCTGTTCAA
This sequence comes from Paenibacillus sp. VTT E-133291, assembly GCF_002264395.1. Classification (GTDB taxonomy): domain Bacteria; phylum Bacillota; class Bacilli; order Paenibacillales; family Paenibacillaceae; genus Paenibacillus_AQ; species Paenibacillus_AQ nitricinens. The sequence goes on from NZ_NFVA01000002.1 coordinate 49,768, forward strand.
CTGGATAATGGTGCTAGCTATACAGATGCTGGAGCCACAGCAGTAGATGACCGCGATGGCGACATCACAGAACGTATTACAGCTACGATTACGAAGGATGGAAACAGTATCGAAACGCTAGATACTACAGTGGAGGGTACTTACATTTATCATTATAATGTGAGCGATTCCGTAGGCAACGCGGCAGCAGAAGTCACTAGAACAGTTACAATTGCCGAAGCTCAGCAACCGCCGACTTCAACACCAACGGCAGAACCAACACCGACAGTTGAACCCACAGCAAGTCCGGCGCCAACACCTGCACCTGCAGTGACCCCGGGCCCAGTGTCAACAACAGCGCCGACGATATTACCAACATCAACACCGCTGACGCAAACCACACGGATTCTTGACAGAGATGATTTTACCGCTCCGGTTGGAGGGGTTATAACGGTTCAGCTTAACGAAACTACAGATTCCGTACTGCTTCCTGAGGGGTTATCAGAACTCATCGGGGTAAATACGCTACGTCTCGTATGGCCTACGTTAACTATTCAGCTGACTCCGGAAGCGCTGAAGAGCATCCAAGAGAAAGCTGGGGGAGATCAAGCAGATGGGGCACGCCTCAAGCTCTCGGCCGGGAAGGTATCAAGAGCTGTCGTGGAACAGCTTATGAATAACCCGGCTGTCAACCGTTCGGTTCAGTTAACTGCTGCAAGCGATGTAATTAACTTCAGCTTGGAAGGTATAGGTGTGGACGGTACTGCCATTCCGATCCCCCGTTTTGACAAGCCATTGACGATTACCTTCACCGTCGATTCGGATGCCAATACCGATTTGCTCGGCCTCTACTATATCGCCGGGGACGGAGCTCTTGAGTTTATGGGTGGAACGCTAACTGCTGGAAAATGGAATGCGGAAATACAGCATTTTAGCCAGTTTGCGGTCCTGGAATATGACAAGGTTTTCTCGGATGTCAGTGCAGATAGTTGGGCTAGTAATGTTATTAAGACCATGGCTGCCAAACATATTATTCAAGGCATTTCTAATACCGAATTTAATCCACAGGGGAAAGTGACAAGAGCACAATTCGCGACCATGATTGCAAGAGCGTTAGGGTTAGAGGCAGGAGGTCATTCGACGTTCGTTGACGTGGACTCCAAAGCCTGGTATGCCGAAGCCGTTGCAGCTGTAAGCGAAGCGGGCATTGTATTTGGCCGCAGTTCGGATACTTTCGCACCGGATCACAGCATCACCCGTGAGGAAATGGCTGTGATGATCGTCAGGGCTTATGAATATTTACATGGCAGCAAGGTAGAAGAAGTTTCTGCGGGCTCGTTCAGTGATTATTCCCAGATTCATGACTGGGCACAGAAGTCAGCAAGGATTGCTGAGCAGACGGAGCTCATTAAGGGACGCGGCAATAAGCAATTCGCGCCTCAAGAGCTGATGACCCGTGCCGAAAGTGCACAAGTCATTGCCAATCTGCTGGGGCATTTGTAAGGCCCGTACTTCAATGAACCTGGCAGCTGCTGTAGCGGGCTGTCAGGTTCTTTATAGCTTCAGAGTACAATTGCGGAGCGTTGATAAGTGGCAAGATCAGCTTTTTTTGCCGTATTTTCCAGGTGGAATGCCCGTGATGTTCTTGAAGGTACGAATGAAATTGGCATAGTCATTGAAGCCGGATAGATAACAGGTATCGGAAACGGAGTTTCCAGCGGTTAAGAGCTGTTTGGATAACGCGATCTTTTTCAGCAGGACGTAACGGTAGATTGTTCCTCCGGTCTGTTGCTTGAACAGGTGACTAAGATAATATTTATCGACGTTCAACTCCCCGGCGATCTGCTCAAGCGATAGATTCAGATGGAGATGGTTATCAATATAGCTCATGGCTGTTTGAATATGTGAGGAAATAATGCTAGGTATAGTGGAAACGGTACGGCTATATAGCTCATTAATGAGGATAAGGATCTGAATCAGATATGTAAGGGCCAAAACCTCGCTGCCGTATTGAGGGTTCTCCAAGGATGCAATCAGGCAGGAAGCAAGCGCCATAAACTCTGCAAGCAGCGCTTCATCCATTTGAGCCAGATTATACTCTCCGTTCTGACGGTTCTGGAAGCAGGCGAGCAGATTTGTAGTTGCAGTACAGAAGGGATATACAAGTGGAGCTTTGAAATGAATAGTTAAACGTTCGTAAGGCTCCGGAGATAGATTAATGATTTTATGAATCTCGTGATTGTTGAATAAGAGCACATTGCCCCGCTGAAGCGGATAGCTATATTGATCCACAAATCCGTTCACCGTGCCGCCTAAAAATAGAAAGATTTCAAAGTGATCATGAATATGAAAATCTTTGGTGGGTGAGATCGGTGAATTGCCGATGCCCGCCAGTATGTCGCCTTCGAACGGCTGATAATACTGGGCATGTTTCATCGAGAGAGCCCCTTTCAAATTGATCGCAAGATACGCAATAAATGATCATAAATCGCAAAGACATTGCAATAACATAACACTAAACTATAGAAGAAGATTACGCAATCAACCAAGTATATAGCTGGTCAGAACAAGAGTAACGGGAACCTGCATCTGCTGAATAGACGCAACTGGAAGGGCGGTATTGTGTATGAATGGTACGAAACAGCGTAAATATTGGCTGGACACGATGCTAAAGATCGGGGACCCAGTGCTTGACGCTTTGTCGCAGAGAAAATTAAAGGAACGGCTACCTACGGAGTTTAACAGTGACAGGAGTTCATTTGCGCACTTGGAAGCATTCTCTAGGTTATCCTGTGGAATGGCTCCCTGGCTAGAGCTTAAAGGGCTGGAGGGTGAAGAAGAAGTGCTCAGGGCTCGTTATGTCATATTGATGCTGGAATGCATCGATGCTGCTGTTGATCCATCATCGCCTGACTATATGGATTTTAAGTCCGAAGGCCAACCGTTGGTCGATGCGGCATTCCTCGCTCATGCTTTGGTGCGTGCACCGAAGCGGCTTGCAGGGCAGCTGAATGAGCGGGTGAAAGGTAATTTAATAACAGCTTTGAAGCAAACGCGCCGGACAGCGCCTAGCGGTAGCAACTGGCTGTTATTTAGCGCAATGGTCGAAGCAGCTTTATATATCCTCGGCGATTCAGAATATGACCGGATGCGCGTGGGATATGCGATCCATATGTTTATGGATTGGTACAAAGGGGATGGCATATACGGGGACGGTAAGGATTTCCACTGGGATTATTACAATAGCTTTGTCATTCAGCCGATGCTTGTGGATGTGGTTACACTCTTTGAACGGGAATCGGAGCAATATTCCGAATTGAAGCTCTTGATTGTAGAGCGGGCACAACGATACGCAACGGTTCTGGAACGAATGATTGCGCCAGACGGTACGTATCCGTTCATCGGGCGTTCCATCGTTTACCGTTTTGGTGCATTTCAACTGCTATCCCAAGCGGCGCTGCAGCATTTTCTGGAGGATGCGCTATTCCCCTCACAGGTACGCTGCGCCTTGACTGCTTTAATTACACGGACTATGGGATTTACGGGGACATTGGATGAGGCCGGATGGCTACGTCCAGGGGTATACGGCTACCAGCCGGAGCTTGCTGAGAGCTACATCAATACGGGAAGTCTTTATTTATGCGCTTCGGTATTCCTTCCACTGGGGCTACTGCCTGCAGATCCTTTCTGGGCAGGGACAGAATTGAAATGGACCGCACAAAGAATTGCAGCCGGTGAGGATGTTATGAGAGATCATGCCTTGAGTAGATAGAGGTGGATCTGATCTAACTGGGCAAAGGGAGGAAGAAAGCATGAACAGACAGGAGCTTTTCGAAATTGTCCAAGTGCTGAAGCCGGCAAATCTGAGCTTGTATTATCCGAATGGAGCTTCGGATGCTTTTTGGAAACAGGCAGCCTCTTCAGAGACGTTAAAGGAAGATATCAGCGAAATCCGTGCAGAGGCTCTAAGAATAGACGGGCAGCCTATAGCGGAGCTGACGGATACGCTATTTTCAATTTTTGCGCGCACGGGTTCGAGGTTGGAGTATGAACGGGTATATTTTGAACGGAGAAGAAGGCTGAACACATATGTGTTTATGAGCTTGCTTGAGCCGGATGATCTCAGACTTCTGGAGAATCTGGAAAACATCCTGTGGTCTATATGCGAAGAGTACACATGGTGCCTGCCAGCCCATCTTCCTTTAGATCATCATTCAGTGAATATCAATCAGTTTATTGATCTGTTCTCCTCAGAGACCGCTTTTACCCTTAGTGAAGTTTTACTTCTACTGGGAGAACGACTTCCGCTGCTTCTTCAATCCCGAATCAGACATGAAGTAGAGCAGAGAATACTTCGACCTTTTATAGAACATGGTCCTTATGAATGGGAGACCGCACGTCATAACTGGGCAGCAGTGTGCGCAGGGTCGATCGGGGCAGCCGCCTTATTGATGTTGGATGATCCTGCTGCGCTGACGAATATCCTGCTGAAGACAGAGCGCAGCATGAGCTACTATCTGGAAGGCTTCGGGGAAGATGGGGCCTGCCTTGAAGGTCTGAGTTACTGGAACTACGGATTTGGCTATTTCACGTATTACAGCGATCTTCTCCGGGTTAGAAGTGAGGGAAGAGCAGACTGGTTTGCAACGGACAAAGTGCGGAGCATTGCTCAATTCCAGCAGAAATGTTTTCTTGGGAGCAGCTTTGTCGCTAATTTCTCTGACTCTGAGCCTCAAATTCACATTCATATGGGACTGTCTCATTATTTAGCTGATATCTATCCAGATGTCGAATGTCCACCTTCTGAGCTGCGTGCTCCTTTCACAGAGGATCACTGTAGTCGCTGGGCCCCGGCCTTTCGAAATCTGATTTGGAGAAAGACCAGTGATCTGGAAGAGAACCAGGATTGGAAAGCGGCCAGCTATTATCTTCCTGATGCGGCATGGCTCGTTTCACGATATATATCCGGAGGAAGCTCGTTCGGCTTCGCGGCGAAGGGAGGGCATAACGCTGAACCTCATAATCATAATGATCTGGGACAGTTCATTCTGTTAGGTGGAGGCGAAATCTATGCAGCTGATCTCGGCAGTGGAGAGTATACGGCTGAATATTTTGGGGCTGGCCGTTATCAATATGATTGTAACGGCTCGCAGGGACATTCGGTTCCGATCATCGACGGCCAGTATCAACTGGCTGGCAGGAAGCATAGTGCTACAGTTCTGTATGCGTCGGCTGGGGTGGAGCGGGACGAGTTGAAGCTAGAGCTGTCTCAGGCATACGAAGCGGAAGATCTCCAATCCCTGATCCGCTCTATGGTTTGGTATAAAGAGCAGCGTCCTCGTTTGGAGTTAGTCGACGAGTACCAGTATAACGGTAAGTCAGTGAGCTGGACAGAGCGGTTCGTAACCTGGCGTCGTCCGAAGATCCTTCGTTCTGGTGTCGTGCTGCTGCCCGGAACTGGAGTAGGCGGAGTGGAAGTGACTTATGATGTCCAGATCGTAGAGCCAGAGATTATCACACGTGAGTACCGCGATCATTTTGGCAGGGATACGGTCTGGCATACGCTCGACTTTCATGCTCTTCAGCCCGGTTCTGAAGGGAAATTGACATTCACCTTTCAATTTATATAAATGATGAAAGAAATAGAGAACTATTCGAAGAAGGCGGTGTTTGAAATGAATATAGCGGAAAAACAAACTTGGCTGGATGAAGCATGGAACAAGGCACTTGAAAAGACAAGAAGTAACAGTCGGAAAATCGGCGCAGAATTTCCACATGCCAGTCAAGGTGGTAAATACTTGCTTGAAGCGCCGAACTGGTGGACAGCAGGGTTCTGGCCGGGAATGCTCTGGCAGTTTTATTCTGAGAGTGGAGACGAAAGTCTTAAAATGATCGCGGAGCGCTGCGAAGAGAGACTCGACGAGGTACTGGACGGCTACGTTAAGCTGGACCACGATTTAGGCTTCATGTGGATTCTTACCAGTGTGGCGAATTACAAATTGACGGGTAGCGAGGAATCACGAATTCGAGCATTAAAGGCAGCCAACTACCTGGCAGCCCGCTTCAATCTGAAAGGGCATTATATTCGGGCTTGGAATCCATGGAGTGTAGGGAAGGACAATAGTGGAGTTGCTATAATCGACTGCTGCATGAACACCAGCCTGTTGTTCTGGGCTTCCGAGACAACGGGTGATCCCCGCTATCGTCATATCGCAGAGGCGCATATGGATACTGTGCTGGAGCATTTTATCCGACCGGACGGCTCCGTGTACCACATCGTCAAATTCAACCCGGAGACGGGTGAAGTGGTGGAGAAGCTTGGTGGGCAAGGCTTTGCGCCCGAATCGGCTTGGTCACGCGGCACGGCTTGGGCTATTTACGGCCTAGCGCTTGCCTATCATCATACGGGAAAGCAAAGCTACTTGGATGGAGCCAAGCAGGTAGCGCATTTCTTCTTGACCCGACTGCCGGAGGATCACGTTCCACATTGGGATTTCCGCGCTCCCGGTGAAGTCGGCGAGATACGTGATAGCTCCGCTGGTTCCTGCGCAGCGAGTGGATTGCTGCTGCTAGCCGTCCAGGTGGATGATTCGGAGTCCCATGTGTACCGGAACGGGGCTATAAGAATAGTGGAATCTCTCTACAGGAATTATGGCAGTTGGGACAATGCGGACGAGGAAGGGTTGCTGCTTCATGGTACAAGTAACTACCCTGAGAACCGGAATATAGATGTTCCTCTTATCTACGGTGATTTTTTCTATGTCGAAGCACTGGCTCGGCTTAAAGCAGCAGGACCCTTCTATTGGGAGTAGGGGGGATTATGATGAACAATGAGAAATCTTTTTCTCGTATTGGCGATAATCCGCTAAAGACCCGTGAGAATCTGGTAATCGCTCTTGAGCAGCTGACGGATCCGCTTCGGCCGCACTACAGCAAAGGCAGCGCACGACTTAAAATCGGTAGAACAGGGGCGAGCTATTCGGCAGCAAATGCTGAAATGGAAGGTTTCTCGCGGGTGTTGTGGGGTTTGGTACCCTTGCTCATTGGTGGTGGGGACAGCGAACTCTGGGACATCGTGCTGGATGGCATTCGGCATGGCACCGATCCTTCTCATGAAGAATATTGGGGAGAGGTGAAGGATTACGACCAGCGTTTGGTTGAAATGGCGGTTTTCGGCTTCGCATTGGCAGCCATTCCGGAACGGATTTGGTTGCCGCTTGCTCCGAAGGAGCAGGATCAATTATACCGCTGGCTGAATCAAATAAATGCCCATCCTTGCTATGACTGCAATTGGCTGTTCTTCAACGTTCTAGTCAATGTCGGATTCCGTAAAATCGGCCGTTCCTACGACGCAAGGCAGCTAGAAAACAATTTGAAGCGCATGGATGATTTCTATTTGGGAGAGGGCTGGTACAGCGACGGAATTAATGGCCACAGCGATTATTATGTACCTTTTGCTATACATTACTATGCGCTGCTGTACGCAAAGCTGATGAAGCAGGAAGACCCCGAACGTTCCCGTGTGTTCAAAGAACGGGCTCGATTGTTTGCTGTCGATTTCATCGGCTGGTTCGCACCCGACGGCTCCACACTTCCTTATGGACGTAGCTTGACTTACCGCTTTGCCCAGTCGGCATTTTGGAGCGCCGTTGCCTATGCAGATGTTGAAGGATTTCCGGCTGGCGTGGTGAAAGGTCTGGTGCTGCGAAATCTGCGTTGGTGGTTCAGCCAGCCGATTGTTGACGCCGATGGCGTACTGACCATCGGATATACTTACCCGAATCTGGTCATGGCGGAGAATTACAATGCTCCCGGTTCTCCGTATTGGGCGTTAAAGACTTTCCTGCCGCTGGCTCTAGGGGCGGATCATCCGTTCTGGAAGGAAGAGGAACTGCCGCTACCGGCCATTCCGGCTGTCATGGTTCAGAAGCCTGCACATCTTGTCATCGTCCGCGAGCCCGCTTCCGGTCATGTGGCAGCCTTCAACAGCGGACATTTATACACGAATGAACATACCCATACCTCGGCCAAATACGAGAAATTCGTGTATTCAACAGGCTTCGGCTTCAGCGTGCCCCGCTCCGAATGGGGGCTCTCCCAAGGAGCGTTCGACTCTATGCTTGCGCTGAGTGAGCGCGGAGACAACTTATACCGGGTACGACGCCAGAATATAGAGTCTGAGATTATAGACAACGTCCTTCGTTCCGTCTGGAGGCCGTGGGCCAATGTCGAGGTTCAGACTTGGGTTGTCGCCGGACTTCCTTGGCATATTCGGATTCATCGAGTCGAAACTGGACGGTCGCTGGATACCGCAGAGGGTGGATTCGCACTTGGGCAAGAGAATGAAATGTTATCGAAGATCGATGTGGCTGGTGCGATGGCCTCCACTGCTTGGGGAACCAGTGGAATCAAGGATTTGCTAGGCTGCCGGAAGGGTGAGCTGGTTTGGCCGAATGCCAATACGAATCTCCTTCGCCCTCGGACGGTCCTGCCGATGCTGACGACCACCCTTCTGCCGGGCATTCATTGGCTCGCGTCGGCTATATTTGGTTCACCTTCAGAGGAGGCTTTGGATATTCAGGCTGATCAAGCTGATGACGTCTTCAAGCATTCACCTGAGCAAGATTTGAAAGTTAAGCTCAGCGATGGAGCGTTAACCATTGTCACTCTTTCTGGGAGAGAAATTGTCCTTAATTTACAATAAATTGTTTAAATATTTCTCAAATTAAAAAGTCACAACAGCTCTGATGCAGAACTACTGCATTAGGGCTGTTGTTTTTATGTGAATTTTTATGATTTTATCTTTTAATTTTTGAGTTTTTTATCAAATGTTTTCTTAGATGGACAATTATGCTATAGTACTCTATCTAGTCATTTACAGAAGTATTGATTTATCAGACGATGGATAAACTGTCTTTTGGCAAAACTAGAAATACCGGCATCTATAGAAAGATAAGAAAGGCAGGAACTCCTAATGGACAACAGCAGTCTGGTCACGTGGATACTTTCTTTTGTTATGATTATAAACATATTGCTTTCTGCAGGTTTTTTATTTTTCGAGAGGAGAGATATTGGTTATACGTGGGCGTGGCTTATGGTGTTTTATTTCATTCCCATTTTGGGCTTTATTGTTTATCTGTTTCTTGGCCGTAATTTAGCAAAAAAGAATTTTTTTGGCCTTTCAGTGGAAGAAAGCAATTATCTGCAATCAACTGTAGACCATCAATTGGCTACATTAAAGGATCAACGCAAGGATCAGAGCTCTTTGTTAACGAAGTATGCTGATTTAATTCATATGAACCTTGTTTCATCGAATGCGCTAATGACAACAGATAACGAGATAGCTATTTTTAACGATGGTAAACAAAAGTTTGATTCTTTATTTAATGATATTAGAAATGCCAAAAAAGAGGTCAACATTCAATATTACATCATCCAGCCTGACGATTTAGGAACAAAATTAAGAGATGAATTAACTAAAAAAGCCAAAGAAGGCGTAAAAGTGAGGGTTCTCTATGACGAAATCGGCTCCAAGAGACTTTCTCTTAAGTTCTTTAGAGAACTACTTTCTGCGGGTGGAGAAGTAGAGGTGTTTTTCCCATCACTGCTTAGACCGATAAATTTTCGAATGAATAATCGAAATCATAGAAAACTATGTATTATCGATGGAGAAATTGCTTATATTGGTGGATTTAATGTGGGAAATGAGTATTTAGGGATAGTTAAAAAGTTTGGCTATTGGCGGGATACGCATTTTAGAATGAAGGGAAATTCTGTTAATCAAATTCAAGGCAGATTTATTCTGGATTGGAAGCATGCCCGGAAACAGCATCAGGTAAGCTTCGATCAATTTTCCTTTACCACTGAAGGAAGTGTCGGATCAAGTCCTGTTCAAATTGTGTCTAGTGGTCCCAACTCGCTAGTTGAACATCTTAAAAACATGTATATTAAGCTTATTTTAAATGCCAAACGGAGTGTATATATTCAGACGCCATATTTCATTCCGGATAGCAGTTTTATGGATGCATGTAAAATTGCACTCCTATCCGGTGTGGATGTACGGATTATGATTCCAAATAAGCCTGACCACCCTTTTGTTTACTGGGCAACTTGGGCGTATGCAGGTGAATTATTGAATTATGGGGCAAAAATTCTATTATATGAAAATGGTTTTTTGCATGCTAAGACGATTGTAGTTGATGAAGAAGTAGCATCTGTTGGGACAATGAATATTGATTCCCGGAGCTTTAGACTTAATTTCGAAGTTAATGCGATTGTATATGATGAGCAAGTGGCTAAACAGCTTCAAGAATTGTTTGTTGAAGATAGCCAGTTAAGTACAGAACTTACCCCTGAACGTTATAAAGAAAGATCCTTATTGATCAAATTTAAAGAGGGCGTTTCTCGTCTATTCTCATCTATCTTATAAACTCCCGAAACATACCTCTGTACAAAAAGGCGAATTGTAGTTTTGAGGATTCACAGTTCGCCGCGGCCCATGGATTCTCTAATCTCTATGCTTCACACGACACCCTGTTTTGATTTCATGCACTTAAGATTGTATGTGCGACCGTATACTTTTGCATATCTGACAATTCGGTCAATCATACGGGTGTCTTTCAGCTTAGTAAACGGGCATGGATCAGGAGCGGTATTCACTTCCAAGATCCATGGCTTGAGACGTTGATCTAAGGCAATATCCACACCGATTTCCTGAAGGCCGGGATAGACAGTGCTAAGCTGCCGGGCAGACTTGACTCCAATTTGCTTCAGGGATCGGATTAATATTTTACAATTCTCTGCGCTTGTGTAGCCTTTCAATAATTCCTCTATCGGATAAATCGTTCCTCCCTGACTTCCGTTTGTAACCACTTTGCGGGGATGCGCCACGCGTCCTGCAACCCCTGTTGCTTCCCACCCACCCTTAGAATTGCGCTGCACCATCACCCGGATATCGAAGGGGCGGCCATCGTAAACCAACAGCCTGATCCCCTTCTGTACTAAATAGGACTTTCCTTGGGTCTCTCGTAAGATAGCTCGATAGGCCGTGTCGTAATCAGAAAATTTGTGTACTTGGGTACCGGATTGATAGCTGTATTGTGCGCGTGCAAGATCAACCCGTATCACGCCCTGTCCTAAAGATCCGCAGCAAGGCTTAATGTACACCATCTTATATTTTTGTAGCATCTCATAGAGCGTGTTCTTATCCATTTTTCTTGTAAGCGGGACATGTTTGTTTAACTCTTGATTTCTAACCAGCACCCTCGTCTTCGTTAGCTTATTAGATATACGACTGATCTGATTCATCATTCTGCCCCTCCGTCTTAAAAGATCCATAGGCTATATTACGGAAATGCCTTAGCTTTTGATTGGGCAACTACCAAATCGTAGAACACACTGAAAGAATTCGACATATGATTATGGTAGGTATTTATCTATGGGCTGCGGCATGCGGTCAACAGGAGGCGGCCATCATGCTGCTCGACAAAGAAAAATTACAGGATAAGTTGCTTAAAGTAATTGAGGCATTTCCCTGGTATAGGGGGCTGATCGGCGGCGAAAGAACGAATTATAGCTTAGAGACACTTCCACTTATGACGTCGACAACGCTAGATACCTATTATTATAATCAACCCTTTGATCCTTCTTTGACCGTTTATAGGACGTCGGGTACAAGCACTGGCCGTCGAAAAGCCATTCTTTACTCTAAGGAAGACGATAAGCACTATATAGATATTAAAACGAAGCTGTACGGTGATCTTATTGCGGGAAGTGGATGCGTTAGCGCTTTGGCGGACATGGGTACTGGGCATGCGGCGAACACTGCGTTGTCCATTTTTGAGCGGTTAGGATTGCAACATTGTTCAATTGCCTTTGAATTGCCAATCGAGCAGCATATTGAACAACTTCAAACCTTCAAGCCTGACCTGCTTTACACTATGCCTTCCATCCTTGATCATATCGTTCATGCTACTAAAGATCTGCAGGCTTTTGGAATCCGTAAGATTATTTTGGTTGGGGAAATCGCCTCATTAGGGTGGCAGCGGAATATGGCCCGTCTGTTCGGTCTTGAACCGCGCGACATCATTGATACGTATGGCTCTATTGAAATAGGCACGATTGCTTATTATTCACATGATCTTGGCAGGTATATTTTTGCTGATGGGATTTTTGCAGAAGCGATCGGGGCGCAGGAGATTGGCGAAGAACTAAGTCCGCTTAGTAATGATGAAAGTGTTCTTGTTCTTACTTCTATGGTTCGCACAATGCTGCCAGCTATTCGTTTTGTTACCTATGACGTTGTAAGGGACTTTAGGTCTGTGATGGTAGATGGTGTGGAGAAACAGAGCTTTAGTTCCATCGTCAAACGGGTGGGTCGGGAGCTGAAGCATGGGGAGAAAATCAGCCTGTACGATATCGAACAGGTCGTATACCGACATATCGAAGATGCGATCATTCGGGTCAAAGTGAGGAAGAACGCGCTGAGCGTTTATATCAAAAGTAAATCTGCGGATAACACCATTGTCCCGAAGATCAAAGAGGAAATTAGGGAATGCATTCCGGAAATCGGCATGATGATTCGAAACCATCTGCTGGATGATATTGAGGTCATTATAGTAGGGAAAGACGAGCCGATGGACAGTGGAAAGGTTAAGAACAAAAAGCTATATTACCAGAAAGATAAAGATCGCGCAGAGATGGACGTCACTGACGGTATTTTGTCGACGATCGGAAATACACCCTTAATCAAGCTGAAGAGCTTGTTCTATAAAAGTGAGTTTGACGTCTATGCAAAAATGGAGCTGATGAACCCGGGAGGAAGCGCCAAAGATCGTCCCGCCCTGCGGATGATCCAAGAGGCGTGGAAGGAAGGAACAATAGGTCCGGGAACCACGATCATTGAATCGAGCTCTGGAAATATGGCGATCAGCCTGGCCATGATTTGTAAGTATTTGGGGATGCGTTTTATCAGCGTTATTGATCCTAGAACCACGGAAACGAATCTACAAATTCTGAAGGCGTTGGATGCCAAAATCGACTATGTCACTGATCCCGATCCAGTAACAGGGGAGTTTCTTCCTGCTAGATTGAAACGTGTGCAGCAGCTTTTGGCGGAAATATCAGGCAGCTACTGGCCGAATCAGTATGCGAACGTAAATAATTTTTTAGCCCACTACCATACGACAATGAAAGAAATCGTGACTGATCTTGAACAAGTGGATTATTTATTTTGCAGCGTTAGTACATGCGGAACCATACGGGGTCTTGCGGAATACGCAAGGGATAGCGGACTTCGGACCAAGATCGTGGCTGTCGATGCAGAGGGAAGCGCGATTTTTGGAGGGAATAAGAGTACACGGCGCTTTCCGGGACTAGGTGCCGGCATCGTGCCACCTTTCTGCAGAACAGATCTAATCGACCATATCGTGCATGTCTCGGATTCAGATATCGTAAAAGGTTGCCGGATGTTGGCGCAGAACGAATCCATCCTGGCTGGCGCATCGTCCGGGGGAGTCATTGCCGCCGTTAAGCAAATGGAGCCAGAATTGACTCCGGGAGCTGTCTGCGCAGTCATTCTGCATGATAAGGGAGAGCGTTACCTCGATACCGTATATTCTGACTCATGGATTCTGAACCAATTCGGTCAGGAGCTTTTGGCTGAATGTGGCGATTGCCCAGAGATGTAAGAAAGGATATGTTTCATAAGGAGGTCACGGTATGCTGTACTTAAATGATCGAGATATACGGGCAGTAGGTGTTGATTGGCCTATTCTTGTGGAGGCGATAGAAACTGCTGTGGGTATCATCGATTCAGGTGATTATGTGCAGCCGATAAAGCCTTACCTAAGGTATAAGAGTCCACAAAACCGGATTATTGCAATGCCCGCTTTCGTAGGGGGAGAGGTGAACGCAGCAGGGATAAAGTGGATTTCCAGTTTCCCGGATAATATTCAGGCTGATCTTCCTCGTGCGCATAGCATCATTGTTTTGAATGAACCAAGTACAGGCCAGCCTGCAGCCGTCTTGAACTCTCCGCTTCCCAGAATCATTAGGACGGCTTCCATCAGCGGACTGATGATTCGTTCCTTTTTGCTGGCGCGTTCAGTGGAGCGGATTCATCTAGGCATTATCGGCTGGGGACCGGTTGGGCAGTATCATTGTCAAATGGTTACGGCTCTGTATGGGGACCAAGTCGAGCGTATCCGGATTTTCGATATCAAGGGAGTAGACTTATCAGGAATCTCATCTCTCTTTAGAGATAGGATGGAAGTGGCTAAGACGTGGGCGGACGTTTATCAGCATTCTAATATCTTCATTACTTGTACCGTATCAGAACATCGGTATATCGATCTCCCCCCTGAAAAGGGTAGCCTTCTGCTGAATGTTTCACTTCGTGATTATAAGCCGGAGGCTTTAGCTTCGGTAAAAGCCATCATTGTCGACGATTGGGATGAAGTGTGCCGTGAGAATACGGACATTGAGCAGCTTCATCTGAAACAGGGGCTAACTCGTGACGGCACTCGACGGATTACCGATGTCGTCTTGCGCCACAGCCTAGCTGATTTCAGCGAAGATGAACCGATCTTCTTCTGCCCGATGGGGATGGCCGTTTTCGATATTGCTACAGCGGTGTATTACGTGAAGCAAGCGAGGGAAAAAGGGATAGGAACTGAGCTGGAGTAGGGGAGAGCAATAATGTGAGCAATTCTGTCCATATAACAGCGAAAACCCGCTTATCGAGCGGGTTTTTTATTATGTTATGCACTATAGGTATCTTTTATAAATATGGTCATAAGCATGATTACTATGATTTGTTGATTAAAGGTTATAACCGAAGCCTAGAATAGTAAAGCACTTATCCTGATCTTCGGGCACCATTTTGATTTCTATTTGATGCTCATCGCTGACTTCATTTTGATATAGAATTACCGGATTGCAATGTGTCCAGTTGTTCACGTGAGGATCAGCAGTAACTGCAAGGCTGCCGTCTACGAAGATATCCGCCTTGCCGAATTCGCTGCTGCCGGAATCCTTGTATACGAGGATGAGATTTTTACTCGTTATTGTCAGCTTGAAGCTTTCTTCTCCAGACGCTCTTGAATGCATCCAATTATGAGGGAATTCCGGAGTACTGTGAGAGTCAGCATTCATTTCTACCCGCTGCAAATCGGTATCGATCCCCGAAAATCCACCTACTTCGATCTTACCTGCGTCAATATAGTTTTTTCGATCCAGCAGGATGGTTCCTGCAAAATCATTCCCGATAACCGGTCGTTGATCCAATAAGATCTCATCTTCATTCATTAGTGATTTATGGGTTTCGGTGAATAAATAAGCGAGACAATCAGCCATTACCCGGTGACCCTCATTTGTCGGATGATAGATATCATAGAAAAATTGCCGTTTAGAGATGATGTTGCCTTCAGCTTTACTCAGGCGGAACTGCTCGGATACGGCATCCTTTACACTAACCATAGGAAGATTATAATGGCGGCCAATGGGGGAGAGTCGATCCTGCAGGTTCCAGTCATTCATAAACACACTGAACAGAAGGATTACGGCAGGCTGATGATCGGCGGAAAGTATTTTTAAGCATAAGCTTTCAAAACAATTTCCTTTCGTTTCATCTCCTTCATCGTTTACCGCAAATTCCACTACCACGATATCTGGTGTTACGGAACCGTCTCTAAGAATATCTCTTTCATAACGGATGACGCCAAGCTCGGAGGGTGTTCCGCCGACCCCAGCCTTCACAAAATGGATGTTCTCGCCACCATTTGTGCCGAATAAGTCTTTAAATCTTAAATACGATTGGTAGGCATAACATTCCGTGTGTATCGGCTTAGCACCGGCTCCTTGAGTAATGGAACCTCCAATATAAGCGATCGTGACTTCCTCGCCCTTTATAGCCTTATTCATGGCAGCTTTTAATCTTTTATTATTGCCAGCGTGCAGCAAGGATTGTGTAATGATCTTTTGGTACTCATTCGATTCAAAAGCAACCGGTGGTTCAAGGATTAGCTCTGGAACAGAATAGCCGTCGTGCAAATAAAAAATAACACTCGCAATCGCCAGTTCGCCTGCGTGATTAAATTCAAAAGCAAATTTTCCGAGCACATCATCTTCTTCAGAACCCGGACAATCTGCTAACCTCAAAATAACCTCTGAACCATCGGCGGGGCAGGGTACACGTAAATAACTGCCGGTTTCATATTTACTAGTTTTGCCCCAGTGCTGCAATAAAAAAGTGACTGGATCTTCCTGCGTATTAGCCCTTCTGACGGATACTCCGATACTATGGACCAATTTGCGAAATCCAGTGCTGCTCCCCAGAAACTCCAGAATTGCCTCGTTTGTAACACCGCCTAAAAATTTGGCCTTATCGATCAGATAGTTACCTTCCAGATAAACTTCCTGTGACGGTTTGCCTTCGGCTCTTGCTGTTGCTTCAATTGCTGTTTCATACAGCACAAAAAAGCCGTTTCTACGATCAGCCGGGTCCTTTGGAGCCTTCGGACCTTCAATCTGTTCGCCTGCAATGAATTCGTTATTCTTTTCCATATGGATCATCCTCGCTTTGTAAGGTTCTCTTATTATGGATGCGCTTGCAAATGAAATGATTCTGCTACAGGGAATACCTGTTAACAGTAACATCAAATATCTAGATTGTTCAACCAATAAACAAAGTTTCATTTAATAATTACAAAAACTTGCTAGTTTGCACATGGAAGTTGAAATCGCTTACTTATATAATGTGCCTAGTCATACGAAAATAGGATGCTTAAGGGGAGAATAATCATGCCTACGCAGGAAATAAACCTTGTGAAGCAGGGCAAAGCTGTCAAGATTTACGTGGATCCCAAAGGGAAGGATTATGCCGGTTTGCGGCGCGTGGCTCAATCTTTTGCAGCAGATATTAAACAGGTAACTGAGGTAGAACCTGAGATATATACAGAATTGCAGGAATTGGATGGAACAGTCATAATCGCTGGATCGATCGGCAGTAATGAGCTTATCGATCGTTTAATTGCGGAGGGAACTGTGGATGTGTCCGCTATCCATGGGAAAAGGGAATGTTATCAAATTCAGGTAGTTGAACGTCCGACAGTAGGAGTGGACAAGGCGCTCGTCATTGTGGGGAGCGATAAACGCGGGACGATGTACGGGATCTATTCCATTTCTGAAAAAATTGGCGTTAGTCCGTGGGAATATTGGGCAGATGTTGTACCAGAGAAGAAAGCAACCTTGATCCTGTCTGATAGCCAGCTACATAGGATCTCCAAAGAACCTTCGGTTAAATACAGAGGGATTTTTTTGAATGACGACTGGCCGTCCTTAGGCTCTTGGGTAACTCAAAGATTTGGTGATTTTAATGAAGATTTCTATGACAAGGTGTTTGAACTAATTCTTCGATTAAAGGGGAATTATTTATGGCCAGCGATGTGGAGTGCCGAATTCAGCCTTAACGGTAAAAGCAATCCAATCGCCAACGCCCAGCACGCACAGGAATACGGCATTATAATGGGAACCTCCCATCATGAACCTTTATTTCGGGCAGGCAGTGAATGGCAGAAGGTATATAACCAATATGGAACAAGTAACTTATGGGATTTTGCCCGAAACAAACAGGCCATTACGGATTTCTGGGAAGATGGAATTAAACGGAATCAGGACTTTGACAATTTAATTACATTAGGGATGCGGGGAGAAAGTGATTCTGCGCTGGAAGGCTCCGACCAGGAGAATATTGACCTGCTGAAGGATATCATCCTTACACAAAAAGACTTATTAAAGAAATATAATCTTGAGCACGCGCCCCAAATTCTAGCCGTATACAAGGAAGTGGAGAAGTATTGGTATGGCACTGCTGAGGTTGAAGGCTTGAAGGACTGGGAAGTCCTGAATGAGGTTACGATCCTGCTGGCTGATGATAACTTTGGCAATCTCCGCAAAATCCCAACGGAACACGAACGTGATCGGAGTGCAGGGTGGGGGATGTATTATCATTTTGACTATCATGGTGGTCCGCATTCCTATGAATGGTTAAATACGATTCCGCTGGAAAAGGTTTGGGAGCAAATGTGTATGGCATTCGACTATGGCATCCGTGAGGTATGGATTGTGAACGTCGGGGATTTGAAGCCTATGGAATTGCCCATTTCCTACTTTATGGATTTGGCCTATGACTTTGAAGCTTGGGGTACTGGAGCGATTAACCGGACTGAGGAATATACCAAACGATGGGTAGAGCAGCAGTTCGGATATGCACTGGAACATGAGACATGCCTGGGCATCGCGCAATTGCTGAGTGAGTATACCCGAATGAACGGTCGCCGCAAGCCGGAGATAATTTATCCGTCAACCTTCAGTCCAATTCATTTCAATGAGGCACAGAGAGTGCTGAAGCAGGCGATTAGGATGGAGAATGCCGCTGACCAATACTATGCTCTTATTCCTGAATCATTAAAAGATGCGTACTACCAGCTTGTATATTTCCCTGCTGCTGCCTCAGCCAATGTGCTCAAAATGCAAATATATGCTGGACTTAACGAGCTATATGCTGGACGAGGCAGTGTATTGGCAAATACTTACGCTACTCTGACTCATGAAGCCATCGAAAGGGATAAACAGCTGGAACAGGTTTATAATAGCGGAATTTCAGAAGGGAAATGGCAAGGGATGATGAGTTCCCCTCATGTCGGGTATATTCACTGGAATGCAGAAGGGTGGAAATATCCAGAGGTGAGCATGTTGATTCCCGCTAAAGGCTCTATATTGATTGTTGATGTTGAAGGTACGGAGCAAGCGTATGTTGCGGGTACAGCGAATCTTCCGGTTTTTACAAATCTTCAAAAGGAAAATTATTGCATTACAATCAGCAACGGTGGAGAAGCGGGTTTTGAATATCAGGCAAAAAGCAGTGTAGCTTGGATCAAGCTTGAGAAAACATCGGGGTGGATCAAGGCTGGGGAGTCCTTACAGGTTTTTGTAGATTGGGAAAAGGTCCGTGAGGCATCGACGGGTGAAATTACGATCTGTGGTGCCGGGGGCACCGTTAAGGTGAATGTAGCTGTGGACTGGACTGACATTCAGGATGTGCCAGCGATGACCTTTATCGAGGCGCATAATAGAGTGGCCATTGAAGCGGAGCATACCTCAAGCCGTGTTGCACAATCAGGGGTGGAATGGAAGACCATTGCTAACTATGGGCGTTCTTTATCCTCGGTTAAAATGTTTCCGGATGCTGTATCTTTTGAACAACCGGAGTGTGCACCTTATCTGGAATATCAGGTTTTAGTACAGCAGGCTGCAGATTACAGCTTAACCGCGTATATTGCCCCAACGAACAACCTGTCACAGTCCAGCGGATTAAAATATGCGATAGGCTTCGATGCACAGTCGCCAGTGATTACGGATGCTCTACCTACGGATTTTGCGGGTGGCAATCATGATAATGAACCGTGGTGCCGCGCGGTTATGAATAATATCCATACCGTGACCACCATTCATGCTTTAACGAAGGGTATCCATACCCTCCGCTTTTACGGATTGGATGCGGGCCTGGTCCTGCAAAAGCTTGTGTTGACCGCTGCGGAGCTGCCGTATACCTATTTGGGCCCAGAGGAGAGCTTCTATACTAGGGGGATGCACTAATTCTTAGTTAGAGCTAATTGAAGGGCTGAATCCCCGAATGGTTCAGGGTCCTCCGTTATTTCAAGGCAGATGACGGAGGATAACCCTTGATATTTTTGAAAACATTACTGAAGTAGGCGACATCTTGATAACCACAGTGCACTGCTACTTCGGACACATTGAAGCCACCTGCGGACAGAATCATCTCGGCATTGTTCACCCGTACTTTATTTATGAATTCCTTATAGGTGGAACCAGTGTTTTGCTTGAACAGCTTGCCAAGATATACAGGATTTAAGGCAACCAAATCAGCTAGTTCCTTGATCGTAACTTCCTCCGAATAATGATCCATAATATAGGTCATTACTTTTTGGATTCTCAGATCGATCAGAGGTGTCTCCTGATGGTGGGTTATGCTTAACAGGCGATATACGATCAGTTGAAAAATGGCTCTGGCCTTCATTTTATAAAAAGGCTGTTTGCCCATCCATACATGTGAGAAATCTTTGATGTCCGCTAGGATCTCTTTAGTTCTCCAATTTTTGGTTACAGTCTCAAAAGGGAGCTGCACATGATTGTCCTCCCCCTCCCAGAAGAAATTAAACGCAAAAGAACGCATGGGAGCCTCCTTAAAAGTCTGCGCTTCCCGAATACTTCCGGAAGGTGCATAGAGCATATCACCAGCTTCAACCGTAAATTTCTCCCCATTAATAAAATAGTTCGATTTCCCTTCCACAATGAAGGTAAGGTCATGGAAATCAATTTTGCTCCTCGTTATCTCCCAATCCGGGAAGGATCTGCGGTCGACGAACAAAAAAACATTCGGAACTAGATTCTCATATTTGCCAATGTCCATTTCAGCCATTGCTCCTTCCGTATAACTAGAGCCGTACGAATACCGATTGGTATATTATACCGAAATGAAACCTATTACGAAAAGACTCTTTTAATCATCGGGAATGCCGTACGCCATGCATAATGAAATCCTTGAATTGTCGGTCCGTTGCCCGTTCTTCCTCCGTAACCACACCGCCCCGCTGATGCGTAATAATAACGGCTTTTTGTAAATACATGAAATACAGGTGGGTGGACTTCTGCAGAATGTTCAGCCACTTATTTTTTTCCTCCGGATCCACTGCTATTGTGTCAAGCAGTATAAGTCGCGAATACCAGCCTTCCATGGCCTTCTTAAAGTCAGGCAGTTCTGCAGGATTCTTAGAAAGCGTGCTGTAATAAACTCCAAAAATGGCATCATAGTAGATCAGTGATTCCTGATGATCTCTTAAAGCCAAATATTTATCCAGAATGTTCTCCAGTGATTGTACCGGCTGTTCAAAATCAAAATCAAACAGCAGCTGTCCAAACATCCGCTCCAGGTTAAGGACATAGATTTGAGCGGCTAATTCTTCTTTGTCCTTATAATGATGATACAAAGTGCGCCGGGAGACCCCGGCTTGTTCCGCAATCTGAGCCATATCCGTGCGCTCAATACCTTGAGCACAGAACAAGCTGAGCGCTGTATCCTTAATGATCTCCCTCGTCATTTGCATCTGCTTTTCACGCAAATTCATTAATTTTCTCTCCTGCCTTGTGCGAGTATTTCGCTAATTCTAAGCTATTTCTGAGCTGGCTTCGACGTCATGAGGAACTTGCTGCCCACGGAATAGGGATTCTGATGGTTGACTGCATCACCTAGCCATTTCAGCAGTTTCACACCATCTTGTTCAGCCTGAAAGAAGGTCTCTCTGGTTGCAAAAGTGTGCGGGGTTGTACCCGTCTTTGCATTTAGCCCATAGTCGGTCAGATAGTAATAATAATTAGGTAAAGTGGCAGCCAAAGAAGATACAGATTGCCGCATTTCCTGTGACCATTCATTAATAATGCGTTGATCTCTGGGCCCTTTGTAATCGTTGATGTTGTTCTGAAAGTGGATCAGAATCTCGTCAAATACAGAGTAGGATTGTAATATTACCGCATTCGCAGGCAGTAGATGACCGTTCGCTTTAAATGCTGCCCCGATGATATCAGCTTCAGGGGTATATCCAAAGTTCTTAACGAAGTCTGCCTGCCATTCCTTATTCACAACATTTGGCCACTTGTCTGATTTCAGGAAGGAACTGTCTGAATATTGGAAGATCTCGGAGTCTTTGTAATGAGAGGCGATCTCCGGAGCCCAGAAGGCGGACCCGAATCCACCAGCACTTTCACCTGCAATTAGCAGTTTGCCGGGCTTTTCCACGTTGGCATATATCCAATCAAGGCTGCTTCGCACATTATTACTGCCGTTATAACGCATTGTAAAGGTGCTGCCGTCCTCTTTTTTATATTCAACCGTACGGTTACCGATATGGAAATCACCCGTCGAATAGGGAAGGTAGACCACGTTCCATCCATGAAAAGGATTGGCAGGGTTATCCGTATCCATCATGCCTCTCAGCAATGTCAGCATATAGAAGGGGATGTTCTGGAAATAGTTTCCCGTATCTCCACCTTTAATGAAGTTCAATAGCTTGATTGGGTGCGCAGCGCTTTGGGCATCCCAACTGGCCCCTCCCCCGGAAAAAAAGATGATCCAGTTATTAGTTTCACCCTTTTTATTCCAGATGAAATACTCTGATCCATCACTTGAAATGACATTTCCGTCCAGCTTGACTTTATTCCACTCATAAGGCTTCACTTCCGTGATTACGGGGGTGGCGGTGGCCGGTCTCTTGATCACAAAAGCGCTAATCGCAAGAATAGCAATCATAGCAAGGCTCAATAATCCAATGCATGTGAATATCGTAATTTTCCCCATTCTTCTCATATACATCTCTCCCTTAATTGGAGTATACGCTACGTTAACTCATTGCGCAATGTGTATACTTAAATTCAAAATAAACAATCATAATCGAAAAACGGGGTGTCCTCGCAGCCTTTTATACATGGCTACAGGGACACCCCGATGTTGTATGTTACTTCATTTAATTAGATTCTACACTTCGATTTCAAATGTTCTAATCTCGTAAGGATCAAGTACAAAGGTAATGACAGGTTCAGTGTGAACCTCACCTTCAGGACGTTCCATTAAATTACACTCTTGCCATGAAATAATGTTCAAGTCGCTCATCATATCAATCTGCTGGCGGCTTCCGGAATAGTCGTGAACACGTACGACTAATTTTTGGCCATCTTCAGATTTCTTAAGGGCAGATACCATAACTGTATTCGTAGAAAGACGAATCATGGACTTTGTTTCCACTTCAGCTTGCCCCATGGTGCTCCGCAGTGGATTGTTGATGGACCAGGCTTGACGGACGGTATCACCTTGTAGCCAATCCCCAGTATGAGGCAGGATAGAGTAGGTGAATGAATGTTCGCCTTGATCCGCATCAGGGTCAGGGTGTGTTGCCGATTTGATTAGGGATAAACGCATCACATTATCCTTGATATCGTAGCCATATTTGCAGTCGTTCAGCAAGCTGACGCCATAACCACGATCTGATAAATCTGCCCACTGATGACCCACAGTCTCGAATCTAGCGTAATCCCAGCTAGTGTTCCAGTGTGTTGGCCGCTTAACATTACCGAACTGGATATCATAAGTGGCATCGGTAGCTCGTATCGCAACAGGGAAGGCTACTTTCATTAGCTGTTTTTTCTCATGCCAGTCTACGTTCGTCACGAAGTCGATACGACGATGTCCAGCGTGTAAGATCATTTGCTGTTTAATCGTGGAATCCATATAACTCCATGTGAATTGCACAATACAACGTAATGAACCATTTTCTATGACTTCAATGCTAGTGCAGTCGATCACTTCGCGCATTTTTTGCTGATAATAGATGTCAATGTCCCAAGCTTCGTGTGCTAATGGTTTATCCTCAAACACTTGGAACACATTACCGTGACTTCCATTAGCTAATACTTGACGCTGTTCGTGTTTATCAAAGATGGATGACAATTGACCTTTCTCGTTCCACACTATTTCAAGATGAGGCGTTGAAATTCCTGATTCACTTAGCTTGAATGGAGTGCTTAGTGGCTCAGAATTCACATCTGTCACGAAGGAGATGGTGGTGTATCCGAGAGAAGGAATGTCGGACACTTCAATGATCCAACGGTCACCTTCACGTTGAGCTTGAAGTTGTTTACCTTCTGAACTTACCCAATGTCCTGCTTCCATCCCAGTCTCTACTGCGATTTCTACAAGCTCAGTGACTTCCCAAGAAGCATTGTTCCAGATGGTATATTTACCGGCTTCACTTCCGTTCACTAGTGCCTTCGTAGATTGTTCCCACACAGATTGACCAATGGCTTCGGCTTGAGCATATTCAATCGTACTGTCTTCATACACTTCACGGATCGAAGAGCCAGGGATAATATCATGGAATTGGTTACGCAAAATAATTCTCCAGCCCTCGTCTAAGTCGGTCTGACGATAGTTCGACCAATCTTCAGACACCACACTTTGCAGTGCGTTTAGCCATTCCGCCTCGCGGTATAGCAGTTCAAGCTTGCGGTTCATCCGCTTATTGTAGGCTTGGCTAGTGTACGTGCCGCGGTGATATTCTAAGTAAAGCTCACCATCCCATACATGGACATAACGATCTGTATTAGCAACGGTTTCTTGCAGATTACGAAAGTAATCTCCTGCTGTTCCTGTTTCAATCTTCGGTAGTCCTGGGAGATCGCTCAGTCTACGGCGCATCTCTAGCATTTCACGGTTAACCCCGCCGCCGCCATCACCATATCCGTAAGAAAGTAATAAATTGCGATTCACTTCTTTGTCCCGGTACGTATCCCAAATCCCTTTTACAGTCTTAGGAATGATGCGGCCATTATAGGTGTAGAACCAAGAATCTTCTTCAGACCAAGGCTCAGGTGTTGTAATGAAGTGTGTTAATACTTCAGTGCCGTCAATACCACGCCATTGGAAGGTATCATGTGGCATGCGGTTGTATTGATTCCAGCTAATTTTCGTGGTCATAAACGTATTAATTCCTGATTTTTTTAGAATTTGTGGCAAGGACCAGCTGTAGCCAAATACGTCCGGCAGCCATAAATAATCACATTCAACACCAAATTCATTTCGCAAGAAGCGAGTACCATATAGCAATTGACGGACAAGAGACTCACCTGAGGTTAAGTTACAATCCGCCTCTAGCCACATGCCACCGCCAGCTTCCCAGCGTCCTTCAGCTACACGTTCACGAATCTTCTCGTAGATTTCTGGATAATCGTTTTTGATGTATTCATAGAGCTGAGGTTGAGTCTGTAAAAAAGTATAGTCAGGGAACATTTCCATCAGACGGAGTACGGTCGAGAAGGAACGCGCACATTTCTCACGGGTATGCTTCAATTGCCATAACCAAGCTACATCAATATGGGTATGACCAATACAGGTAACAGTAACTGGCGAAGACTTTTCCATTTTATTAATTTCATCACGCAAATAATTACGAGCTTCCTCGATCGAAGCGTAGAAGACCTCTGAACCTGGACGAGTCCAGTCAATCAGAAGAAACGAGCGGTCTACTGTGCTTAGCAGCTGTGTATATTCTGGTGTTTTTGAATCGAGTACGTTCAGCGTCTCAACTACAGCAAGTGCAGTAAAGTAGAAATCATCCGTTGCATCGTCCAGCCAACAAATTTCTGCCATACGAATGCCATGGGTTTGATCTTTTTTAGGACCGCCACCTTCAAGTCCCGACCATAAACGGAAGGTAAGTGGAAGCTTCGTACCTACCGTTTCATCCGGCAAGAACACTTCTGTATGATTGGAATCTACGCCTTGATAGGGTTTACCATTGTAAAAGAATAAAGATTCAAAGCCGGAGTTGTTTCCGGCACCCGTTTCGCCAAAATCAAATCGACCCAGTACCCTGCGTCCTGCCCAAGAGGCGGGTACGTCTATCTGTGTCGTTAGCCATAAATACAAATCGCGGCCTTTCCAGGTATCGCCAACCTGTAGCTTAGACCATTCTCCATCCACGGGTGGTTCCGCTGCAATTTCACCTTGTTCGTCAATCATAGAATTGAAAAAAGGAATGTGTATTCGATCCCGGTAACGATATTCGGAAATCTCGTTTAGTTGGGAGTTGAGTTTACGTTTGGTTAGAAACATGAGTAATAGCCCTCCATTATCTTGATGGGGGACGAGGATTATAAGATTTATAGGGTAATTACAGGTTTGTTTGGGGGGTAGAAACCAACTATAGACGATTTTAAGCGAGATGTAAACTCATGATAAAGAAAAAGTATGCGGGGAAGAAAGATTTACATCTAAAAATGAATGCGCTCCCATTGCACAAAAAGAAAGGTGGTGTTAAGCTTCTAATCCTAAAGGTCTAGATTTTGAAGGAAGGTGAATTTGTTGAATATAAAGAAATTTTATCAAAATCATTTACGAAAAAAACTGTTTAATAAAATTTTAGCTATATATTCATCCATCATCATTATTACGCTCATTGCCTCTTCCATTACCGTTTATAAATACTATGAACAGACGATCACGCGTCAACATGTTGATGCTAATCGAGAGGTATTGGATTACGTGAGTTTATATATGAATCAGCAGTACGAAGGGATCCAATTGGCCATCCAGCAAATTTATAGTGATGCTTCTGTAAGTGAGGATTTGTCCTACTTTTTGCAACATGATTATGGAGATTATCTAAAATATCGTTTAGATCAGTTTGCTGAGATTGGGAGCTTCGTACCCCATACATTCGATACTTACTTCAAAACATATTTGAATCAGAAAAGTGGTATTTCTGACGTTATCTTATACAGCACTGAGAAAGAATTTTATTATTTATATAAAAATAATACACGACAGCTCTACAAAAGAGATATAGATATTTCAGAGCAAAAATCACCCATACCCAAGAATGGTTGGGTTTCGCATGAGAAAAAATTATTACTTAAGGAAATAAGGGAAGACAATAACAATTTGTATACGATGACTAGGGAGCTTAAAGATCCGATTTCATTGAAAACGATCGGTATGCTCATTATAGATTTTGATGCTGAACTTATTTCAAAATGGCTTGGTACGAAAGGTACAGAGAATAATGGTCAAGTGTTGGTTCTAACACCAAGCGGTGATGTCATATATGATTCCTTAGGAAGGTATATGGGACAGCAGTATCCGCATATCGCTGGTCTTTATTCAGACAACTGGACTGCACTGGATGGATTATCCAAAGTTAACTTAAATACAACGAATAGCTCAGGTCTTATTGTGGCAGGGATCATTCAGAAGTCGCAGGTCAATAAAGAAATGGTGGTAGTACGAAATTGGATTATCGGGATAACGGCAGCACTTATTGTTGCGGCAATGTCCATTACATACGGAATCATTTTACGTTTCTCTAAAAAAGTGAAGATCATTGTCAAATCTATGAAGCGCTTACAGGAAGGCGACTTAAGTACACGCATTCACCTTAACCGAGAGGATGAATTGCAGCTCATTGCCAACAATTTTAACTATATGTGTGAAAGACTAGAGCTGTATATTAATAAAGTTTACATTTCAGAAATTACGCAAAAAAATGCAGAACTCGTTGCTCTTCAATCGCAGATTAATCCGCATTTTTTATATAACACGCTTGAAGCTATAAGGATGCGGGCTATTTCGCAAGGTGCGAAGGATGTAGGTCAGATGATTTACATTTTATCTACGTTATTCCGAACGATGATTAAGAAAAGTATGGTTGTTACCATCGCTGATGAGATTGAATATTGCAATCTATATCTTGAGCTGTTTCAGATTAGGCATAAAGATAAGCTTCAAATCGAGTCGCGAATAAGTCCAGTGGCTATGAATTGTTCTATCGTTAAACTGCTGATTCAGCCGGTCATTGAAAATTATATTGTTCACGGATTCAGGCCCGAACGCTCCGATAACCTAATCCGCATTGAAGTCACTGAATCTGACGGCAGCATTCAAATTGCTATTAGAGATAACGGGAATGGGATTATTCCCAGCAAGCTAACGGAACTTCAAAAAACACTTCAAGTCAGTATGCGAATGGATGCACCACCTTCCTCGCTTGGACTATGTAATGTGAATGAGCGAATTAAGCTTTATTATGGGGTTGAATATGGATTATCGATTGCTAGTGAGATAGGTGTAGGAACATCAGTCATCATGAATATACCAGTGGTAAGGGAGAGTATTAAATAATGCACAACATACTTATTGTGGATGATGAACCTCTTATTCTTGAAGGATTACGTTCAGTGATCGAATGGGAAGAGTATGGACTAAGAATCGCTGGGCAAGCGAGTAATGGGGAAGAAGCTTTAGAATTTTTGCATAGCCATAACGAAGCCATTGACATATTAATTACAGATATTACGATGCCAAAGCTTACGGGACTTGAACTCATTCAACAAATTAAATCTTTTGATTCAAAAATGAGATTTATCATCTTAAGCGGCTATGAACAATTTGAGTATTTAAAAGCTGGAATGAGTCTTGGCATTGAGAATTATATTCTTAAACCCATTAACATAAAAGAATTGGAATCGACCATTGAGCAAATTGTTGAGGTCCTCAATCAAGAGGATGTTGAACAATTTCATGCGAAGGAGGATCAGCAAGTTTTACGTAACAATATTCTAAATCGTTGGGTCACAGGAAATATAGACAGACAGGAGCTATTGCATCGTTCAAAAGTCTTAAATATTTCCCTGGACCGTTCATGTTTTACGGTGGCTGCGATTCGGCTTATTACGGAACATGAAGAGGATGAGAGTCAACTGCACCCTAATCAACTTATGGAAGAATGTTATCGTATCGCTGTGCAGTCCGTAGCCGAGCGCGGAACAGTTATTGTTTTTATAGATATGGAAGGTGATCTTGTTCTTATTGTTGCGGAGTCGGCTGAAGATGAGAACAAAGAAGAAATGTATTGCATGCTGCAACAAGTGCAATGTGAGATTATGCTTGAATTAGGAAAGTCTGTCTGGATTACGATAGGAAGTAAGGAATATACTTTTCAAGAAGTACCACAAAGCTATAAAAAAGCGAAAAGTTTATATGTGGATCATCTCATGCTGCCGGGCTACCCGATTATAGATGTGGACCAACTGTCGAAGATGGTGTTACATGAGGAAAAGCTCGAAATTGATTATGAAGCATTTACTAAACTATTATTATCTGGAGAGCGTGAGGCGGCAAATCAATTTATTGCAGAAACATTCCAAAAGCTGTTCGGATGTGGCGTAATTACACGCATTGATAATTACAACGTGGCGATTGAATTAATGTTGATCGCTAAGAATATGGAGAAGAACTGTAATTTCAGTGCGGTGTTTAATCCTTTGCTACGCATCCATACCATTGAGCAGTTACTTCATCATGTACAGGAAAGTGTGAATGAAACACTGGACCAATTATCGCTAGTGAGTGATGAACTCAGTCCGAATATGAGATATATGGTGGATCAAGTGAGCAAACATTATAGAGAAGAACTATCTCTGAAGACGCTCAGTCAGCGAATGAATATGCATCCTACTTACTTGGGACAGCTATTTCAGAAGGAGATGGGGCGAAGCTTCTCTGATTATGTGAATCAATTCCGAATTGAAAAAGCAAGACAATTGCTGCTTCAAACTACGTTATTAACCAATGAAATTGCAGCTGAAGTAGGGTATCTAGATCCAGCGTATTTTTATCGCCAGTTCAAAAAATCAGTAGGCATATCTCCAACAGAACTTCGAAAGATGTATAAAAAAGAAAAGGCGTAGGATTTAGGAAATGTTCCCGGGTGTCACGTTCAAGTGGAGGGTTCACGAACGTTGGTCACGAGAATGTTTCCTTTTTTTTGTTCAAATCATAAGTCGATCTTTAATTTTTACATATCATTCTGGAGTTTTTCAACTTTATGAAACCGCTTTTATAGCCCAGAATAAAAGATAGTTAAAGGGGCAAGGAAATAAGATCGAAAGGGTATTACGGGGATTGTTTGGGGATAGAGAAGGGGGATGTAGAATAGTGTCTGCATTTTTCAAAAGCTTAAATAAGGATAAAGTACTGTGGTTTATGGTATTACCAGGGACAATATGGTTCCTAATTTTTTGTTACTTACCGATGTTCGGAACCATTATTGCATTTAAGGATTTC
Source organism: Paenibacillus sp. VTT E-133291 (assembly GCF_002264395.1). Classification (GTDB taxonomy): domain Bacteria; phylum Bacillota; class Bacilli; order Paenibacillales; family Paenibacillaceae; genus Paenibacillus_AQ; species Paenibacillus_AQ nitricinens. The sequence goes on from NZ_NFVA01000002.1 coordinate 79,496, forward strand.
AAGATTCATCGGGACGGTTTCTTTGCAAGCGTTTTAAATAGTAAATGGGTTGGCATTGAAAATTTCAACTTTTTGTTCTCGACGGAGGACGCCTATATTATTACAAGAAACACGATACTGTATAACTTGGCGTTGATCTCTCTCGGTTTAGTTCTTGCGGTGGGCATTGCGATCACCTTGAATGAACTTGTGAACAAACGGACGGCCAAAGTTTATCAAACGGCGATGTTTATGCCTTATTTCCTTTCTTGGGTAATTATTAGTTTCTTTACATTCAGCTTCCTAAGTGTAGATAAAGGGATCTTGAATCAAGTGATTACGTACTTTGGAGGCGATCCTGTTTCCTGGTATGGGGATACACGCTTTTGGCCATATATCCTAATTTTCATGGGGATTTGGAAATCAATTGGTTATTCAAGTGTTGTTTACTTAGCGGCTATTGCGGGTATCGACAAGTCCTATTATGAAGCAGCTATGATTGATGGGGCCAGCAAATGGCAGCAAATTAAGTTTATTACACTTCCCTTGCTTAAACCTTTAATGGTAACGCTAACTATTCTTGCGATTGGTGGTATTTTCAGATCTGACTTCGGTCTATTCTATCAAATTCCTCGGGATTCCGGTGTTCTATATTCCGTAACGAATGTTATCGATACTTATATCTATCGAAGCATGAGTACGACAGGAAACCTAGGGATGAGTACAGCAGCGGGTCTATATCAATCAATCGTCGGATTTATCATGGTAATTGTAACGAATTCTATTGTGAAAAAAATCAGCAAAGAAAACGCGATATTCTAGGAAGGAGTCAATTGACGTTATGGAAGTATTCAAACGTAAGCCGAAAGAAGTCGACAACAACGCCATTACTCCTTTTTGGAATGTGGTACTCAATATTGTGATAGGAATTTTCGCTTTTACCTGTGTGTTTCCGTTCTTGTTTGTCATAGCCATTTCTTTTACAGATGAGAAAGTCCTCGCTTTAAATGGATTTAGCTTAATTCCAGAAAAATTTAGTATGGCGGCATATCAGTTTGTTTTTAACACAGGAGATCAGTTATTTCGTTCCTTTGGAGTCACCTTACTTGTTACTGTACTAGGTACGCTCATTAGCTTATTTCTAATTACAACTTACGCCTATGTTCTTTCTCGAAGATCATTCCGCTATCGTAATTTTTTCAGCTTCTTCGCCTTTTTTACGATGTTATTCTCAGGCGGTATGGTTCCAAACTATATCGTAGCAACGCAGTTTTTACATTTGTACAACACGATCTGGGCTTTGATATTGCCAATAGCGATGAATGCATTCTTTATTCTAGTAATGCGGACCTTCTTCCAGACTTCAGTGCCTGATGCACTTATTGAGGCAGCTAAAATTGACGGTTCAGGGGAGTTTCGAACGTTCCTGCAAATTGTACTTCCGATCTCTTTACCAGGGATTGCAACGATTGGATTGTTCTGTACGCTGGGCTATTGGAATGATTGGTTTAATGCGCTGCTGTATATAGATGATGCGAGTCTTGTACCGCTCCAAGCGATGCTGATGCGAATCCAGAATAATATGGAGTTCGTCATTCAGAACAGTATGCAGATGGGATCAAGCTTTGAGATTGCTGCGACCTTGCCGACAGAAACCGTTCGTATGGCGATGGTTGTACTGGCGACCTTGCCTATAGCACTAGCGTATCCTTTCTTCCAAAAATATTTTGTACAAGGCTTAACCGTAGGCTCTTTAAAAGAGTAACGTTATTATGATGTATTTATTCGAATCGCTAGTACTAGGAAACGATATAAATAAAAAGTTAATTAATCTAAAGGGGGAAAATAGAAATGAAAGCGAAAAAAAGTTTAACGCTGGCTCTTGTAGGAACAATGCTTTTGTCTGGCCTTCTTGCTGGATGTGGTTCGAATAATAATACAAATGCTGCTAAAGAAACAAACAATTCAGCGGCTGCAGGGAATTCAGCAGAGAATACATCGGGATTAAAGCCATATGAGCTGAAGATGTATTTAATTGGTGGACCTCAAAAGGATTTGGATCTTGTACTAAAAGAAGTTAATAAATATACCCAAGAAAAAATTAATGCGACGTTGAACATTACGATGTTCGATTGGGGCGATTACGATAAGAAGATGCAAGTCATCACCGCTTCTGGTGAGCCTTATGACATTGCCTTTACCTCTTCTTGGACAAATGATTTCCGCCGTAACGCAGCTAATGGTACCTTCTTGGGTCTGAACGATTTGCTAGATAAGTATGGAAAGGAAACGAAAGAAGTTTTGGACCCTCGTTTCTTAGAAGGAACTAAGATTAAAGGTGAGATCTACGGTGTTCCTGTAAATAAGGAGCTTGGACAGCAATGGGTATGGCGCTTCAATAAGAAATATGTTGATAAATACAACATGGACATTTCCAATATTCGTACATTGGATGATCTAGAGCCACTTCTTAAAACAATTAAAGAGAATGAGCCTGCGGATATTACACCGCTAGCTGTTCCTAAAGGCTTTAAACCATTCATGCCATTTGACTATGTACTAGGTGATGAGTTACCTATCGGGGTCTATATGGATTCCACAGATGGCAAGGTTGTTAATATTCTGGAGACACCTGAACTTGCAACATCGTTAGATACGATGCGTAGACTTTACACAGCAGGTTACTTACGTCCAGACGTTGCAACCCTTGAAGGTATTGATAACATTAAGACAGGTAAATGGTTTGCCGATCGCGAAATCACACAGCCTTATGCAGAAAAAGGTTGGTCTCGTTCAGCAGGTTATGAAATTGTAACTTCGCCTATGCATGAGCCTTATGTATATACACAATCCGCCGCAGGTTCGATGCACGCTATTTCCGTAACCTCAGGTGATCCTGAACGGGCTATGATGTTCTTGAATCTTTTGAACACAGATAAGTACTTACGCAACTTGCTCAACTATGGTATTGAAGGCACTCATTATAAGAAAATCTCCGAAAATGTCATTGAAGATCTGCCAGCTATGCAAGATAGCTATGCAATGCCAGGCTTCACGCTTGGAAATATGTTACTGACTTATCTGCATGCAGATGACCCTGCTGATAAATGGGATGCTTTCAAGAAGTTTAATGATTCTTCAAAAGAAGCCCCTACCTTCGGTTTTGCATTTGACCCTACACCTGTAAAAACAGAAGTAGCAGCCATCAACAACGTAACTAAAGAATTTATGCCAGCGCTATACACAGGTTCTGTTGATCCTAAAACATATCTGCCAAAAGCAACCAAGAAATTTAAAGAAGCTGGACTGGAAAAAGTCATTGCTGAAGTTCAAAAGCAACTTGATGAGTGGAACCAGACAAAGAAATAAGCTTTGAACGTAACAAAACGCCTACGATTAATCTAAAGGTAACACAAATAGGATTAGTGGAGACGGGCAGCTATGCTGCCCGTCTCTCTATCTATACTCATTTTTATCAAGAGGAGTGGGAATATGGAACAATTTAGACTGCCAACGATCTCAATGCCGAAGCTTCCGCTTCCACAAGCGATTCAAGAGGTATTGAACGAAGCAGAGGAGAAATTAGCTCATCGGCCTAAACTACTGCAGCTCTTCAAGAACTGCTTCCCGAATACACTTGAGACAACGACTAAGCTCATGGATGATGGAACAACATTCATCATTACTGGTGATATCCCTGCTTCCTGGTTGCGGGATTCTGTAGAGCAGGTTATGCACTATGTGCCATTTGCGAAGAATGACCCGGATCTTCAACGTATCATTAGCGGTCTAATTAAACGACATATTCAGTATATACATATTGATCCGTACGCCAATGCGTTTAACGAAACAGCAAATGACTGGCATTGGAGCACTAGCGATATTACGGAAATGTCCCCTTGGGTGTGGGAACGTAAATTCGAGATCGATTCTCTCTGTTTTTCTATGCGTCTGGCTTATGCCTATTGGAAAGAAACGGGGAAGACTGATATATTCGACGCCGGATTTAAGGCAGCAATGGTCAAAATATTCAACTTATTTAAAACTGAACAGCGCCATAACGAATTATCTCCATACCGTTTTACGCGTAATAACGGAATTCCTGAAGATACGCTGCGCAACAACGGCCTTGGTATGCCTGTAAATTACACGGGTATGGTCTGGTCAGGGTTCCGATCAAGCGATGATGCTTGCGACTTCCATTACAATATCCCGGGGAATATGTTCGCCGTTGTTGCCTTACGTCATATGCAGGAATTCGCAGAATGGGTATTCCGTGATCTTGAATTTCTAAAAGAGCTTAAAGCATTAGAAGCGGACATTGATCATGGCATCAAGCTGTATGGGATTTACCGTCATCCTAAGTTTGGTCCAATCTACGCCTACGAGACCGATGGGTATGGCAACTACTGCTTGATGGATGATGCGGGAACACCGGGACTCATGTCGATTCCTTATCTCGGCTATGTTACGGCAGAGGATGAGATTTATCAGAATACACGCCGATTTGCGCTGAGCAAGGAGAATCCTTTTTACTTTGAAGGAACCGCAGCGAAAGGGATTGGCAGTCCACATACTCCGAAAGATTATATCTGGCATATGGCATTGTCTATGCAAGGTTTGACGGCTTCTACGAAGGAAGAGAAGCTGGACATGCTTGCGATGCTAGAGTCAACAGATGCGGGGACTGGTTTTATGCATGAAGGATTTCATGTCGATGACCCGAATATATTCACTAGGAAATGGTTCGCTTGGTCCAATAGTCTGTTCTCCCAACTCGTCTATAAAGCGATGAAGGAAGGACTACTATGAGCAGCCCTAACAGACCTGTAATTATATTCTATGATTCTGATTTTCCGATTTCGAATTCGATTCCTAGCGATGCGATTAAATTCATGCGTGAGTTCGGTACGATTGTGAATGGAGATCAGCTTGCAGCAGCGCTTAGGGAAACCGAAGGCGGCTGTTTCATTAATCTGCATGCACCCTATTTTCCAAAAGCGGCATGGATAGACATTCTTGGATATTTGCAGAGAGGTGGCGGGCTGATCAGCATTGGAGGTGCCCCCTTCAAACAACCCGTTCGCTGGAAAAATGAACAATGGCATGTGGAAGCGGAGCAGACTTCATATCATCAAGAGCTGTATATTCATGAGGCATTACGTGTTGATTGTTCTCGTAATCAATCCTTGCTAGCATCAGATGTCATTCCTTTGCTTAAGGGTCAAGAAGCTCTCTTTTCAGCGAGTGAAGAGACATGGAACCTTGTGCCACATACGACGAAGACGAGTGATTTGCCCCATCAAATGGGGTCGGCAGGTCCGATGAGCACACGCATTTACCCGCTTTTGAAGGGAATTACGCATGAGGACCGGGAAACTGCCGCTCCAGTAGTTCTTTGGGAGAATACGATTGGTTTATTTGCAGGCTCACGCTGGTTGTTCGTAAATACGGCTGCAACGTCTTCTTTATGGAAGGAAAAAGGGCTGTCCGCGATGTCTGAGTGGGTTCGTTTCTGCAGTAAGGGTGTAACGGAAATGTGGGTTAAGCCAAATTACGCGTCATATGAGCCAGGAGAACGCGCTTCTCTGACACTTCAGATTCAGCAGCTTGAGCGGGTAAAACCTTCTTTGCGAAATGAAGACAAATGGAAGTTAACAATGTATGTTGAGCATGAATCCGATCCCTCCTTGCGTTGGTCCCACAGTTTGGAGATGAAGGCTAATGCTGAGCTTAACATCGTTCGGGTGCCTATTCCTCTGGAAATTAGGAGCGGTCTATTCCAAGTGATCTGCGAAGCGGAAGCCAGTGATGGTGAGGTCCGTATTCTTCGTCAAGGGTTCTGGGGGCATGCCCCTGAACTTCTTGCAGCAGGTCAACCGGTAACGAGTGGTAGAGATTATTTCATAAAAGATGGGCGTCCGCTACCTGTTGTGGGGATGACATATATGACGAGTGATGTGGCACGGAAATTTCTATTTCTGCCGAACGTCGGGGTATGGGATCGCGATATGGATCAAATGCGGAAGGCAGGGATTAACTGGATCCGAACAGGAATCTGGACGGCTTATCGCAATGTGATGCAAGACGATGGTCATGTTTCAGAAGAGGTACTGCGAGCGATTGATGCCTTTATCATGACGGCGAAGAAGCATGATCTTCAGGTGACTTTCACGTTCTTCTCCTTCACACCGGAAACGTGGGGTGGGGTAAATCCTTACTTGGATCCCCAAAGTGTTGAGGCTCAGAAGCGGTTCATTCGTTCTATTGTATCTCGTCATAAAGCGTCTTCGAATGTAGATTGGGATCTTATTAATGAACCGTCGATGTTTGATCCGGTACGGATTTTCTCGGAGGGTCCGAGTTCATGTCATGATCGCTTCGAGCAACAAGCTTTCATAGAATGGCTTCGGCATAGACATGGGGAAATCGAAGTGCTACAGGAACGTTGGAATATGACACCCGCACAGCTTCCAGACTTTGCATCGGCAGGGCTGCCAGAAGCGAAAGAGATGAACTTCGATGTACAGGATATGCACAGCGCTAAAAGAGGGACACGTTGGCTTGATTATTGCTTGTTCTCTATGGATATGCATAACCGGTGGGTGAAGCAGTTATATGACACCATTAAGGAGCAATGTCCAGATCAGATGGTTACGGTTGGGCAGGATGAAGGGCTAGGGGCACAGCGACCTTCGCCGTTCTTCTACGAGGAGGCGGTGGATTACACCACTGTACATTCCTGGTGGTTTAATGATTATCTGGTGTGGGATGGCATCTTTGCCAAGACGCCTAATAAGCCAAACCTGATTCAAGAAACCGGCGTCATGTATGTAGAAACTCCTGATGGACGAGCCAAACGTTCGGAGCTAGAGCTGCGAAATCTGCTCGAACGCAAATATGCCTATGCGTTTGGAACTGCTGGTGCGGGGGCCATACACTGGATTTGGAATACGAACTTCTATATGGATAATGCGAATGAGTCCCATATCGGAGCATTGAGAGCAGATGGAACCGAAAAGCCAGAGGCGGATGTCTCTTATGACTTCGGGAAGTTTATAGAGGGCATTCGTGACGTATTTGGAGATCGGAAACTGGAAGAGATCGCTGTGGTGTTTCCGTATTCGAATGATTTCTCTAACCGGAAGCTGGCTTTCGCTGCTACAACAGAGCTTACCCGTATTCTTTCATATGATCTGAAGATGCCTTTCAGAGGGGTTTCTGAATACCACTTGGATGATTTGGAGAAGCACCCTGTGAAGCTTATTATGCTGCCAAGCGCGCATAACTTCGATGATGCAGCGATGGAAAGGCTGTTACGCATCGTTGAAGCAACAGGTGCGGTATTACTTGCTACAGGCCCGCTCGACATTGATGCTTACTGGCGTTCTTCAGAGCGCTTAAGTGATATTCTCGGCAAGCGTGAATTGCGTAATGTGCGCCGTGAAGAAGTGCTTAGCCTTCAAGGTCAAGAACTACCCGTCTCCTTCGGTCACCGGCGGATTGCTGAGGTATCGAAGGAAACGATGATTCACGAATCCGGCGGAAGTGGAAGTTCTGCCATAGATACTGTCGTGAATATTCCACTCGGCAAAGGCCGGCTCCTATGGAGTCCACTGCCCGTTGAATTGAGCGACCGAAGTGACACTACAGCTGCACTGTACAGCTACGCGATGACTTCTGCTCGTGTGGAGTGTGATTTGGAATGGATTAGTGGTGGGAACTTAGCAGGCATCTATGGACGGAAATTGAGCTTTGATACGGGGGCGCTGTTCACCTTCGTGTCGGAATATGCTCAGGATGTGAACATAGAGGTAATAGATTCGGCTACTGGCCGGACCTACGCATTCCTATTAGAACAGGAACGTTCTGTCCTGTTCGCTACGGATACTAAAGGAAATCTGCTTGGCGTGTATCGCCCGCAGGAAGTAGAAATCCATTTAACTTATCCACAGCTACTACATTAAGCATCTTAGTAGAGAAACGTATTGCATATAAGGAGGTCTTCACTTTGGAAAGCTCAGATAAATCTATTAAACCTCAGACTGCTCATATCATTTCTCATACCCACTGGGACCGGGAATGGTATCTTCCATATGAAAAGCATCACGTGCGCCTTATTAAACTGGTCGATGAATTGCTGGATCGATTGGACGCGGATGGTGAATTTAAGAGTTTCTTTCTGGATGGACAGACCATTATTCTGGAGGATTATCTTCAAGTTCGTCCCGAAAATCAAGAGCGTCTACAAAAATATATTACGGAAGGTCGTCTTCTGATCGGACCTTGGTATATACTGCAGGATGCTTTCCTTACCAGCGGAGAGGCAAACGTACGTAATATGCAGATTGGTCATCAGGATTCGAAGCGTTACGGAGAACCTTCCAAAATCGGTTATTTTCCGGACACCTTTGGTCTAGTTGGCCAGACTCCACAATTAATGAAGCAATCGGGCATTAATAATGCCTTTTTTGGAAGAGGTGTAAAGCCGACTGGATTCAACAATACAGTATCGGACGGTGGATATGAATCTTCGTTCTCGGAGCTGGTATGGGAAGGTCCGGATGGATCGAAAGTGCTTGGCATTTTATTTGCAAACTGGTATTCGAATGGAAACGAAGTGCCAGTGAATGAAGCAGAGGCACAAGAGTTCTGGGAGAAGAAGTTAGCAGATGCGCGGAAATTTGCCTCTACAGGCGAGCTACTATTCATGAACGGCTGCGATCATCAGCCGGCTCAGCTGGATTTGCCGGAGGCGATCGAAACTGCGAAGCGGCTATATCCAGATATGGAGTTTGTCCATTCTAACTTCCCTGATTACCTTAAGGCTGTAGAGGATGTAATGGATCACAACAAATTATCGACCGTAAAGGGCGAACTGCGAAGCCAGCACACTGACGGATGGGGGACGCTAGTGAATACCGCATCTGCTCGTGTTTATTTGAAACAGATGAATCAGGAAGGTCAGGTCTTGCTTGAAAAAGTGGCCGAGCCACTTGCTTCGTTCGCGCATTTACTGGGCAAAGATTATCCCCATCATCTGTTCACCTATGCCTGGAAGACGCTGATGCAGAATCACCCGCATGACAGCATTTGCGGCTGCAGCGTGGATGAGGTGCATCGAGAAATGGTCACCCGTTTTGATAAAAGCCGCCATGTAGCAGAGACCATTGTTGATGATAGTAAGCGTGTGATCGCAGATGCGGTTGATACGTCTGGTTTTACAGCATATGGTGAAGAAGTGCTTCCACTCGTAGTTATGAATACGACCGGATGGAGTCGCACGGGTACAGTGAGCATAGAAATTGATGCGGCACGTCTATATTTGCGAGAGGGTTTCTCTTTAGAAGAAACAGCCAGCCGTATGAAAGATATTGATTTAAACGGCCGTGAATTAGTAGACGATCAAGGGAATACCATTACATGCCAGATGGAGGATTTGGGTCTTCAGTTTGGTTATGATTTGCCTGACGATAAATTCCGCCAGCCCTATATGTGCCGCCGAGTAAGACTTACCTTTGAAGCTGTGCAAGTTCCGGCGCTGGGTCTTTGTGCATATGCGTGGGTTCGCCGTGCTAACGCAGGGTTGCCTATAGCTCCTGAATCTTTGCTTCAAGGGGATCGGGTGTTGGAGAATGAGGCCATCAAAGTAGTGATCCATGATAATGGTTCATTTACGCTGAGTGACAAAGCCAGTGGCATGACCTACCGGGATCTTGGTGTGTATGAGAACACAGGTGATATCGGGAATGAATACATGTATAAACAGCCAGAGGGTGAACAAGCTTTAACGACTAAGGGACTACAGGCGAACATTTGTGTTCTGGAAAACACACCTTATCGAGCATCTGTGGAAATTAAGCATGACTGGGAGATTCCAGTCTCAGCAGATGATAAGCTGGACGAGGAACAGCGTGCTCTTGTGTACTACCCAGAGCGGAAAGCGCAGCGCAGTAGTGACACAGTCATTCTTAAACTTCGTACCGTAATTAGCTTGGAGCGGGGCGGAAAGGGGCTGCATATTGAAACGACGATAGACAATAAAGCCAAAGATCACCGGATTCGTGCGCTATTTCCGACAGATTTGAACACCGCCACACATCATGTGGATTCGATGTTTGAGGTTGCGGAGCGGAATATTGAGCCAGCTGCAGAATGGATGAATCCGAGTAATACGCAGCATCAGCAAGCCTTTGTTGATATCAGTAATGACACAGCCGGTCTAACCGTCGCTAACTTTGGATTAAATGAATATGAAGTGCTAAGAGACGGTCGTAACACCATTGCGATTACACTACTCCGTAGCGTGGGTGAACTGGGAGACTGGGGGTTGTTCCCAACTCCAGAAGCGCAGTGTCTCGGAGAGCACGTTGTACGTATGGAGCTCATCCCACACACAGGAGATGGTATAGCCTCAGGTGCTTTTGCTGAAGCCTATCAATTCCAGATTCCTTGGATCGTATGTCAGACTGATGTACATGAAGGAGCAATTGCTCCGGTGTATACTCCATTCGAATGGGAGAGTCATGAGCTCGCATTTTCCTCTCTAAAAATGAACGAGCAGACTGGAGACCTACTGCTTCGCTGGTACAACATGAGTCAGCAGAGTACCGACCTGACCATCCGTTCAACGATACCGCAGCAGTATTTCTATAAGACGTCGATCCTGGAAGAGGAGAGCCACCCACTCTCTAGTGAAGAGAAAGGCAGTTCGCTCTTACAGATCGGTCCATGTGAAATTATAACGATTGGTATTCGGAGATAATATGAATATAAAGACGATAGTTAACCTAGGCATCAGCTTGGGAGCTATCGTCTTTTTTTAAAAAAAAGATTGCCAAATATAACTAATAAAATTAAAATTAGTTTGTATAGAAAACTTGGTTTTGTATAATGTTCGAAGGAGGTGCTCACATGGAGAAAAAATATTGGGTGCCTGCTTTGGAGAAAGCAGACGGGATTCTACGCCTTGTATCCGAGGAACCCTATAAGCATCGATTAATTGATTTATCCAATCAGCTTGGTATCCATAAGAGTTCTATGTATTCTATTTTGCAGACTATGGAAGTACTTGATTGGGTGAATAGAGATACTAACGATACTTATGCCATTGGCTCCGCTACGGGAAGGTGGGGAGATTCCTACTTGCAAGGTCAGGACTTAATCTCATCATTCCACCGAGAAGCTGCCGCCACAAGAGAACGCCTGCAAGAGACGGTTCAGTTGGCCAGACTTGAAGGAAATGAAGTGTTGTATCTGGCTAAGGAGGAAGCGCCGACTATGGTCAGGCTAGCATCCGGCCCCGGTATGAAGTTCCCGGCTCATGTGACTGCACTTGGGAAATTGCTTCTGTCGTTCATTGATGATAAAGATCTGGATTCATTGTACCCGATTCAAGAATTAACGAGCGCTACAGAGTATTCATTGAAAACTAAGGCGGATCTGGTTAAGCAACTACGAATCATCCGCGATAAGGGGATTGCTTTCGATGAGCAGGAAGTTATCGTTGGGTTCAGCTGTGTTTCAGCCCCGATCCTATCTAAATCAGGTGAGGCTATCGCAGCAGTGAGCTGTACCATGCAGCAGCATATCTGGGAGAAAAAGAAGGATGTTGCGGAGGCTGAAATTCGTCATTTGGCGAATCGGTTATCGCTATACCAAGGAGGCAATCATTAATGAGATTAGCCAATAAAGTCATCTTAATTACGGGATCAGGTTCAGGGATCGGAAGAAGCACGGCATTGCTGTTTGCTCGTGAAGGCGCAACTGTAATTGTGAACGATTTAGATGAAGCAAAAGGTATAGAGACTTTGAAGAATATTCATGCAGATGGAGGAAAAGGTCATTTCATCCATGCGGATGTGACCCATGCTGAATCTGTAGAGCAGATGGTTGATCAAATCATTGAACACTACGGTCATATAGATGTGCTTTTTAACAACGCAGGAATTAGCGGAGTAGGCGCTTTACATGAAGTTGAACCGGATGCATGGGAACGGGTAATTCAGGTCAATATTCGGGGTGTATATTTGCCATCCAAATATGTGCTACCTCATATGATGAAACGAAAATCCGGCAACATCATTAATATGTCCTCTTGCGTCGCAGAAATCGGGCTCGCCAGAAGAGCTTCTTATTCAGCTACCAAAGGAGCGGTATTGGCCCTGACGAAATCCATGCAAGTAGATTACGCAGCATACAATATTCGTGTAAATGCCCTTTTACCAGGCACAATCTTAACGCCGTTCGTTGAGAATTACTTAAAAACCTCTTACGATAATCCGGAAATTGCGATTGCGTCAATTAAGAAACGTCAGCTTAGTGAAGAGCTCGGCTTACCTGAGGATGTTGCCCAAGCCGCCTTATTTCTTGCTTCGGATGAATCAAAATTTATGATGGGTTCTCCTCTCTATATTGATGGAGGCGCAACTTTTGGGAAAAACGCCTGAACAGCATGAAACGATAAAAGGAAGGGGAACTAATAATGAAGTTATTAACATTCCTTAACAATGGCGATTACCAATTAGGGGTCGTAACAGAAAAGGGAATATTGGATGTTGCAAGCGCTTTAATAGATTTGCCTAGACAGTATGGGTATTCCGTACCTATGACCGTTCACGAAGTCATTGACGGTGGTGAGGCAGCGCTTTCGAGGCTGGATCAATTCACAACTCAAGCACTGGATATAGCTGGAGAAGACTGTTCATACCTATTAGATGAAGCGAAGTTGACACTCGGTCCATGCGTGACTCATCCAAATAAAATTATCTGTGTCGGTCTTAACTATCGCAAGCATGCGGTTGAAACGAACGTAGCGATCCCTGAGTTCCCGATATTGTTCAATAAATTTAATAACACGTTGGCGGGACATGGCGGCGATATTCCGCTTCCAAGAGTGACAAAAAAAGTTGATTACGAAGCAGAGCTTGTGATCGTTATCGGTAAATCAGCTAAGTACGTTACGAAAGAGGACGCGCTTAACCACGTATTTGGTTATTGCAACGTAAATGATTTGTCCGCACGTGACTTGCAGCTAAGGACTCCGCAATGGCTGTTAGGCAAGTCATGTGATAAATTCTCTCCTCTTGGACCTTATCTAGTTACAACGGATGAAATAGAAAACCCGAATGATTTAGAGATTAAATGTACAGTCAACGGAGAAATCCGCCAGCATTCGAATACGTCAGATATGATTTTCCAATGCGATGAGATTGTAAGTTATATTTCGCAACATATGACGCTTGTGCCTGGAGACATCATTTTGACTGGAACACCAGAAGGCGTCGTCCTCGGTTATCCGGTAGATCAGCAGATTTACCTGAAGGCTGGTGATATCGTCACGATTGAGATTGAGAAGCTCGGCAAGCTGACGAATCGGCTCGTTATAGAAGACTGAGAATGTACTCATTTTGTGAGGTGAAAGCATGAGAGTTGATGCACATCAGCATTATTGGCGATTAAGTCGAGGCGATTACGGATGGCCTACACTAGAATTTCCATTACTATATAAAGATTTTATGCCTGATGACCTGACAGAATCATTACTACGACATGGAATCACGAAAACCATTGTTGTTCAAGCAGCAGCTACTGTTGAAGAAACTGAATTTCTACTAAGTTTATGCGAGATCCATGATTCAATAGCTGGTGTTGTGGGGTGGCTGGATTTAGAGCAGGACAATTTTACGGAAACCTTTGAACTTTTGCGTAAAAATCCTTATTTTATTGGCCTCCGATTAATGCTTCAAAGTATTGATGCTGATGAATACTTGCAACGTCCTCAAGTTATTCATCATTTAAAATGGTTAGAGACCATGGGATTCCCTGTTGATTTATTGATCCATGCTGCACAATTCCCAGCCGTATTGAAATTGCTCAAGCTTGTGCCAAATCTACATGCGGTCATTGACCATATAGGTAAGCCACAAATTTCCCAGCAGGAAACCTCACCTTGGCAAGAGTGGGTTACGGAGGTCGCGCAATATCCCCAGACGTATTGCAAACTTTCAGGCATGGTTACCGAAGCAAATATGCCCTACTGGGTAGAAGCTGACTTTAACTTTTATATCAGACATGTCATATATGCATTTGGATTAAACAGGGTCATATTCGGCAGTGACTGGCCAGTGTGCCTGCTTGCAGCAAGCTATGATCAAACAGTAAGCATTTTGTTAAACAATTTACCTGAAGCGCTTACAGAGCGAGAATTAGACGATGTTTTTGGCAATAATGCGATCCGCTTTTATCAATTGGAGACATCACATTTTATTGAAACTGGAGTGTAGCCTATGCAATTACAAGGGAAAGTCGTTATTGTTACAGGCGGTGGCTCCGGGATTGGCGAAGCGACTGCCAAATTATTTGTTAGTGAGGGTGCTAAAGTGATCATTGCGGACTGGAATGAGGCTGAAGCTAAACGAGTAGTCGAGGAAATTCATTCAGTTCATTGTGGGGATTCTGTTGCTTACGCTGTGAAAACAGATGTTTCATCGGAGCTAGAGGTTAAACAATTGGTAGAATGGGTCCTAAATAAGATTGGCAAGATTGACATTCTATTCAATAACGCAGCTGTTGTATTGCCGAAGTCCTTGGAGGATATTTCTGAATCAGAATGGACTCGTACCTTAGATATCAATTTGAAGAGTGTCTATTTGATGATTAAATTCTGCATTCCTTCGATTAGAGAAAACCGTGGCTGCATCGTGAATATGGCATCATTAAGCGGATTGGTAGGCCAAAAGCAAAATCCGGTATACTCTGCTTCAAAAGGCGCAATTATTGCAATGACTAAAGCATTAGCGTTGGATTATGCGAACGATGGAGTCCGTGTCAATTGCATATGTCCAGCAGGTGTAATGACGCCTTTATTAGAAGAGTGGATCGGTCAACAGCCCAATCCGGCAACTACAGTACAAGATTTGATCGATATGCATCCATTGGGAAGATGTGCCTCAACGGAAGAGATAGCAAGAGCCGCGTTGTATTTAGCTAGTGATTTATCCGGATTTGTTACGGGTGTAGCACTCCCTGTTGATGGTGGAGCAGCCTTAGGTTATTAATGAGTTATTGGAAAGGGAGGGGCGGAATGACTCGATATGGGAGTGTTATTCATGTCAAGGATGAGAAGCTGGAAGAATACAAAGCGTTACATGCATCTGTATGGCCTGAAGTGTTGGATAGATTAAGGAAATGCAACATTAAGAACTATTCCATTTTTTATAGAGACGGCTATTTATTCAGTTATTATGAATATACAGGGGATGACTACACGGCTGATATGGCCATCATGACTGCAGATCCTCGTACACAAGAATGGTGGAGCTTAACAGATCCTTGTCAGTATCCAGTGAAGTCTGCATTAGAAGGTGAATGGTGGGCGAGTATGGATGAGGTTTTCCATTTGGATTGAGTAATTATTTCATTTAAAGCTAGGGAGATGAAAAAAATGAAAATTACAAAAGTAGAAAGCTTCGTCTTACACGTTCCGATTACGCCACCAATTACGGATGCAATTAATGTTGCTACGCATTGGGGACTTGCAGGCGTTCGGATTTTTACAGATGAGGGTTTTGTGGGGTATGGGTATACAGGAACTTGTGCACATGGTGATGATATGATCGTTGATACGATTGACCGTTATTACGCTCCTTTATTAATTGGCAAAGATCCGTTTATGGTTAAAGAAATTTGGGATGAGCTGCGTTTTGGAAAAATGCATTGGATTGGTAGAGCGGGAGTTACTCATATGGCATTGGCTGCAGTAGATATTGCACTTTGGGATATTATGGCGAAAGCTTCCAATAAACCGTTGTGGCAATATCTTGGCGGACATAAATCCAAACAAATAAAAGCTTATAATACAAACGGCGGCTGGTTGAACTGGTCTAAAGAACGTTTAATAAGGGACGTTACTGAAATAGTAGAGCAGGGCTTCACTGGAGTCAAAATTAAAGTGGGTAAAGCAGATTCACATGAGGATTATGATCGTTGCAAAGCGGTTCGTAAGGCGATAGGAGATCAAACCATCTTCATGATCGATGTGAACCAACAGTGGAATATCAATACAGCGATGACATGGGGGAGGAAGTTAGAGGAATTTGATTTGTTCTGGTTAGAGGAACCCTTAAATCCAGATGACATCATGGGACATAAGAAGCTGGCCGATGCATTAAATGTACCTATTGCGTTAGGTGAACATGTCTATACGAAATATGCATTCCGGGATTATATCCATCATGGGGCACTCGAATATTGCCAAGTAGATGTAACGCGTGTTGGTGGGATTACGGAATGGCAACAGATTGCAGGTTTAGCCGCTTCATACGATATTCCGATTTGTCCGCATGTTGGTGATATGGGGCAAATTCATCAGCATTTGGTTGCAGCAACACCGGGTGCGATCATGCTGGAATACATTCCTTGGATCCGTCATATTTTTGTGGAGCCGGCCACTGTAGTCAACGGGCACTATATACTTCCTCAAATGCCGGGTGCATCAACAGAGATTATACCAGCGCTGTTTGATCAGTATCGAGTGAGATAATGAAGAAGACGATGCTTTAAGCCTACACTCATAAGTGGAACATGAACAAGAAACCCCGGGTTATGCATGTTATATGTTGGTCAAGACCCCATTTTATAGACACTGAAAAAAGACCCTAGGCTATAAGCTGCTCCCGGTACCGAACCGGAGGAAACTTATTTAGCTTTCGTTGTGGTCGATGCTTGTTGTAAAAGTGGATATATTCTTCAATTCTCCTTTGTACCTCGTCCATATTTCGGATATCATAAGGGTAGAGTCCTTCCGTTTTGAGATGCGAGAAGAAGCTCTCCATCGAGGCATTGTCATAACAATTTCCTCGACGAGACATGCTGATTTGGGCGCCAACCTTTGGCAGCATGTCGTGGTATGCATGAGACGTGTACTGGAATCCCTGGTCGCTATGAACGATCAGCCCGGTCACGTCTTTTGTCTTGCTAAAGGCTTTCTCAAAGGTCTGTAGAACCAGTGGATTGTCATTTCTCTGACTCATGTGGTAGGCTACAATCTCATTTTTAAACAAGTCTTTCACCGCTGAGAGGTAAATCCACGACTCCCCCACCCGGTATGGTGTGACATCTGTGACCCACTTTTGGTTGGGCGTATCCGCCTGGAAATCCCGTTTCAATAGGTTTTTAGCTACACGACCTTCAGTAGAAGAAGCGTAGCTGCAGCGATGTTTCCGCCGAATCCGTGAGCGGATGCCCAGCATCTGCATAAGCCGAAGTACCTTCTTATGATTCATCCAGACCCCATGATCCTGCAGCAAGAACAGTTGAAGCTGACGGTAGCCGTAGACTCCATTGTAGTGCTCATAGACCTTCTTCACGAGTGCCTCATCTTCTCGGTCCCGATGGAATTCTTTGCGCTTTAGAAAAGCGTAGTAACAGCTTCGGGAGACCCTAAAAACTTTACAAAGATGACTAACCGGATATTCGTTTGCGGTTCTCTCAATCGTTACATACCGTTTGGCTTCATCTCCTGCATCCAGATTTCCAAGCACTTTTTTAGCATTTCGTTCTCCCGTTTCAGCCGCTCTACTTGCCTTTCTCGATCGACGTACTCCTCGCGCCTTCCCCGTTGATCCACAAGTCCGAACTCTCCGAGTTCCCGATATTTCCTCATCCATGCTTTCAGTCGATGTCTGTCTGTGATTCCAAACTTCTCCATGATTTTACGATAGGTCCAACCTTCCACGACGTGAAGGCGTATCGCCTCTATCTTAGTCTCATACGAATACTCTTTAAACTTCTGACCTTTTATCGCTGGCATAAAAAATGCACCTCCTAGAATTTCATCGGACAAACCAGGGGTTTTATCCAATGTCTATTCTAAGGGGTGCACTTCATGCAATAAGCGGGCTTTCTTGTTTTTAGCATTTGAGTCAAGAAGAAGACTTACTGCGTGTTCCGGAACTGAGATGATCAATTTGCTCGTCTAAAACGGTGCTGGCTTTGCCTAAAAATTGTGAAATGAGGGCAAGTTCTTCATCGGTATAGGAAGCAGCCAATTTAACCATAGCAGTATGAAGCGGCAGGTAGGTGTCAATAACATCTTCTTTATTTTCATACAACGGGACAATAATTACTTTACGGCGATCATTAGGGTCGTTTTGTCTGCGAACGTATCCGTTTTTTTCGAGACGATCTATTAATGCAGTAACGCTGCCAGTGGCAAGTCCAGTTAGTTTGGACAGCTCTCCAGCGGTAATAGGGCCTTTTTCACGCAGGATATCCACAGATAAAAAATCATTATTGTATAACCCAAGAGAGGCGGCTACGTTTTGCTGGTATACCACCGTTCGGGTTCCCAGACCACGCATGAGTAAGGTGAATTGTT
Source organism: Paenibacillus sp. VTT E-133291 (assembly GCF_002264395.1). Taxonomy (GTDB): domain Bacteria; phylum Bacillota; class Bacilli; order Paenibacillales; family Paenibacillaceae; genus Paenibacillus_AQ; species Paenibacillus_AQ nitricinens. Next base: position 97,854 of record NZ_NFVA01000002.1, read on the forward strand.
CTTGCTCTGGTGTAGGTTGAGCTTGTTCATGGCTTGACAAAGGATAACGCCCCTTTTAAAATCTTTATATCTCGTTAATCAAGATATTTGATTGTGAAGTTATTTTAAAATGTGTTATTTTACAAATTCATTCTATCGAAATAAGCATACTTTTGCAAAAGAAGTAGTATGACAGCATTCGTAATCGGTTATGGATAAGAGATATATCTATGTGTGATTGCTTTAATTGAGAGGGGAATCATGATGAAAGAAGCTATTGTTATTAAAGGCGCACGAGAGAACAATCTGAAGAATGTCTCGCTCACGATTGTACCGTTATGATTGGCAACAATCTTAACCGTGACATGAAGGGGGCCAATGCGCTAGGCATCACCAGCATTTTTCAGAGCTGGACGCCCCGTTATCCCCATGAGCCGGCAGATGAGTCTGAACGTCCGATGTATACAGTTAGTGAGCCGCTGCAATTGCTAGAGTTGATTGAGAGGCTGAACGCTGAGGTCAAGTAAGCTGGAAGTCGTTCATTATGCTATTTTTCCATAATTAAATACAAAAAAGAGAAACCCGAGGTCATGAGAATGACTGGGTTTCTCACCTTTCTTAATCAATCAGCAAGAGTTACAAAGCAATTTTATGATCCAGCAGCTTAATAATCTAGAAGCCGTCCATGATCATGCCATTGACCGTACATTTTATTTTCTTTAGTGTTTATTATAAATTTATCTAATTTACGCTTAAATAAATCTTGTTGATGTGTATAGCTTTGTATCGTGTCGATCCGGACTCTTGTATAAAGAGCTGGAAAGGTTAAGAGGTTCTCATATACTTGCTGCTCCTCTTTTAACCTTTGTTCTATAACCCTATCGACTTTAAAAGAAGCGAGATTCATATCCGGAAGTACCTTTCTTCCTTCGTCACTCATTAGCCCCAGTTTATCGAGGCGGCGGACACGTTCTTTATTTAATTCTGTCCAAGAGCTTCGTTTGATTCTGGGAGACAGTCGCTGTGCCAGCTGCGTTTCAGAAACTTTCTTTTTCACTCCATCGATCCATCCAAAGCACAAACATTCCTCAACCACATCCAAATACAGCAATGTTTCTGAATTTGGCGTCATACTTACGAGTACCCAACAAAACTTTTCAGTCGTATGATTCTGCTGCAGCCAAACCCGTAAATCTTCTCTCGATTTTACTGTGATTAGATTTTCTATCTCCATCATTAAATTCCAATTTCCTTTCTAGCTAGGGAAAGCATTGCCCATCATAGATTAAATAGCTTTCGCAGGCATCTGATACCAAAAAAAGGAATAGTCATTCATGGTAGAAGCGTGCCCTAACTGACGTAACATAGTGGATATATTACCTCTATGATAAGTCCCGTGATTGGCGGCATGCAGCACAATTTCTGATAGGCGTGTTTGCCGGATTCCAGCAAATGGGTTATCAAGTAGAATAGTCTGCTCTAAATCGGGTTGGTTTTGTAACCATTCTTTGTATTGTTCAGATAGCTGGGCAAAAAGATTAGCGTATTCATCAACCGAATCTAGAATGCTCATATTTAGCGGGATACTTTTTTGAAAAGCCTCAGGCATACCAGTGCCTGTTAAAACCAGATACCACATCGTATCAACCGCATAGATATGGCTAAGGGCATGAGCGATAGTAGGAAAAGAGCTATTCACTTCTTGATTTAGCACAGAGGGAGAGAGTTCCTTGATTCTTCCCAGGATCGTTTGGTTCGCCCAAATGTGATAATTAAACATTTCTACTGGATGATTGGTCATTGTATGATCTCCTTTTGAGTTGTGATAGATTTTTTTGTAGCTGTTGTTAATATAAAAGAAGAAGTATGACAGCAGACTGTCATACTTCTTCATAAAGATTTAGGGTATTTAGCAGCTGCATTTTTAAGATACCCCGCAGTGCAAGAGGCTCGAGGACTTCAGCGCCGCTGCCGAAGCTCAGCAGAATTGACCATAGCCAGCGGACTTCCAATGGCTTATACACAGGAATTCGCATCGTCATGCTCTCATCGGTATGAAATTCCTTATCCATCTGGTGAAATTGATCCAGCGCTTCTGCCAAAGCCTCAGGTCCTACCCGGATTACGACTTCCTCAACCTGATCGGCCCTATTTGAACAACCGGCCTCTATGGGAACCTCATGTTGGGAATGAAAGATATTCTGTGTCAGAAGCAAATTCATCATCCGGGATAGCCGGAACTCTCGATAATCCTGTCGTTCCCGGCAATAACCATATATGTACCAGTTGCTATATTTAAAATGAAGCTTTACGGGTTCCATATCACGGGTTGTGCGTTCGTTTTTTACATTGATGTAATCAAAACGGACGATATTTCGTTCCGTAATAGCTGTACGTAAAAGAGAAAGTGCATCGGGATCCATACGGCGAGTTTCAAAATTCACCGCTAGACTAGAAGTCTGTTGTTCTGCTCCAATCGTTTGCAGCCGCTCAATGGTTCCTTGCGCCTGCGCGTCTTCAAACACAGAGGAGAGACTGTTCAGCACGGTAATCAAAGAAGTGACATCATAAGAACGGAGCAGGCTTTTATCCATTTTATATCCGTCCATGATGCCATATCCGCCTTTAGTTCCCTGATACGATACAACCGGGATGCCTGCGGCACAAATGACATCGATATCCCTATAGATAGTTCTCTGAGAAACCTGAAACTCTTCAGCCAGCTTGGAGGCAGATAAAACTTCGTGGTTCAACAGCTTGTAGATCATAGAAATCAAACGTTCCAATTTCATTTGTGTATCCCACCCATTAGTCCATTTCGTGTTACTGCATGATTATAGCATAGATTTTTCAAGCTAATTTTGGGGAGGATTGTGGTGGTGATGCACAGGAGAATACTAATTGTACCTCACAGAGAAAAAAGATTGACAAAATATGGTTAGTTGGTTTATCTTGTGAATATAAAATAAAAATATTCATAAAACCATAAAAGCGAGTTGAGATGTATGCCTAAGAAATTCACAGAACAAGAAAGAGAATGGATTAAACATAAATTGTTGACAGAAGGTCGCCGCTGTTTTGAAGTACATGGCATTAAAAAAACTAGTGTTGAAGAATTAACAAAAGCCGCCGGGATTGCGCAAGGTTCGTTTTACATGTTCTTTGGATCGAAAGAGGAATTGTTCTATCACATATTGCTTGAAGAGGAACAACGAATTCGTAGTACAATGTTCAATTCATTTAGCGTAGGCGTGCCTGTAAACAAGGAAGAAATCCAATTATTTTTACTGAAATCTTTCCGGATGATGGAAGAGAGTCCGATCGTCCGCCAGATGTTCGTAAGAAGCGAAATGGAGCAGCTATTAAGAAAGTTGCCTAATGAGTTGTTGGAACAAAATTTTACAGAGGATAAAGACTTTTTTATTCCTTTCATTCAATCATGGCAAGCCGAAGGTATCATGGTTGGGATTGACCCGGAATTAATCGTAAGCATGATTCGCTCTGTAGTCCTCCTGTCTTTGCATAAGGATGAGATCGGTGATGAACGTTATCAGGCAACAATAGAGCTTTTGATTGGGGTTCTGGCTGAAGGGATGACTTCTTTGAAAGATAATAAGACTGGGGGAGAATGATATGATCGAAGTAAAGGAGCTTCATTTTACCTATCCAAAAATAAAAGAGCCAACCCTTAGTGGACTTAACTTTTCCATACCTCAAGGTGAAGTGTTTGGTTTTCTCGGTCCTTCGGGAGCGGGTAAAAGCACAACACAAAAAATACTAATTGGAGTCTTAAAAAATTATCTCGGCAGCGTTAACGTAATGGGCAAGGAAATAAGAAATACCGGACCGGAGTATTTTGAGGGGATAGGGGTAGCTTTTGAGTTTCCAAATTTCTATTCAAAGTTTACTGCGCTGGAAAATTTGCAGCTATTTAGGACTCTGTATTCAGGGAGAACGGTGGAACCGAGGTTTCTCCTGGAGCAAGTAAATCTCACTGAAGCTGCAAATTTGAAGGTCTCCCAGTTATCGAAGGGGATGAAAATGAGGCTGAATTTCTGCAGAGCACTCTTAAATAACCCACAAATTCTATTTCTGGATGAACCCACTTCCGGGCTCGACCCTGTTAATGCGAAACGAATGAAGGATTTAATCCTGGAAAAAAAGGCGAATGGGACAACTGTAATTATTACAACACATAATATGCAAGCCGCGGAGGAGCTCTGCGACAGGGTCGCTTTTATCGTAGACGGTCAAATTAAGTTGATTGATTCTCCTCGGGAGCTTAAGCTTCATAATGGAAAAAAACGAGTGCGGCTGGAATATCGCCATCATAATGAAGTTAGAAATGAGGAATTCTCACTTGATGATATAGGGGAGAATGAATATTTCTTAAAGCTTGTTCGTGAGCATCCAATAGAAACCATTCATTCGCTGGAGGCGTCTTTGGAACAAATATTTATTGACGTAACTGGGAGGCAGTTAACATGAGATTCAGATCTGCGTTTGCCTTTGACATCCGGTTTCAATGGCGGCATGGGTTTTATTGGGTCTACGTCATTATCTGTGCGTTTTATTTGGTATTGCTGCATCTTATTCCTGATCATTATCGAGAACAAACGATGTTGTTATTGACCTTTAGCGATCCGAGTGCTTTGGGACTTATTCTCGCAGGGGGGATTGTGCTGCTGGAAAGAGACCAGGGGATCCATGATGCTTTATTTGTTACTCCGATTCGTGTTAGGGAATATTTACTTTCAAAAGCTGGCTCATTATCTGTACTCTCCCTGTTTGCCGCTTGGGTTATTCATGTAGCAGCTAGCGGGATTCCGCATTCCCCGTTTGGCTTTTCTACTGGAATCATTTTAACTTCAAGCTTCATGACGCTATTGTCGATTGGTGTTGTGGCTCGTTGCCAGACAATTAATGGCTTCATTCTACTCTCACAAGTATTCGCATTGCCTTTTATCCTTCCATTGCTTGGTTATTTTAAGGTGTGGAACTCCAAACTTTTCTTATGGCTTCCTACGGAAGGAACGCTTCGCTTGTTGAATTCGGGAACCTCGGCTATGTCACTTGGCAGTTACATGTACTCCATATCGATATTACTCCTATGGAATGTAGTGATATACGTATGGGCAAAAATGTCCTTCGAAAATCATGTAATGATGCGCATAGGTAAGGGAGGAGCAGGAAAATGAAAAAGTATCGTATGCTTTTTATAAGCGATATCCGGCATACTGGTTTGGACCCAGTGCTTATGGTCGGCATCTTTGCTCCATTAGCCCTTCTAGTCGTCTCAAGGTTTGGATTTCCAATGATAGCCGATTGGCTTACGAATGGTTATGCTTTTGATTTATATCAATATAGCAGCTTTGCTGCGATTTTCTTAGTCATGACCTTTCCCATGCTAACCGGTATGATGACAGGTCTTTTAATGCTTGATGAAAGAGATGAGAATGTCATCTCTTATTACGCGGTTACACCATTAATGCGCAGAGGGTACATGGTGTATCGTCTAGTTCTTCCATCTCTACTCTGTGCATTTCTTTCATCGCTATTTTTTATAGTCTCCGGCTTATCTAGCTTCCAATTAGAGCATGTATATATCCTTTTACTATTAGCATTTGAAGCCCCTTGTTTTGCATTATTCCTAGCTTCTTTCGCTGCAAATAAGGTAGAGGGATTAGCTTTAGCAAAGGTCGGTGGTCTGTTTATAGCAGGACCAATCCTAGCATACTTTGTTCCATCACCCTGGCAATTTATCGGTGCGTGGATTCCTACGTATTGGCCTGCTAAGTTATTTTTTGTTGTAGAAATGGCTAGTGGTTTTAGTGTACTTGCATACTTTATGGTGGGACTTCTATTCCACTTGAGCCTTTTGGGCATCATGATCAGGATTTTTATTAAAAGAGCCGATTGATTAACCTCCTCCAAGCAGCTTAGGCAACAGCATAAGTAGCTTCTCTCGGGTTAGCGCATCTCCATAGTTCCATTTGCTTCCGTCAAGTAGATAAGCTTGCCCCTTACGTACTGCAGATAGATTTTTCCAAAGTGAGCTGTCTAGTAGTTTCTCCATAGCCACTCGAGAGTCTTGACGTTCTGGAATAAGCATAAAAATATAATCTCCGGCGTAAGAAGGCAGCCTTGCTGGATCAACCTCTGCAAACCCTAACTCTTCATCGAGAATCGCTTGGATCTCATCTGTGGGTTGTAAACCGTTAGGGGCATAGAGAGCAGTAGACAAACCTGACATTCCCATTGCATATAGATGATTTCCATGGTCATAAATCAATGCAGAAGCTGTTTCTCCAGGTCGAAGAGTATTCATATAAAGCTGCTGCCACATGGCAGCATTTTTTGCTGCGAACGAATCCAGCCATGCTTCAGCTTCGTGCTGCTTACCCAACCAGCTTCCAAGTGTCCGCATACGGTGTTCAAGTGGAGCAAATGAATCAAAGGTAAGTGTCGGGGCGATGTCGACGACTGCTCGATAAGCCTTATCATCTGAATTAGCTATAATAATTAGGTCAGGATTTAATGAAGAGGCAAGCTTCGGATCCAGAGGAAAGCCAACGTTAGAGAGCTTCTTAAGTCGATGTTTATAGACTCTGTTCCATGCAAAGACTTCATCTCCTCCAATAGGTTTTATACCTAATGCGAGAAGGTCACCAAGCGTCTCACCATGGTAGACAATGCGCCTTGGACGCTCCGGAATATCCACCTCATGGCCAGTCCAGTCTTTCACAGTAAGCTTCCGACCTTGCTGATGCGCATATTGTCCGGGTGTAATTCCAGTCTTTTGACGAAACCGGCGACTAAAATAATATTCATCGGAGAAGCCAACCAGTCGAGCAATCTCACGCAGCGGTTCAGCGGATTCCAGAAGGAAACGCTTCGAATGGTTAATACGCAGTTCGGTCAGGTAATCGAGCGGTCTTTTGCCGGTAAGCTTTTGAAAGATCGGAGTATATTGCCACAGCGTAATACCCGCGAGCTCAGCCAGTTGCTTCACGGTGATACTCTCCGTATAGTGTTCTTGCATATATTGGATGGTCTTTTCCACGGAATCCGCGGGACTTGGCACCTGCTCGGAAGGATAATTATGCTCAAAAAGTAAGAGCAGCAATTCTTGGAATTTCAATTGCCGCTTAAAAAACTGCACATCATCTGCATTTTTTTTGCTCATAAGCAGATCTTCCGCAAGGCGGATTACCCTAGTGAACGGGTGGACAATTAGCTCCTGCCTACCCGGAAGGAGTTCCTCTGAATAATATTCGGGATACTCGGAGTTATTAATTGCTGTAAAAGTGATGAGATAATAATAAAGAGTCGTCTCTGGATTGTCCGTGCTATAGGATGTTCCAGGAGATAGGAGATAACACGTATCTGTAGTCAGTGTTATGGTTTGACCGCTAAGGATCAGCTGTCCACTTCCGCCAGTGAAGATTAGAAGTCTATAAAAGTGAGTGGTAAGAGTCTTAGAGCAAGAGCCTGCCGGTTGAATATGTAGTTCCGCATCAGTCAGCTGAAACAGCAACGAGCGGAGCGGTGCAGCGACGGGTAATGTTTGCAGCAAGAGGAAGCCTCCGTTCATTTGGTGAGAATCATTATCAATTAATTCATTGTATATAAAATAAAGAAGCATATCAACAGCTGTTGACATGCTTCTTGCAGTTTTCTATCAGCTAAGTGCCAAATGCTTCATGAAGGTGAAAATTATTTCATATTCAAAAGCTGTGGGAGTTCACCGAGCAGCCATTCTCTTGTTGTTGCATCACTTGAAGTCTTCATAATATCTTGTGTATAGACATATCCGTTCTTGACGGCAGGGAGACCTTTCCAAATCGGGCTCTTTAATAGAGTAGAAGTGGATTGCTTGGCTTCATCGGCCACAGGAGTTAGGATGAAAATCCGATCTCCGGCATATTCTTTTAGCACTTCCATGGATACTTCCTGGAATCCCATACCTTCATCGAGAACCTTCTGAATCGCTGGGGTTGGCTTGAAGCCATTCTCTCCATATAGGACTTGCGAAAGTCCGGTCGTCGCCATAACAAATAGTCTGTCACCAGGATAATAAGTAAAGACTGAAGCTGTTTCTCCTTCTTTTATGCCTGCTGCCTTTAATTGTTCCCACAAGGCATCTTCACTCGTTTTATACTTAGCGAGCCATGCCTCTGCTTCGGTCGTTCTCCCAAGAATTCCGCCAATATCCAGCATTCGTTCTTTTAGCGGGGCAAAGGTATCAAAGATTATTGTTGGTGCAATTTTGGACAGCTGCTCGAAATCAGCTTCATCTGTTCCTGCATAGATAATCAAATCAGGCTGAAGTTCCAGGGTCTTTTCCAGATTGATAGGGAACCCTACATCTTCGACACCTTGAAGCTGATCTTCAAAAACCTGTCCCTCACCCATAGATAGTGGATAGCCTACCGCTTGCACACCAAGTGCGAGCAAATCGCCATAAGTTTCTCCTGAATAAATTACGCGCTTAGGGTTAACAGGAATTTCTACAGTATGGCCTATGTAGTCCGTGTAGGTGCGAGTAGTCGCCGCAGCTGCATTAGTGCCATTATCGGATGTTTCTGGAGAAGGTGCAGGGGTAGCAGAAGTATTATTTCCGGCTGCGTTAGACGCAGTGTTCTTGGCTGGTTGTTCCTCTGAGTTTCCGCACGCGAGTAGTAATGTGGTCATCAGAAAGAGTACACATAACACGGCGAAGGGTTGTCTTACCTTGTTCATATAATATTGCCTCCCTAAAATATGTAACGATCACCAATAATGATAATCATTCTCGACGAAAACTATCATAATTTAAAGTCTCCTTTTACTCAATGGACAAAACACATTATGGCGATTTGATTTGTACAATCTATTGTTAATGGAGTTGGTAGCCAGAGAAAAGATTGATAAGGCTAAGGAGGTATTGAGGAGCACGCAAAACTCTGTTGTGGGATTGAAATAAATAGAACAAGGCCGTCTTGTTTGGTAGAAACCAACCAGAGACGGCCTTTTTTAATAGATGAGATTAAAGAAGAGAGAGGGTGAAACGGAATGCATATGGGCGATTAGCTGGTAGAGTAAACTCTTCATGTGTCCGTGCGCCCCAACTGTCGTCACCGCCAACACCCATTTGCTTGTAGTTGACTCTCAGCACGCTTTTGTTCGAGACAGGCAATTTATACACATGATCACTTGCTTCCAGCTCGTCAGGCATCCAAGGCAGGGCATTAATCTCCATAGGGATGGCACTATCAAAATAAAGTCCTGATCCATCGTTGGCTTCCGTTATTGAAGCAAATCTCACATCAGTCTTATTGCCACACTCCTGCGGTCTGAGGTAAGGGACGAACTGGTCACTGACTTTGCCAGAATAACGGCCCAGTGGTGATCCAGTCTGTCTATCCCAATAATTCTCATGGGGTCCACGGCCGTACCATGACAGGGTATCGAGTCTTCCAGCAAGCACGAACATCATTCCGAACTCAGGAATTTCTGGCAGATCACTACTACCCGGATTCAGTTCTTGCAGGAACTCTATAGATCCGTCAGGGCGAATCTCATACTGAACCAGAAGGGTGGAATACGGATTCGATGGCAGAAGGTAAGTGGTGGAAACGAAACAGAGATTTCCTTCGGTTCTATAAACCATGCTCAACAGATTCCGCTCATTAGAAGCCTGCTTCCACACTGCACAGCGCTTTGGCAATCCATTGCCAAGATCATTATCCGTGACTGCTCTCCAGAAATTAGGTCTTACGGGCTCAAGCAGATGTTCTTTACCGGCAGCATGGTATGAGTTTAGCTCACCAGTTGCTTTATTAAAGCTTAGAGTGAAATTCTCACCCTGTACGCTCAATGCATCTTCATGTTCCTGCACATGTAACGTTCCATCCGTTGTTTTTGGAGCCTTTGTCACGATACGCGGGGACAGAATGAACTGTTCCCAAGCGATTTCGTGGTCAGCATCAGACCAAGAAGTTTCTGAACGCTGAATGAAGGAGAGATTTAGAATAGCTTCGTGATCGCCTTTATGTGAAATCAGTTCATAAGGGATGGTGCATTCAACGATTTCTCCTGGTACAGCAGAGATTTGCAGCAAACCCTCTTGCGCAGCTACTCCGTCTAAAGTAACTTCCCATTTAAGTTCGTACTGTTTAATGTCGGTAAATAAAAAGTTATTATGAATCTGAAAGAGACCTTCACGGATATTTAAAGCAGTTACTTTAATATTTTGATAGCATTTTTTGACCTCAAATAGCTTTGGAGTAACCGAACGATCGGCAAAAAGTAATCCGTTTCCGCTAAAGTTTCCATCATGTGGCGACTCACCAAAGTCACCGCCATATGCTAAATAGGAGACACCTTCGGATGTTTGGGTTCGGATAGACTGATCCACCCAATCCCAAATAAATGCACCTTGAAAAATATCGTACTTGTCAAACAAGTCCGTGTATAGGTTTAGCCCACCGCAGGAATTGCCCATAGCATGACTGTATTCGCAGATGATATAAGGCTTCTGAGGATGACTCAGCGCATATTTTTCAACCTCGTGCGGTTTAGCATACATGGTCGACTCTATATCACTAGCTGCTTCCGACTCTCTGCAATGGAAGATCCCTTCATAATGAACAGGCCGTGTTGGGTCCGCTTCTCTGAGATAGTCATGCATGGCGATAAAATTATCACCACCGTAGGACTCATTCCCCAGTGACCAGATGATAACCGAAGGATGGTTCTTATCTCTTTGCATCATGGAGTTGCAACGGTCAATCACATTGGCCCGCCATTCCGGTTTGCTGGCAGGTACATTTCCCTCATGTATTCCTTGTTGCCCGTACTGCCAAGTGCCGTGCGTCTCCAGATTGGTTTCATCGATAACGTAAAGTCCGTATTCATCACAAAGCTCATACCAAATAGACTGATTCGGGTAGTGAGAGGTCCGAACCGAGTTAATATTATGTGTTTTCATCAGTTGGATATCTCGGATCATGTCGTCTTTGGATAGCGCACGTCCTGTGTCACAAGAGAACTCGTGCCGGTTAACGCCTTTAAGTACAATTCTTTTGCCGTTGATCTTCATAAGTCCGTCTTTGATCTCAAAGGTGCGGAATCCGACCTTACAGCTGACCGTTTCAATAGTGTTTCCTTTATCGTCAATAATAGAGAGGACCAATGTATACAGATACGGTGTCTCAGCACTCCACTTATAAGGATCTTTTACATGCTCAGAAAGCTTGAAATGATGAACGCCCTCTTGATCCATGGAAGTAACTGTAGATACTGGTGCCTCCCAGACAGGCTGATCCTCTTTATTGTATAGCTGCATTTGGAGTGTATAAGGGCTTAGCTTCTGATCAAAGTATTTCTCCATTTTGATGTCTACGTTTAAATCCGCATGAACGAAATCCTCATCCAGCTCGGTTTTAACGAAAAAATCAGCAACATGGACAGAAGGGGCCGTGTACAGATAGACCTCCCGAAAAATACCGCTAAGCCGCCAAAAATCTTGATCCTCCAGCCAACTGGCATCACACCAGCGATAGACCTCGACAGCTAGTTTATTATCACCAGTAACTAGATAAGGGGTAATATCGAACTCCGAAGGCGTAAAGGTGTCTTCACAGTATCCGACCCGTTCTCCGTTTACCCACACATAGAAAGCGGATTCAACCCCCTGAAAGCTAAGGTATACAGGCTGACCGTTCCAAGATTCTGGTACAGTAAAGGTTCTGATGTACGAGCCCACGGGATTATATTTTGTCGGAGCAAAAGGTGGCTTGAGATCAGGTTCGGATTCCGCCCAAGGATAGCGCACATTCGTATATTGCGGGTAATCATAGCCATGGAACTGCCAGTGAGAAGGTACAGGAATCGTAGCCCAATTGCTGCAATCGAAATGAGCTTTATAGAAATCCACGACTCGTAGATCCGGTGTTTCAAAAAAAGAGAACTTCCAAATGCCATTAAGCGTTTTGTAGTATGGCGAGGCTTCTTTATCTCCCACCAGGGCTTGCGTTAGATTGCTATATGGGATCATGGAAGCATGTGCATCCAAGCGATTTAATTCGAAGATCTCCGGATTATTATTCCATTCTGGATAACCGTTTGCAGGAGGCTGGTAAACAAATTTTGCTCGCATGAGTAAATCTCCTTTATAATAGTGATGTTATTATATTCATATTATAGATTGGAGTAATGGTAAGAGATATAAAAGATTTTTCATCAAATATAACAAAATATGAAACGAGTGATCAGATGGAGAGCAAAATAATCTTTTGCCAAACGGAAGAGACGAATATGCTGCCGCTGTATGCTACAACCATTGGATTTTGGGAGCATCAGGCAGAAACCTTACGTCCTACCGGATTTCCGGACTATCAAATGCATCAGATTCATGAAGGCAAAGGCGAGCTTATCATCCAGGAGAAACGATATATTGTCGGCTCAGGGGATGTTTTCTTTTTGTTCCCGAATATTACGCATTCGTATGCGCCAATCAGCAGTAAGTGGAAGCTGTCATGGATTTCATTCAATGGTAGAGAGGCCGGTCAAATGCTGCTGTACGCAGGAATTCGCGAATCAGGCCCTGCTAGGTTGAAGGAGGATAAATGGCTAAATCCTTTAAAAGAAATGCTCAACTTGTCAGATAACAATGATTTGGAAACGAATCTGGAACGATCCAAACAATTATATGCGCTGCTACTGGATTTAAAAAGCAACCTAGTTTCTCCTTTAAATGAAGCTCTTGAATTGGAGCGAATTAATCCGGTGTTGCGTCATATAGAAAGAAATCTTCATAGGTCCCTCCCATTAAAGGAACTTGCGGAGGTTATTGCAGTGTCGCCACAGTATTTATGTAGGCTTTTTCAAAAAACAATTCATGATCGACCTGTAACCTATATCAACAAGCAACGTATAAACTTGAGTAAACAACTAATGTCCAATGAACGAGATAAAAAAATGTATGAGATTGCTCAGTTAGTGGGCTTCGAAAATGCCAGCTACTTTTGTCTAGTGTTTAAGCGGTTGACTGGAATGAGTCCAGAGCAATTTAAACAGCTGCATGGTTTGGACTAAGGGCAATAGAGAATGCCTCTAAGCCCTATGATAAACGCTTACTTGTTAGCATCTAGCACTCCATGATATAGTTTAATTGAGTTCATATGTTGTATTTTTCACGAATTCGCTCATTTTTTTGCAATATGTGTATGTTCAATCTAATTCAATACATAGAACCAAATTTACGATCAGATATTTAGTTAAGCATCAGGAAGGAGTCATCAATTTGAATGAGAAGTTAAAAGAGGCATATGAACGTTTGGACTTGCCTGTAGACATTAGCCGGGAGGAACTGAATAAAAAGTTTGATTTGCACTTGAAACGCCGTAAATCAAATTCCTCAGAAACTGAGGCTACAGCCTATGAAGAAGAATTTCTTGCTTTCAAAACGATCCTAGACGGCTTGGATCAACAGGAAATTCAGGAGGCAGAGGACAAGCGGCTAGAGAAATGGGGAGCATTTTCCGGCATAGCGCGTAAATCAGAGAATTTTTTTAGGCTATACAAAGTCCATACTTTTGTATCTATCATTGTGCTGTTAGTGCTAATCTTTGGAGGTAACGCTCTTTATAATCAATATCAAGCAAAAAAATATGAAGCTTCACTCCCGCCAGTGGATGTACATATCATGTTCTTAGGCAATTATGAATCCCAAGATCCATCAGGTAAGGATGAAGAGCTTAAACAAGAGATAGTCAATCGCTATCCGACTTGGAAGCGGGTAAAGACGGATGTAGTGTACCTTCCCTCAACAGGTGGAACGGGTGGAGGAACATTAGACATGACTTATATTCAGCGCGCAATGGCGATGCTGGCAGCGGAAAGACCTGATATCCTCATTTTGGATGATGCTACTTTTGATTGGATTGGACAACAGCAGGGACTTAAGAATCTGGAGCCGTTTGTTAAATCAGCGGGACTTCCTTTAGATGATATTCGTTTGAAACGTATAAAAAACACGGAGAACGGTGAAGAATGGATCACTGGCGTAGATATCACAGATACGAAATTTGCTACAGATCTTCCAATTCATTCACGGAAGATGATTATCGGGGTGTTTGGAGAAGGTGGAGATAAGAACAAATCAACTGATTTTGTTGAGTTCTTAGTAGGGCAAATGACTGCCAAATAAATGAGTATTATAAATGGACCTGTGTTATAAAGACCGATGTTGTATGGATTCTCATACGATATCGGTTTTTTTGATGTACATTCAAAGCATCTGAATTGACGAATGTGAAGTGAACTCACTATAATGATTCATATAGATATGAACTAAGTAATATAAATATAAACTAAACTGAATATTACAAGGGAGTGATGAAAGAATGAAGACAGAAGGAACTCTGACAATACATACACAGAAGCGTGGTGCAGCATTAGGTGATTTATTTGGAATCTTCTTTGAGGATTTAAATCATGCGGCAGATGGTGGACTTTATGCTGAGCTAGTTCAGAATCGATCCTTTGAATTTGATCCGATTGATCGGGCCGATTATCATGCGTTAATGGCTTGGGAGCCTGTAGAACGTGGGGAGGGGAAATCCGTAATCACCGTTGAAGATAGCGAGCCCTTGAATGGTCGTAATCCACATTATGTAGCTATTGATATTGTGGCTGAAGGTGACGGCGTTGGGTTGATGAATCTGGGATTCAATCGTGGTATTCCGGTAGAAGAGGGCGAGAACTATAAGTTCTCCGTTTATGCTCGTCGCGAGACAAGCTTTGATGTCCCCCTTACTGTAACCATCGAAAGTACAAATGGCATCATTCATGGTGAAGCGGAAATAGCTGTGAATCACTCCGAATGGACTCGATACGAAGCAGTTATTAAGTCTAAGGCTACGGATACTAGTTCACGTCTTGTAATCGTTACCAAAGGGAGCGGGAGGGTATACCTGGACATGATTTCTCTATTTCCGGAGAAGACCTTTATGAACAGACCAGGGGGCATGCGTGAAGATATTTCACTGTTACTCGCCGGCTTAAAGCCTAAATTCATGCGGTTTCCGGGTGGTTGTCTGGTACATGACGGTTCCTTAAATCCAGATGACAGAGATTCTATGTACAGATGGAAGAATACAATTGGGGATGTTGCACAAAGACCGGCAAGGCGGAATAACTGGTCCTATAATCAGACGCTTGGGTTAGGTTACTTTGAATATTTTCAGTTCTGTGAGGATATTGGAGCTAAGCCGATTCCCGTTCTTCCGGGCGGCTACGATCCGCATCATAAACGATTGGTCCCACTGGATGAATTAACGCCCTGGGTTGAGGATGCACTGGATTTGATTGAATTTGCTAATGGGGACATTTCTTCGGAGTGGGGAAGTATACGTGCGAGGCTGGGTCATCCAGAGCCTTTTAACCTAGAGTATATCGGTATCGGCAATGAGGAGGTAGGTGCACCTTTTTTCGAGAGATATCCTTACTTTCATCAAGCCATAAAAGAGAAATATCCGGATATTAAAGTCATTAATTCGAGCGGTCCATTCTCTGCAGGTAAAGAATATGATCGGGGCTGGACATCGGCAAAAGAGAATAAGTCTGATCTCGTAGATGAGCATTACTACTGTACACCAGAATGGTTCCTGGCGAATCATCATCGTTATGATGACTTTAAGGCTGACGAACCGAAAGTGTTCTTAGGTGAATATGCTTCATGGGGCAATACCTATTTTAACGCGTTGGTGGAAGCGGCTTTTATGACGGGACTTCAGAACAACGCTCATGCAGTTGGCTTGGCATGTTATGCGCCTATGCTCTGCAATGTGGATTATATCAACTGGAAGCCGGATCTAATCTGGTTTAATAATCATGAAGTGTACGGAACTGCGAACTACTATGTTCAAAAGCTATTCATGAATCATCAGGGAGATCAGCTCCTAGAAATAAAAGCAAACGGCTTCACAGTACCTGAGGAACGCAAAATTGAAGCAATCACAGGAGCCATTAGCTTGGGCGTCGATGCATCCGCTGCTCGTTTCTCCGAAATCCATCTTGTCAACAATGTCACAGGAGAACACAAGACATTTTCTGATCTATCGGAAGAAGTAGCGAATCTGCTTGACCCCGATCAGAATGGAACGGCTAAACATATATTAGAGCTTGGAGAGACGGAGTGGGAGAGCTATTCCTTGAATTTTAAGGCTACACGAACCGCAGGGAATAAAGGATTTAAGTTCTATTTTGGCAAAGCGGATGATCAGAATCATTTGTACTGGGAGCTGGGTGGCTGGCAGAATCAGGATTCGATTGTCGCCTCCATCATTAACGGAAGAAACTCTGTTCTGACACATTCGATGTTTACTGTTGAAACAGACGTAGAATATGATCTAAAGCTAAAAGTATCAGGCAGACATATTCATACATACATTAACGGAGAGTTGATCAATGAAACAGAGGATAAACTTCCGGTCATCGAACCGCTGTATTACACAGCAAGTGTGGAGGATTGCACAGGGGATATCATACTTAAGACAGTGAATGTACAAGAGAATAGCGTTTCTGCTGAGATTATATTAAAAGAGTTGGCAAAAAAGGACTTGTCCGTCGAAGGATATGAACTGTCGGGATACCAGCTTGAGGATGAAAATAATTTCGAGAATAAAGAGCTTGTCTCCCCGAAGCAAAAAAACTTTACGACAGTGGGCAGTTGCTTTTCTTATGAGTTTCCGAAGCAATCCGTAACGATTTTTAGAATAAAATAAAAACTAAAAGCGCCCCTTTTGAATCTTAGAATTACAGAGATTCAAGGGGGCGTTTATGGTGGTCTTCTACACTAATGACAGGTGCAATATTATTAATAAGCTGGGGAATGCAAACCATCTTTACACGGTCTGCATGTTCTAGTAATGTAGTGAGACAGCAGCCCACGACCAGCGCATCTTCCAATCGTCCAGCGAAAGATTAATTTTCTACTTGCTCTTTTTTTTAGCTTGAATATAATCACAGGTAACAGCTATACTGCATCAATATATATCTCGCTTGTTAAATTAATAATTAATATTATTGTTAACTAAGAAATAGTTTTGAGATTACATAGTTAGAATTCTTTAAAATACTAATTCAAAGACATAGGAGATCATAAAATGCACTTAAATACAGATACAGAATCGCTTCGGGTCTACGAAGCATTAGCAAGTGAAGTCAGGCTAAGGATTATCGAACTACTGGACCGAAAAGAGATGCATATTAAAGAACTGGCTGCCGAGCTCTATCTAAGTAGTGCTATGGTTAGCACACATGTTGCCAAGCTGCAAAAGGCAGGTCTGATTAGCTCTAAAATGAGACGTGTAGATGGAGGGACTTATAAGTACTGCTCCCTGTCTACGAACTGCCTGCAGATTAAATTATCAGGATCTCGGGGAATCTGCTAATCGGATATTATGAATGATGGGAAATAGATAATTTATAAAAATAAAAAAACATATTGTAATGAAAACGGTTTTATGATAATTTAAATCTATAAAAACGTTTTTATTTGTAAAGGAAGATTGAATCATTATGGAAAAGGTAACCATCAAAGACGTTGCAAGAGAGGCTGGAGTGTCCATTTCTACAGTTTCTAACGCACTAAATGACGTTGATGTATTAAATCCGGAGACCAAATCACATGTGCTTAAGATCGCGAAGCAATTAAATTATGTTCCAAACCTAAATGGCAAGCTCCTAAGGAACGGAAAAACTAAAATGCTAGGTTTTTTCACGACAAGTGTAGCAGGCCCGTACTTCTATAAGCTGGTGGAGTCCATGTCTCGTGAATGTGATCGGTTAGGTTATGGATTAAATGTATTTGTTACAAAGGATAAACAAGTCATTATGAGCAATATTCTAGGCCGACGTGTGGATGGTGTCATTATCTACGAAGAGCTGAGAATAGATGAAGAAGAAATTGCTGCAATGGTGAAAGACAAGATCAAGGCTGTGTTTCTGGATCGACCACTTCAGAATGAAACGATGGGAAGTGTGATTTTTAATTCGTTTGAATCTGCTTACGAAGCAACTAAATATTTAATCAGTCTGGGACACAAGAAAATTGCTTACATATCTGGTGTAGATGAGATGTATGACAGTGTTCAGCGGAAAGAAGGATACTTGGCCGCCTTGCGTCAATATCAGCTTCCGACGAACGAAGAGTATATTATACAAGGATATTTTGAGGAAGAGAGCACCTATAACGCTATAAAGTCTCTAGTTCATTTAAGTCCTGAAAAAATGCCTGATGCTTTTTTAGCAGGGAATGATTTGAGCGCCATTGGATGTATTCAAGCTTTGAAATCGCATGGATATGAAGTCCCGTTGGATATAAGTGTAATGGGGTTTGATGATATTGATATCGCGCAGTATTTCTCACCGCCATTAACGACGGTAAGAAATCAAATTGCCAGACAAGGTATTCTATCCATAAATCACCTGGTTCGCATGATTCAGAAGAAGGAACAGGGCGAAATGATGAAATTGCCGGGTGAGCTAATTGTACGTGGTTCTACTCAAGTGAAGATTGATCGGTACTAACGCTTTCAAGAAGGGCAACAAGATAGTATCCGATCATTTTTTTATAATTTTATTGCTTTTAGGAGGTTTTTTTTAAAAAGAAATAAAAACGTTTTTATTGTTTTGGGGATCATGATTTGGAGGGGAGAAGAAAAACGTGGATAAATTAGCCGTAGTGCCAGTGAACGGGAAGAATCCAATGAACAGTAAGAAGCCTATGGGACAGAGGGTCAAAGAGTTCGTGATTGATTATAAGAGACAATGGGAAATCCAGTCCATGATCATTCCAGGAATTATTTTTATGATTATCTTTTGTTTTATTCCGATTTATGGATTAACAATTGCTTTTAAAAGCTACACCGTAATTGATACGCTCGATTCGGCCCCATGGGTAGGGCTCGATAATTTTAGAATTATTTTATCAGATAAATACTTTTGGGACGCTGTAGTCAATACATTAGGGATCAGCTTTCTGAAATTAGCCATAGGATTTGTTATTCCTATTATTTTATCCGTCATGATTTATGAATTAAGCGGTGGACGTTTCAAAAAAATAGTACAAACGATCTCTTATTTACCTCACTTTTTGTCCTGGATTGTTCTGGGCGGGATGCTGATTGCTTGGTTCTCTTCCTCCGGTATGATTAATGAAATCCTGCTCAATTTGGGAATCATTTCGAAACCGGTAAATATCTTGCTTGATGCGAACAAGTATTGGTGGATTGCAACGTTATCGGATATTTGGAAAGAGGCGGGCTGGGGAACGATTTTATACCTAGCGATCATGTCGAAAATTGACCCTACTTATTATGAAGCTGCAAAAATAGATGGGGCCAGTCGTATGAGACAAATTTGGAATATTACCCTCCCTAACATGAAACCGATTATCAGTTTAAATCTGATTCTGACTGTAAGCGGTTTATTAGGATCGAATTTAGATCAAACCTTGGTCTTGATGAATTCACAGAACCGTGAAAAAGCAGAAGTAATCAATTCTTATGTGTATCGTATGGGTATGACGCAAGGTGACTTCTCTTATGCAACCGCTGTTGGTTTAGGTGTCTCCATCGTATCAGTTATCCTATTGATTAGTGCCAACAAAGTATCCAGCAAATTAAATGATAATCAATCCGTTCTGTAGAAGGAGGCATTTCTGTGAATCGTACGGTAGCTAAAGAAGATCTCGACAGTCGAATCTTTAATACCATAAATATTATTTTACTCTGTATTTGTACTGTAATTATCGTTGTACCTTTATGGAATGTGGTCATCTCATCTTTAAGTTCAGGCAAGGCGCTCGCGGAAGGCGGATTTATATTTTGGTCTCCGGAGTTCTCCTTAGAAAATTATCGGGCTGTATTAAAAGATGAGACGATTGGACTAGCGTTCCTGGTCTCGCTTGCCAAAACTTTCATCGGTGTCATTACCCACGTATTCTTTTGCGCGATGATTGGTTATGGTTTGAGTAAAAAATACATACGTGGCCGCAAGCTGTACGTTGCCATGGGTGTAATCACCATGTTCTTCTCGGGTGGTATGATCCCCACGTATTTATTGATTAAGTCACTGGGTCTATTGAATAGCTTTTGGGTTTATATTATCCCGGCCTTGTTCAGTTACTATGATGTAGTTATTTTAATGAATTTCTTCAGAAACGTTCCGGATTCACTTGAAGAGTCAGCCAAAATCGATGGTGCAGGTGACTGGCGTATTTTCCTGAAAATCTTTATCCCTCTTTCCATGCCAGCTATGGCTACGATTGCGTTATTCAACGGGGTAGGGCAATGGAATGACTTCATGACCACCAAGTTATATATTACCGATCAAGCACTCTATCCGCTGCAAATGAAACTCTATGAAATTATCGTGCAGTCGCAAACGCAATCCATGCAAAATGTCGGTGGATCTGCCATTATCGAAACTACGACTAAAGGGGTTCAACTAGCAACAATTGTCATTACAACTTTGCCGATTGTTGTGATGTATCCAATATTACAGAGGTACTTTATTTCGGGAATGATGATGGGGGCGGTGAAAGAATAGAAAGTTAGGAGGGATTTCATAGAACGCATTGGTGTACGAAGTGTCCATCGGAAGTGTAGCTAGCCCAATCAGATCTGCACTTCCGTTACTTACAAAACTTTTTAGGGGGAAACAAGGATGAATAAAGCATTTGGGAAAAAAGGACTCAAGCTTTGTACAGCGCTTATGGCTGTTGTACTGGTATTTACGGGTTGTGGATCGAAGGGGAGTTCTGATAACTCCAGCAAAGAATTGAGCTCCATTGAAGGTCGCTATACGATAGATCCGCAAACACCGGCATGGAAGCTGGATACAAAAAAAGAGATTACAGATCTTACTTGGTACGTGAATGCAGACTGGTGGAATACTGATTTCGGTAAGGATCTTGTTACAAAGAAAATTAAAGAGGATTTAAACATCAATATTAAATTTATTACTGGGGACGACACGAAGTTAAATACTATTTTTGCCGGTGGCGAAATGCCGGACTTGCTGACTGTATTTGATTCTAACTCTCCGGTGGTACAAAAAGCCTCCACATGG
This sequence comes from Paenibacillus sp. VTT E-133291, assembly GCF_002264395.1. GTDB lineage: Bacteria > Bacillota > Bacilli > Paenibacillales > Paenibacillaceae > Paenibacillus_AQ > Paenibacillus_AQ nitricinens. The sequence continues at coordinate 118,956 of NZ_NFVA01000002.1, forward strand.
GCGCTGCCTTTGAATGATCTGGCGGATAAATATGATCCTTATTTCAATAAAGTTGCAGAAAAAGATACTATGAATTGGTTCCAGCAAGCAGATGGCAAGACTTATGGCTATCCTAACTATTCAAATACTCAGAACGATTATGACAGCGGTAACATTCCTGCAAAAACGGCATTTATCATCCGTAAGGATGTTTATGAAGCCATTGGAAAACCAACGATGGGTACTCCAGAAGAATTCAAGAGCGTTATGCAACAAATCAAAAAGCAGTTTCCAGCAATGATTCCTTTTGGTTTTAACTCCATTGGTACAGGTACGGGTTCTTTGGGAGATGTACTACAGGACTTTATCGGTGTACCGCTGGAAACTGAAAATGGTGAATTCTACAACCGTAACCTGGATGAGGATTACTTGACTTGGTTGAAGACGTTAAATGAAGTCTACAGAAATGGTGACATCAGTGATGACAGTTTTGCTGATGACGGCACAGGCTTTGAAGAAAAATTAAAATCAGGCAAATACGCTACATTGCTACTTGATGGAACGCCTCAACAAAGTGGTAACCTGCAAATCTTCATGACTGGAAATCCAGGAAAAGAATATATCGCTATTGATGGACCGCAAAGCACGGTTGGTCATGAACCAACATTAAATCAATCAGGAATTACAGGCTGGATGATCAGTTTCATTACTAAAAAGGCTAAAGACCCTGCTAAAGCCATTCAAGTCTACACGTATTTGCTAAGTGAAGAAGGACAGAAGCTTATGAACTACGGTATTGAAGGAGAGACCTATAAAGTTAACGATGCTGGTAAAATTGAATTCTTGCCTGAAATCAAAGATCTTCAATTGAATAATGCAGATAAATTTAAAAAAGATTACCGGATGGGCGAATTTATGTTCTTCGGACATGACCGTGATAAAGCATTGAGTAATGATGCATTCGCAGAGTCGATCAAACAAATGCAAGAATGGGGCAAAGGAAAGATGAAACCTCACTTCATTCTAGAAAATATTAACCCTGCTCAAGGAACGCCTGAAGCGCGCAGTCTAACTGCAATTGATGCTACTTGGAATACTACGCTTGTAAGTTTGATTCGTTCAAAGGATGAAGCAACTTTTGAAAGTACTTTGGCTGCTTACAAAACCTTCTTGAACGAAAACAACTGGGATAAGATCGTAGAAGTTCGTTCTGAAAAAATGAAGAACAACAAAGAAAAACTAGGTCTTAAATAAGCAGGATTGTGGATCATGGCCCCTTTAATGGGGCCTCTTCATTACAGAACCCAAATAAGATATATAGAAAAGTGGAGGGAAACAACATGACAAAGCTTAAAATTTACCAATCTACAGGGGAAAATGAATTGTTCATAGAGCAGACGCTAGAGCAATTGACTCCGATCGCTTCAGATGAGTCTGTTACTACTGTAAACCTTGACGAGAATCAAACCTTTCAGGAAATGGATGGCTTTGGGGCATCCTTTACGGATTCATCCGCATATTTGATTAACCAAGTCCTTGACAATGAACAGAAAAAAGAGGTCATGAGCAAGCTTTTTGATTCCCAAGATGGAATTGGCTTGTCTGTATTAAGAAATCCAATGGGCGCATCCGATTATGCTAGAGATATTTATAGCTATGACGATATGCCTGCTCAGGAAACCGACACAGAATTAACTCATTTCTCCATCGCACATGATGAAGCTGATATTATCCCTTTGTTACAACGAGCGCTGGAACTTAATCCTGAGATCAAGCTGATGGCTTCACCTTGGAGTGCACCAGGCTGGATGAAGACTAGCGGATCTATGATCGCCGGTGAACTTAAACATGAACATTACCAGGCTTATGCCGATTATTTTGTACGATACATTCAAGCTTTTGAAGAGCACGGTCTGCCAACTTATGCGGTAACCCCGCAGAACGAGCCTCTTTTTGAACCCAATCACTATCCAAGTATGTTAATGCTGCCTGAGGCGCAAAGAGATTTCATTAAAAATTATCTGAAGCCTAGCTTTGTGAAACACAACATCCATACAAAAATTCTCTGCTATGATCACAACTGGGATCGTCCGGATTATCCACTCACAGTGCTCGATTATGCGAAAGATGAAGTGGACGGTGTTGCCTGGCACTGGTATGGAGGGAATGCGTCAGCACAGTCAGAGGTTCTGAAAGCTTTCGCGGATAAAGAAGTGCATTTCACAGAAGGTTCCGGTGGGGAATGGATTCCTCCGTTTGAACAAGCTTTCTCGAATGTTATGAGAACAGGAATTGATATTCTCAGAAATCATAGTAAATCCTTCGTCTTGTGGAATATGGCCTTAGATGAGAAGAACGGTCCAACGGTGCCGGGCTTTGGCAAAAGCACTTGTCGGGGTATTGTAACGGTCAACCAAGAGACTAAAGAACTTACGTATACGCTCGACTACTATGCACTTGCACATTTCAGCAAATTTATTCGTCCGAAGGCTGTACGTATTGACGCTTCCTCTAATCAAGAAGTGATCCGTTCCGTAGCTTTTAAGAATACAGATGATTCTATAGCGGTTGTTCTGTTCAACGATAGTGAAAAGGACGAGAATGTAGCTGTGAAATTGCAGGGCAAGGATGATCTATCGTTCCGTTTGGCTTCTAAAAGCGCCTTATCTATTTTAATAAAATAATTGAAAAATGTATCTCTAAAGTGCTCGAATCTCGCTTCGGGCGCTTTTTTTTGCGAAAATACGCATAAAAAATCAGTGTTCGTGAATCTTAAATGTATCCCTATAGCGAGGAGACATGAGCATTGAATAGAAAGTTTGTGCTAACGCTGCTAGTTCTGTGTTTGATGATTACTGGTGGCTCTAGTATTTTTGCTGTTAAAAATGTGTTGCCTGCAAAGCGTGAAACACCCAAATGGGCGATGGAGCTTCATAAAAGTAAACTGCCTTCGCCACAACCGGAAAAATATAAGAGCTACGAGCTATTAGTCACTAACTTAAGTGAAGATGCCAAAGATGTAACGTTTGAGTTGTACCGACCCGTGCAGGATCCTAATCAGGAGCAAATCATCTTAATAGATCCATTCAGCGATGATATGAGACCCAATGAGACGGTGAACTTTAGTCTTTTTTTTATAAAAAATGGGGCTAAAGAGTTGGAAGTCGTTCTCTCGTGGAATGATCATAATAAACGTAAGCATAAGCAAAGTTTTCGATTTACGGATTTTGAATAATAAATCATAGAAACGCCAAATATTACAGGGCATATTCCCTCGGGATGTGTCCTTTTTGGTTTGCTCCACCCCTTGTTTTACTCTATAATGTGCTTTATATAATTGCAGTTGAAAGGGGAGATGGGGCATGAGTACAGCTAATCGCGGAGTGAACATCGGACCTCCCCGTTTTAAAATAGCAGTACATTCGATTGTTTGGCTGGCTAAAAGCGGAAGCATTTTATCAAGTGCAATGATTGCAAGCCAAGTCAATTCACACGCGACCTTTATGCGTAGAGTGATGCAGTCATTGGCAACTGCGGGAATCGTAGAGTCCAAAGGTGGACGTGAGGGTGGGTACGTTCTCCGAAAATCTGCGGATGAGATTACACTGGGCGAAATTTATGAGGCAGTAAGTAGTACGATTGAGGAGCCAGAAGTGGATCTGGCGTGTGGAGCAAGTGCTTTGCTCGATGTCGAACTAGAGAGAATTCTCCAAGAGACCGAACAACGAACCATTGAGTATTTACGTCAATATACGATTACTAATGTGATGGAACGGGTAGATTTCTTTTCTTAAGGATTTAAGGTATAAAAAAAGTGCTAGTCAAGGGTTTCTCCGGCTACTATAATGTGCTTATCAGAGTTGCAGTTTCCACTGTAACTTTATTTTTAGAGGTATTGTGCTTGAGGTGAGCACATATAGTAACAAGGGGGAGTGAACGAAGAGGATTATTGAAAGTATCCACTGTCTTTTAGCAAGGAGTTCTTTTACTTTAATATGTGCTTGTCTTAGTTGCAAATAAAGGTATTGGGAGTGATGATCATGAATATTGTATCCATCGTATTGCAAAGCTTGTTGGTACTTGCTTTTGTTATGGCAGGGTTGGGAAAGGTAGCGGGTTCATCGATGCACGTGGATAACTTTAAAAAATGGCGGTTACCACAGTGGTTTCGCGTAATAACAGGACTCGTTGAGCTTGTCGCCGCAGCAGCTTTGGTTGTTGGCTACTGGGAGCCTAGCTGGGCAGCGGCAGGTGCGCTTTTACTTGGTGTTACGGCCATTGGCGGAGTTCTGGTTCATATTCGTGAACAGGATTCGTTTAAACATACGTTTCCAATTATCCTGCTCGGTGTATTAGCTGTTATCGTATTTTTCATTCGCTTCTCTGATTTAGCTGATTTTCCAGGGTTTAATTAATTTATACTCGCAAAATAAAAATGGCAGTTCAGAGCTGAATTTCAGCATCTGGACTGCCATTTATGTTTTTGGATCTTTAGCTTAGGGGTTTAACGTTCTAAACGATAGCCACCATGAAATACAGGACCTACATATTCATTGAACGCAAAGCCATTACGAATGGCTGCGGAGACGAAATCCTTAGCTTTTGCTACAGCTTCATGAACGGATAGACCGTTAGCTAAACCGCCTGTAATGGCAGCGGCAAAGGTACATCCAGCCCCATGATTGTGAGCAGGCTCGATTTTGGCTGTTTGAAATACGGTGTACTCAGAACCGTCGAAGAAGACATCAATTGCTTGGTCGCCGCCGAGTGCTTTGCCGCCTTTAACCACGACATTACGTGCACCAAGCTTATGAATCAGACGAGCAGCTTCTTTCATATCCTCTAGGGTAGAAAGTTTGCCAAGACCTGAAAGAACGCCAGCTTCAAACAGATTTGGTGTAACCACGGTGGCTAATGGCAGCAGTAAATCGCGAATAGCTTCTGCGCTGTCTGGGTTCAAGACTTCATCTTCACCCTTGCAGACCATGACCGGATCAATCACTACATTGGTCTGTAGATTTTCTTTGATCGCTTGCTCAGCAACACGCACAATTTCAACACTTCCCAGCATACCCGTCTTCATGGCATTAACTGGACCGCCTGCGAAAATAGTTTTTAGCTGCTCAGCAACAATGGATGCATCAATTGGATACACATTGTGGTGCCATCCATTGTCAGGGTCCATGGTAACGATAGTGGTTAAGGCACTGAAGCCGTAGGTTCCATATTCTTCAAAGGTTTTTAAATCCGCTTGGATCCCTGCACCACCACTGGAGTCGCTGCCTGCAATAGTTAGTGTTTTAATAATTTGAGTCATGGTAACGTCCCCTTTATATAACTGAATTCAAAAACAACGCACTGCAATGATTATAACAAAAATTAGCACATCCGTCTTTTAAAAAGCAAGAGTAGAGGTTGAAAATACCTTCTTCTAAAAATTCCCACGCTTAGTCCGACTTCTCTCTATTGGGGTCAGCAATAAAGAGGGGGCCATGATTATCTGTAAAAAACTTCATGAGGGTTTCCACTACTTCCTGCTGCTGGGTTATTTGTGATAGATGTATTTTAATGCTACGGAATAAATAACCCCATTCTCCTTCATCGTAATAGGCAGCTCCCTCGTCCTGATAGCCATTTGAGTCTGCTGACAGCGTATATCTGACGGTTCTTGCTTCAGCTCCTGCAGCACCTAAAATATGCCGTTCGCTGAACTTAAGGGGATTATAAATTGTAAATCCCATCGCGTCAGCCCATTCGGCTTTGTCCGGGAAATAGGCCCCGATTGAAGTGATAGCACAGCCTGTGCAGCTCCAAGCCGTATCTGAATAGTTCATGTTTTGTTCTGGATTGTTTGGATCTTGAAAGGTAACCCCATACGAACCATTAGCACCAACAACAGCGGTGGCTAGCCATCCAGCAGGTGCAAGTATAACATAACCCCCACCGATATCAGGTCTATAGACAAGCGTTGCTTCAACTTGATTTTTCATTTCTTGAGATAAGGCAAAGGTCATTTCAGGAATGGGAGGAACCACTGTATTTACGGTTTCGTCACCGCTATCGATATTTAACTGTGCCAGCGTGGTGTGCAGTGGAATGAGAACCGGTCCATTGTTGAGATCGCTGTTAGGAAATTCAAGCACTTCTTGAGTGAACCTGGGTTCTGATTCGTTATTTGCTGCAAGATTAGTTGGTGCGTTGGTGGATGTAGGTGGAGGGGTGGACTTTCCCCAGTTGAGGCCTTTATAGCCAATCAGCAGTACTAGTGCCATTACGACACATACTATTGAAGTTAAGATCGAGCCGTTTCTAACGCTTCTTCGTTTTGATTTCATATATGCTGTACCTCCTTTGAACTTACTTATATCTTATATAGACATCAGAATGGAGTGGGAAGTTTCTTATGAAAATTAGAAAGTATAAGTCTCATAATATATATAACCTTTATATTTCGGAAGTTCTTCATTATCGGTCGGGTTAGTGAAGGATTCCATTTCACCAACCCTGCATATCAATATAGAAAGTAATTTTAACAAAGCTTATAGGAGGGCGAGTATGGTCACGATTAGTTTATGTATGATTGTACGAAATGAAGAAAAAAGCCTGCATAAATGTTTGTCTAGCATTGCAAGTCTTGTAGATGAAGTGGTTATCGTGGATACCGGCTCAACGGATAAGACGAAAGAGATTGCAATGTCCTTCGGAGCTGTAATTTATGATTTCGAATGGATTGATAATTTTAGTGCCGCACGAAATTTTGCTTTCAGTAAAGCAACTCAGGAGTACATTTTATGGCTCGATGCGGATGATTATATAAAGGAAGCGGATCAGATATTGTTTAAAAAGCTAAAAGAGATTCTGCCAAAACATATCCACAGCGTAAATATGCAGTATAATCTGGCTTTTGACGAGGCGGGAAATGTCACAGCTAGCTTGCGTCGGAACCGGCTTGTTCGCCGCAGCTGTAATTTTCAGTGGATTGGCCCAGTACATGAATATCTAGAGGTAAGTGGTCCTTCATTCTGTAGTGATGTCTGTATTACTCATGAGAAAGATAAGGAATATACGGACCGTAACTTGCGGATTTATCAAAAAAGAGTGGCTGAAGGTGAACTGTTCTCTCCGAGAGACCAGTATTACTATGCAAATGAATTACGAGACCACGCCTTGAATGAAGAGGCTTGTAAATATTATGAGATGTTTTTGGCAGGTGGGCAAGGCTGGATAGAAGATAATTTCCAAGCTTGCCTAAGGCTTGCCGAATGCCGGGAACGGCTGGGGGATAAAGAGGGTTCATTTGAAGCGTTATGCAGAACCTTACAATACGATAAGCCACGTTCAGAGTTCTGCTGCCGAATTGGAGCCTTTCTTCTGGAAAAAAGTCAATTGCAACCCGCGGCATACTGGTATGAGCTTGCGATACAGCTGCCGCGGGATGTTGATTCGATGGGGATGAAGAATGGGATCTTTTATACCTGGCTCCCGCATCTTCAATTGGCTCTCTGTTACGATCGGCTCGGCCAACATGAGTTAGCAAACCAGCATAATGAAACGGCGCTGAGCTTTTACCCATCCCATCCTAGCATGTTATATAATCGCACGTATTTCAAAAATCTGCTGGGTGACAAATATGTAGCGTCTCAAGCTTAACCAAAGAGCCCCCAAAGTCATGATTATGACATTGGGGGTTTTGCTGTTCAGATGTATGCGTACAACGCCGGTGGCATAATCCCTCTTTTTAATATGCTGGATTATATTGTTGTTCTTTTTTGTAATCGTTGGGAGGGATTCCGACCTCTTGCTTAAACAGCTTAGAGAAGTAGGAGTAGTTGTTATAGCCAACCTTGTTTGCGACAGTATAAACAGACATATTTGTGGATTCCAAAAGATGCTTTGCAGCCGCGATTCTGACTTGGATGACGTAGCTGCCTAATGAAACACCAGTTTCTCGTTTGAATATTCTTGCCAGATAATCAGGATTGAGGTAGACAATTTCGGCCAAATCATTTCGCGATAGATCGTCACCGTAATGCGAATGAATGTATTGTTTGATTTCCTCTGCGACGGATTTGGTCTGTGCGGCAAACTCACGGTATTTCATGGCTGTAGTCACTAGATATTTAAGATATTCTTCCATATCCTCAATCGAGTTCAGAGAGTGCAAGGATAATTTATCGTTAGTTTTGCCGGAGTAAAGTTTGTGTGACCGTATCCCTTTGAGGTTGAGAAATGAATAGACCAGCTGAACAATATCTAAGCGGAACAAGCTAAGGACAGAGGTCTCCAGTGTTCTATTGTTAAGCATAACCCTTAGAGATTTCGTAACTTCCTCAAGAAAAGTAGTGAATTGATTCTGGTTCAGGAGCTCTTCCAAATAGGCAAGATCCGGTGGTGTATAGCCTGTTTTATTTTGATAGAGGTAGGCTTCCACTAAAAAAGTCTGATTTCTGCATCTCGTAATTTCCTCATCCATGCGAAGCGATTGTTTCAGAACATTTCCCACATGAGTCAGTTTATCGGATAAACCAATATTGCAGCAGACGTCGCATTTTAAATATGGAATCGCCTTTTGAATAAAGGAAGAGCATAATTCTTCAAGCAAGGGCGTGTCTGGTGTCTGGTTCCATTTTAATAAAGCGATCCAATTATAATCTTTATATTCCAGAATGCTCTCGATGGTAAAGCAAGGACTCCGTAACAATTCGTATAATACGTTCAGCAGGGCAAAATCAAAAAGATCCTTCTCTTCTTTTCCCATACTACCGTTGTATGGAAATAGGTTGAAGATTAAAGGCTGCAGAGTGTCGCTCATTTGATAGGAAAGGTTCTGTTCCTCAATGGCAAGGGTGATGTCCGCTAATTTAATCGGAAATGATGTGCTTCCACTAACCAGCTTACGCCAAAAATGTTCGAGAATCTTCGCCTGGTTTTTTTGCCAAAAGTAACCGCCTTGAATGGCTTTTTCATTTCTTTGCTGCTCTTTTGCCTGTGTGACAGCCTTGTGGATAATCAGCATCAGCTTATCAAATTCGATGGGCTTTAGAAAATATTCAAAGCTTTGCAATTCAATCGCTTTCTGCGCATAGTTGAAATCGGCATAATTAGTAAGAAGTATAGTCTGAATACTATAATTCCCTTCGCGAATCCATGCCAGTAATTCCAATCCGCTACCCTGAGGCATTTCAATATCCGAAATCAGAATTTGAATAGAATGCTTTTCTATTATTTCACGTGCCTGAGCGACATTATTTGCTGTATAGACCGTATCAATGTGTAACGATTCCCAATCAATTCTCTTTTGCAATGCAGCGATAACATAAAAATCATCATCAACAAGCAGTACATTCATAGTTAGCTCTCCATTCATTTAGATTTTTTAGGAAGCTCCGGAAGAGATAAGATTACACTAGCGCCGCCGCTCTCCAAATTGGAAAAGGTGATTGTTGCTCTTTTTAAATAGAGATATTCCAGTCGTTTAAGCGTATTCATAATGCCGATCTGCATACCGTTGCTTTGATCCAAGGGCTCACCAAGATTAAGCTTCTCTAACACTTGCGGTGGAAAACCGGGACCGGTGTCGGTGAGCTGGATAACGAGCATATCTTCCTCTTCAATCCGTAGTCGCTGGACTGTAAGCCTGATCTCTACTACATGTTCTCGTGAAATCGCATATTTAATAGAATTTTCAATGAAGGTTTGCAGCACTAATGGCGGAATTTCTACACAGCTTGCCTGATCCTCTTGCTCAATAGTGTAAATAAATGCATCCTGATAACGTTGCTTTTGAATCTCCAGATAGGTTCGGACATGCTCGATTTCATCCTCCAGCCGGACAAAATTCTCACCATTTTGAAAAATATAACGGAAATATTTCGACGTAGACAACGTCATATTCTCAATTTCTTTATACATTTCAATTTGGGCCATGCTATAGATGCTAGTCAGGCAATTCAAGAAAAAGTGGGGCTTGATCTGTAGCTTCATATAATCCAGTTGTATCCGCTGCTTCTCCAGTTCCTGCTCGTACATAGTGATTTTGAAGGTTTTGATTTGTTCAACTAAATCTTTGAACTGTGTGTTTGCTTGTTCCAGCTCTATAATCTCACTGCTTTTGAAATCTGCGGGTTGCCCAGCCTCATTAATTGAAGCAAGGTTCTCAGAGAAGCTTTGAATCGGGCCTAGTACTCTTTTCTTGAAAAACAGCAGAACGATGCATAAAGTGGACGTCACAATGAAGAAGAGTAACATTATAAGCAGCTGAGCAATGATGATTTTTTCGAATATGCCATATTTTATGACCATTTTGGTGCTGAAAGTGGTGTCCGAGAAGGCGCTGTTGATGGTTGTACGCGATTGCAAAAGATTAGAGAAGCCTCCCTTTTCCGTTATCAGCTTTCCGCTGTTCGATATGGGACTTGATAAAGGCTGTTCATTCTCATCTACTAGAGAAACATAACCATTAGCACCCAGATTAATTTGGCGTAGAGGGCGGATCAAATTATCGGCGGAGATCAGTCCAATTAAATAACGATTGTAATAGGGAACGATATTAATCACGTAGTAATGGTTGTTAACAAGGATTGGCGTCCATTTGGAATAAAACTTCTCATACATCTCCTTATCATCAATATAAGAAATAATCTTCGTTTTGAGCTGCCTGTAATCTGTATAGGTCACACTGATCGGTGCACAATTTAAAAAGTAGTTCTCATTTTTCAAATAGTAAAAAAAGTTGTACTCATGTCCGTAGTTTTTTTGCAGCTCGGTAAAGCGTTTATGCAGATTATCATTTGCTTTCAAGAACTCGATACTGTTGACCCCGTAAGTATTCATCGCAAGCAAGCTCTCATCGTTCCCAAGCGTCCAGCCCATATAGTGATTAATGTAGGCAAAATCATGATTGATGCGATTAATGTAGAGTGCCGCAGTATCCTGTAAATTTCGAGTGGACTGCTGCTTAACGATAGAAATGGAAGTAATGCTGATCGCTAAATCCAGAATGAGGACTGTGAACGAGACCGCCATCATGACTTTTATATAATGACGAATGGGGTAGGTTTTGTGTTCCGCTGTTTTTTTGTTCATAAAATCATTATAAGACCTCTGCAGGAAAAATACAGGAGAACTCACTAGCGATTTACCGCAAAGTCCGGAAAGCACATACAGAAGTCGGGATACTGTTATTAAGTCTCTTCAAGCGAGGATATTTGATTTTGTAAGCGAATTCAAAGGTCTGGATAACCGTCTTAAAGAGTCCGGAATACGAAAAAATAAGAAGCTATGATTAAGCTATTCCGATGAACTTTGATTAATTGAAATGGGGGATTAAGAGGATGAGCCAAGACAGTAAGCAAAAGACGGCAAAGAAATGGACTGTGGGTCTGCTGGCGGCTGCTATGGTATTTGGTATTGCTGGCTGCGGCGGAAAAGACGGGAATAATGCTGCAACTAGTGAGACGAGCAGTTACAACAAAGAAGGTCTGCCAATTGTTAATGAGCCTGTAACACTTAAGGTGCTGACCGTACGTTGGGGAAGCATGGGAGACACGTTTACGCAGAATCAATGGCTGAAGGATCTTGAAAAAAATACAAATGTCAAAATCGAATGGCAAGTGATGTCCTCCAATGATTGGGCCGAACAGAAGTCCATTCTGCTGGCTAGCGGTACACTTCCAGATATTATCCTCGGAAATCAAACCTTCGGAGATTCCGATATCGTTAATAATCTAAGCTTTTTCCGGCCGTTAGATGATTATATTGAAAAAAATATGCCAAATCTTAAAGCGGCCATGGAAGAAACGCCTGAGTTGAAAAAAATCAGCACTTTTCCTGACGGGAAAATCTATTCACTGCCAACAAGACTTCCATCGCGTCCTAAAAGCTCTCGTCAGCCTGTGATTAACAAAACTTGGCTCGATAAATTGGGTCTGAAGACTCCTGAAACGATTGATGAGTTATACAACGTACTTAAAGCTTTCAAGGAACAAGATCCAAACGGAAATGGCAAAAAAGATGAGATTCCTTTTATTGAAATTGGGAATGACTTGATCAGTCCTTTCGGAATTGCCGACTTGAATAACAACAATATGATTATCAAGGACGGAAAAGCGATCTATTTCCCTGTTTCGGAGGCGTTCAAAGAAGGACTCAAATGGGAAAATAAATTGTATGCGGAAGGTTTGTTAGATAAAGAAGTATTCACTCAGGATGATACGATGAGATCGGCGAAGTTCCAAAATCCGGATGCTCCGATTGTGGGCTTTACTTACCAGTGGACCCCGGACGCTGTGTTTGGTAAATGGAGCGATCAATATGTGACGATTCCACCGATTGCCGGACCGGATGGTAAGCGTTATACCATCGGGAATCCTATTGGGATGAATCTTAACCGTAATGAACTGCTGATTACTACGTCTAGTAAGTATCCAGAGGTTGCTGCACGTTGGGCAGATCAGTTCTACACGAACGAAGCGAGCATTCAGAATTTTTGGGGTGCGATTGGAACTGTAATTAAAAAGAATGATGACAGCACCTATACATTGATGGATCCACCTGCTGGAACCAGCGCAGATGCCTGGTACTGGGATCAGTCTCTTCGAGATTTCGGACCCAAATATGTGAGCCCATCCTTTGAACAGAAAATTGTCCTTAATCCTGAAAGTGGAGATGGACTGAAGCTTCAGCTGGATAAGCTGGGCAGTGAATATGTAACAGAACCTTTCCCTAACGTTATGTATACCTCCGATGAGTTCGAGGAGCTGCCAACCTTGACCACGGATATAGACGGTTATGTGAATACAATGCGCGCTCAATTTATTAGCAAAGGCGGAATTGACGAAGGCTGGGATGATTATGTCAAACAGCTTAATAAAATGGGGCTTGAAAAATTAGTTAAAATTCGCACAGATGCTTACAGTCGTTATATGAGTGTAAAATAACCTATTCGTCTTTCGAAAAAGGTGCTGCCCTACATAAATCTGTGGGGTAGCATTCTCTATTTTTAATAAGGAGGGGATGTTATGAAATCTAATCCAATTCATTTGAGTAGGAAACTCGGACAAATCAAACAAAACTGGGGTCTGTATACGTTGCTTTTTCCTGCAGTAGTCCTTACGTTATTGTTCGCATATAAACCCATGTATGGGGTGCTCATTGCCTTTAAGGATTATAGCCCGGCATTAGGAATTGGCGGAAGTCCATGGGCCGGATTCAAATACTTCGAGAAGTTTTTTAATTCCTATCAATTTTCAGCAACGATTAAAAATACACTAATCATCAGTGTGTACAGTCTGATTACGTTTCCGATTCCGATTATACTTGCGCTGATGGTTAACCAGATGAGACCAAACCGTTTCAGACGTTTTTTTCAGACGGTGTCCTATATGCCTCACTTTATCTCAACCGTAGTTATGGTGGGCCTAATGATGATTCTGTTCTCACCTAGCACCGGACTACTGGGCAATATATATAGTCTTTTTGGGAAAGAAGCTCCTGATCTGATGGGCTCTGCCGGATTATTCAGCAGTGTGTACGTCTGGTCGGATGTGTGGCAGCATGTCGGCTGGGACAGTATTATCTTTATCGCTGCTCTCTCTGCTGTTGATCCTAGTTTGTACGAGGCTGCAACCGTGGACGGCGCAAGTCGGATGCATAAAATTCGTTACATCGATATTCCGATGCTGATGCCAACAGCGATAACATTGCTTATCCTGCGGGTCGGGGGGCTGCTTGGGGTTGGATTTGAAAAGGTGTATCTGATGCAAAATGACTTGAACATCACTTCAAGTGAAATTCTGTCTACATATGTCTACAAAATTGGTCTGCTCAGCAGTCAGTATAGCTTTTCGTCGGCGATCAACCTGTTCAACACGGTCATTAATTTTATTTTATTGATCATGGTCAATCAGATTTCTAAAAAATTAAGCGAAAATAGCTTGTGGTAGAAGGGAGGAGCATTGAAATGGGAGGTTTAGAGACAGCGACAAAAGGAAATGTAGGAAAAATAAAGAAGAATCGCTCATCAGATACTATAATGGAAATTGTGATGTACGTAATATCGGCAATTTTTCTAATCATCCTGATCTATCCGCTGTATTTTATCGTCATTGCTTCGTTCAGTGATCCTTCCGCGGTGGCAGGAGGTCAAGTTTGGCTATTTCCTAAAGGGTTTACTTTTGATGGTTATAAAGAGCTGCTTCGTCATGAGAATATTTGGATCGGATATTGGAATACCATCCTGTACACGGTGGTTGGGACTGCAATCGGTTTAGTAGTTAATATCTCAGCAGCCTATGCGTTGTCAAGAAAGGACCTTGTGGGGCGGAAATATATTTCGCTGTTTTTCATCTTTACAATGTTCTTTAACGGGGGTTTGATTCCTACTTTTTTAACGGTTCGTGATTTCCATCTCTATGATACTTTCTTGGTGATGGTACTGCCTTTCGCAGTTGGAGTTTTTAATATCATAGTGGCACGAACTTTTTTCCAGACTAGTATTCCGGGCGATTTATGGGAAGCAGCGCAGATTGATGGTTGTGGAAATCTCCGTTATTTTGCACAGATCGTTCTACCGTTGTCGAAGGCTATTATTGCAGTGTTAGGTTTATGGATCGCTGTAGGGTATTGGAATTCATATTTTAATGCCTTGATTTATTTGAAGAATCCTAATATGTATCCTTTGCAGCTGATCCTGCGAAATATTCTGATTACCAATCAGATGCAGTCTGGTATGGGGACCGGAGAAGCCGCACAAATCGCGTTACGGCTCGCTAATATGATGCGGTATTCAGTTATTATCGTGGCAACTGTTCCAATTATGTGTGTATACCCATTTGTGCAAAAATACTTTAATCAAGGGGTAATGATCGGCGCAGTGAAGGAATAAGCTCTTCTGCTTTTCTACTAACATTTGTGAGGGAGCAAGACCGTAATGAAAAAGCAACCCAAAAACAGTATCAATAGAACAATCACCGTCATTCTTTTAGTGACAACATTACTTGCTGGCCTTTCAGCCTGTAAAGGGGATAAAGGGGTAAACTCTGTTGAATCTGATCCGGGTCAATTTCATAAAGAAGGTTTGCCAATCGTGGATAAGCCCATGACGCTGAAGGTTCTAACGGTTCGGTGGGGAAGCATGGGAGATAACTTTATCCAGAATCAATGGCTGAAGGATTTGGAAAAAAATACGAATGTCAAAATCGAATGGCAGGTGATGTCTGCTAATGATTGGAGTGAACGTAAGTCTATTTTGCTGGCAAGCGGGACACTTCCAGATATCATTTTAGGGAGTGAGACCTTCGGAGATTCAGATATCGTCAATAATTTAAGCTTATTCAGGCCGCTTGATGACTATATCGAAATGTATATGCCTAACCTCAAAGCAGCCATGCAGGAAGAACCTGAATTGAAAAAAATCAGTACTTTTCCGGATGGGAAAATCTACTCTTTGCCTGCAAGATTACCTTTACGCCCTAAAAGCTCGCGCCAACCCGTGATTAACAAAACCTGGCTGGATAAATTGGGATTGAAGGTTCCGGGTACGATTGATGATCTATACAACGTGCTAAAAGCTTTTAAAGAACGTGACCCTAATGGGAATGGAAGACTGGATGAGATACCTGTTATTGAAGTAAGTAATGATCTCATCAGTCCCTTTGGAATTACGGATCTGAACAATAACTTTATGGTTGTCCAAGACGGAAATGCTGTATATTACCCTGTTTCAGAGGCATACAAAGAAGGGCTCAAATGGGAGCATAAATTATTTGTTGACGGGTTGCTTGATAAAGAGTTATTCACCCAAGATGAAACGATGAGATCAGCCAAGTTTCTTAATCCGGATGCTCCTATTGTAGGATTCTCGTATCAGTGGACGCCAGATGCCGTGTTTGGTAAATGGAGTGATCAATATATCACGATTCCCCCGATTGCAGGACCGGAGGGTAAGCGCTATACCATAGGAAATCCGCATGGAATGAATCTGGAGCGCAACGAGCTGCTTATTTCTACTTCTTGTAAATATCCAGAGATTGCTGCCCGCTGGGCTGACCAGTTCTATACCAATGAAGCAAGCATTCAAAATTTCTGGGGAGCGATAGACACCGTTATTGAGAAAAATGTCAATGGTTCCTATACATTAATGGACCCACCGATGGGTACCAGTGCTGATGCCTGGTATTGGGATCAATCACTCCGGGATTTCGGGCCGAAATATGTCAGTCCAGTGTTTGAGAAATCCATCTTGCTTAACCCAAAAACCGGAGATGGACTGAAGCTGCAGCTCGACAAGCTGGGAAGTGATTATACAACGCCGCCTTTCCCTGATGTAATGTACACCGCTGAAGAGTTTCAGATGCTACCGGCTTTGACTACGGACATCGATAGTTACGTCAATACAATGCGTGCTCAGTTTATAATTACAGGTAAAATTGACGAGGGCTGGGCTGATTATGTGAAACAGCTGCGGGGAATGGGACTGGAGAAGCTGGTTAAAATTCGTACCGATGCTTACAGTCGTTATGTGAATGTAGAATAAGAACCTTTCCAAGGTCTATTTCGACTAAAACAAAACACAGCAAGTCTCCAATCCCTCAGAGACATGCTGTGTTTTTAGCTTTCGAAATTTCTATTTAATGAGCAGGGTTTGAATAGCATGAGCCGGTATCATGTTCTCAGCCAAGCTGTTATGGAAGCGCAGGCTGAAAGGAAGCTCTTGTTCCGTGCGGTTCATAACGATAACAGCAATAGTACCATCTGGATTACGGAAAGCTGTAGTTTCAAGCTTATCTGTATATTTGGAATGTCCAATTCGTTTAGCACCTGGGCGAATATATTTACTGAAATGTCCGATGTAATAGAAGGAGCTCTCAAATATTATTTCATCGTTTTTCGTATCCCCGATAATTGGAGCATCGCAGAAGTTACCCACATGGTTAGGTCCACCTTGCTCGTCCAACACAATATTCCAGTCTGTCCAGCATGACATCCAATTGTTCAGATTGCCAATGATATCATGGCCGTAACGTTCGCCTGTGTTCCATGAGCCGAGATGAACGCCACCTTCTTGGCAGCCTTCGCTGAAGAACAACTTCTTGTCTGGGAAGCGATCATGAACGGCCGATAGGGCTTCGAAGTGATCGCCGGAGTACCAGTGGAAGCAAATTCCCCAAATGTATTTGGAAGCTTCTTGATCTTCAAAGGCAACCTTGGCACGGTCATACACGCGCTCCTTGTTATGATCCCAGATCATAACCTTTACATGAGCCAAACCGGCTTGTTCCAAGGCTGGTCCCAAGTAATCACGAACAAAATCTTTTTCTTCTTCGGCAGTATAAAGGCAAGAATCCCATATTTGTACAGCCTTTGCTTCGTTCTGAACACTAACGGCCCAAATATCGATGCCTTCCGCAGCGTAAGCCTGAATATATTTTACGAACATGTTGGCCCAAGCCTCACGGTATTCAGGCTTAAGAGCTCCACCACCGTTCATTTGACCGTTCGTTTTCATAAAAGCTGGTGGACTCCAAGGAGAAGAGAACAAACGGAAATCTTCGCCAACAGCTGCTGCAGCATTTTTGATTAGGGGGATAATTGACTCTTGATCTCTGGAAATATCGAACGAACGGAGCTCTGCATCGCCTTCTTCTACATACGCGTAGTTGCCCAGTGAGAAGTCACAGCTTTGGATATGCGAACGGCAAAGGGTAAATCCAATACCATCCTTAGGATCAAAATAAGCGTCGATGATTTCTTTCTGTTTAGCTTCACTTAGTTTAGCGATGGTAACAGCAGAAGCCTCGGTAAGTGCACCACCGAAACCTTCCATTTCCTGATACTCCAAATCATCATAAATATTGATGAGCTCTGATTCGACGCCTGACGTATCGGGGAGGAAGATCAGAGGGTCTTTTTCTGTTAGTCGGTCGGTAGTTTCTTTTGCTGTTTGAATGACGCGAACAATTTTACTCATAGTGGTTGGTAACCTCCTGTACATATAAATTCTGTCTTTATTATAGAAGGAGATTCACTGTTCTTTGAAGAAACAATATGGCTAAGAACCTCAACAATCTGGTCATCGACTACTTAGGGAAGAGGAGTGAATGCTATGGAAACTAATAGTGTCCAAATAAGCCTATGCGGCTTTATTCGCCATACTCAGCCTTTTCGGCAATTATATCGCAGTGGGCTGGATACCTATATCATAAGGCTGCAAGCAGAAGGAGAGTGTGAAGTACTGATCGATGGAGACATGGTAACCGTGGTGCCTGGTGATCTGTTATTATTTAAGCCTCAAGATATATATGATCTGAGAATCGGCGAAAAGAAGAGTAAGCTGGGACATAGTGTGGACTATTTTGTAATGTGTACAGGGGAATGGGTGGATCAGTGGTGGAACCTGCGCGAAAGACCGAAGAAGGTTAGAATTGCGGATGACGGCAAACTGCAAAGTATATGGCAACAGCTTGATCTGGAGAATAGAAGATTAGATGGGGGGAGCCCTGAAATACTTGAGGCGCTGTTTAAAGCGCTATGCCTGCTGTTAGATCGGGCTATGGAAGAAGCACCTGCATCATCATCAGCCTCACTGCTACACGGGCTTAAGATGAAGAGTTATGTAGAGGAGCATGCTACATCAGAGATCAGATTAAAGGATGTAGCTGCCCATGCAGGAATTAGTGTAACGAGGGCCGTACATGTATTCAAAATTCAATTCGGCTACTCTATTATGCAATATGCTGGGCAAATTCGGCTTGCTATGGCTCTTCGATTAATGGACAACACCAATTATACCTTAGAGCGAATAGCAGAGGAGACGGGGTTTGGAAGCTACACCTATTTCCACAGGGTATTTCGGGAACGTTATGGCGTCTCCCCAGGCAACTATCGTAAGAGAGAGTAGCCTTCACTATTTTTAAGATCGTCTAGTTTTTAACAAGAAGTCCCTAACCGCTTGCTCAAATAACCTGACACTATTTGCCCATGTCCATTTGTGGGAAGATCTTTCACCTTGTGCGGCCAATTTAGTTCTTAAGTTTGGGTCTCGGATTAGGCGGATGACATCTTCACCAAGCCGATTCTCGTACCGATAGGAGAGCAGGCAGTTCTTCTCGTGATTTGCGTATTCCATATTTCCACCTGAATAAACACAGACCAGTGCTACGCCACACCGCATGGCTTCAAGCCCCGGCAAAGAACCCGTATCAAAAATACTAGAACTAACAAAGATATCTGCACCGTTGTAATGGTAACAGAGCTCTTCATCATTCGCTGGCGTGAAGAATCGATATTTGCCAGTAGCTTTCATTCTTTGGAGAACTTCTGAAGTATTGAACTCGTCGGGCGGACTGATAAAGTTAATATTTACATGGGGACATTGATTTTTCACATGATCCAGTTGCTCTATAAGATAGTCTTGCTCACGGTGCCATGAGAAACCACGTTCTGCTTTTCTTAATATTGCTGTTATGTTTAAAGGCTCCTGAAGACTGTAACGGATATTCATATTCTTGAAGGATGAGCTAATGCCAATGGGCACGATTTTTCCTGTGATCCCATGATTTAAACGAATCAGATCCTGCTGCCAATGCGATAAAACAATTAGATGCTCTGTGACATGATAAGAAGGGAAAGACAGCGAGCTATCTGGTAAAAAGGGGGGTTCATAACATAATGATAATCTTACATGAATTCCTTTTCCTTGATTGCTAGCTGCTTGAGAGGTAGGGACTGTTGTATGGAAATTAGAAACAATAACATCGCCTGGGGGATAGTCCTGTTCTTTAGGCGACATATGTGTGGAGCGGATTAAGGTGGAGCGGACATCATAGGAAACAACACCATCCACAGGCATGAGGATAGTAACCTGATGCCCCATAGCTGTCAGCCCATTGGTGAGTTCTACCAGCATGCGTTGAGCTCCACCATGTGATAAGGTCAGAATAGGGAATGTGAATCTCATCGGTAATCCCGTCCCTTCCAAGTTAGGGCTTAATCGTCAAACGAAGTTACTCAATCGTTCTGTTTCTTATTTTATTCAACTCGCTTAGAAAGGTACCATTTATCTAGTTTAAAAATCATTATTTTTCCATAAGAGCGATATTCTTTAGTAAAGCAACGGTCTCATTAATCTCGAGGTTCGTTATATCTTCTAAAGATACGTCGATCATGGGCTTAAATTGCTGGAGTTTGCTCAGGAAAGCTTCAGTATGGAAATGCCCTCCACCAGCCTTACCGTGGTAAGTTCTCTCTCCATCTTGATAGATGTCTTTTAAATGCGCCAAAATGATCCGATCCCCGAACAACCTGAAGGCGTCATCAACAATTTGATCCTGCATATCTACAGCGTCACCAATAAAATTGCATGGATCCAAGACTACACCAATATTGCCTGAGGGAATTTCATCTAAGATGCGGCGCATCTTGTCTGGTGTAGAAAGAGTATGTGTGCAGACACCCTCCAATCCCAGAAAAACACCCCATTTTTCAGCTTCCTCCGCAAGCTCTTGTACAGTTTCCCTTAAAATATCCCAGCCGATATCTTCGTAATGGAGCGGGTCTTGTGCTTGGAAAGTAGTCAGAGCGCCCGTCTCCGTAGCCACCATTGGGGCGCCGAATTGGCGGGCATACCGAAGATGTTCTTTGAAGCGATCTATTTCTAATCTCCGGATAACAGGATCTGGATGAATGGGATTGATGTAACAGCCTAACGCGCCGATACGTATACCTGCTCTTTCAAATTGTTCACCAATATAGTTTGCGAGGCCTGGACTTAATTTACCTGTGGAGGTGTTGATGTCCTGAATAGCTTTGGATAAAGCAAGTTGAACAAAATCGATATCATAATTCTGAAGCGTTGCTGTCAACGATTTGAGGGGTAAACAACCAAATGTATGCGCTAATGTTCCGTATCTGATGGTAATCATCTCCTTATCTAAGATAGGTATGTGTAATTACAAACATAATAGTAGCGCTTTCATCTGGATGCAAGTGATTTATCCTTATCGTTTGTCAGGAAATTGATGATCTCAGTGTTTATTCTATCCGGTTGCTCGTGATTAATGCCGTGTCCCGCATGGGGGATGACTTGGTAATAGAACTTTCCAGCTTCTAAAATATTTATGAAATCCTTCGATTGCTTTAGCGCGTGTTCTCCAACTAGAAAATAGAGCTTGTCTCTAACTGCGACTGCGGCGTTTTGATCATACGGATGAAGCTTATGCACAAACATAGCTTGCTGATTATGAGTGCGCATTAAAAGGATCAGATGAGCAGCTAATACTGGATGGTTGTCAAATAAAGGGGAGTTAGGGGCGCTTAACTTCTTCAGAACTTTCAGTAAATTGCGATCCGTTGGAATCAGAATCTCCGGGAACATCATCATTAAGGTTTGGATCATGGCTTTAATCGGTGCATTAACCATTCCACCCTCCAAACAAACGACACGGTTCACTTTGTCCGGTTGCTTGGTCGCATAATTAAAAGCAATATAGGCGCCATTGGACACACCCGCGAGATTAAAGACTTCAACCCTCAGATGTGTCGCTATTTCGTTAATCCATGCCACTTGCTCAAAATTCTGTTTGTTAAAATGCTCATTAGGTATGCTTTTACCAGGTCCGCCTAAAGTATCAATAGCAATGCAATAAAAATGCTTCGATAATTCCTCGATGTTTAAGATCCACATGACCGCCGAGTTATCGCCAACACCATGGAACAGGAGTAAAGGTGGATTAATCTTTTGACCAGCAAGGATGCAATGTGTCAGTCCATATGAGGTAGGAATATCGATTTCCTCAAGTGGAGTGGGCCACTGCTCAACAAGCTGCTGATAGGATTGCCACACTCGTTCTTGCGCCTTGGTATTCTTAAAGCTATTTACCATCACAGACCTCCATATCCAAAATAAAGAATATATATCTTATTCCAATTAGTATACTACGAGAGTTCGCAAGGGGGAGAAAGAAATAGAAACATTACTGTGAAAAAGAAGGTGGGAGGTGAGTCGGCACACAGAATTTTTGATTTTTGATGCTAACATCCATCCCGAAGCCTGATACGTGCATTTCGTACAACTAAATAGCCACTTTACGCGCATAAAAGCGATATAGATGCACTCTGTACAACTATATCTCTGGAAATTAGCGGATATTGCTAGATTGGAGGGGATTAGTTGCACAAAGTACACTTACCACTAGGCGCGAACGTTGAAATTAATTTTTAGTTGTAGAATATGCAATTAAATAATGCGGAAGGTTCTCTTTTGCGGTAAATTTTAGGATATGGAAAGTTATTTATGATGTTCGAGGGGGCGCTAAGGATGCTAATTGAACTAAAGGAAGCGAGTTTATCAGATGATCGTGATATTTTTGAGATGATTGCGGAGATCGGTCCGGGAGAGAATGGTTTCGTTAACAATGGTTTTGATATGGTTTACAGTGAATTTCCTGATTTCATCAGGGGGCGGATAGCTCTTTCACGAGGTGATAATCTTCTACCAAACTATGTCCCACAAACCAACTATTGGTTAGTGATTGACTCTTATCCTGTTGGTGTTGGCAAACTAAGACATGCCTTAAATGATCAATTAAGAAAGTCAGGTGGACATATCGGGTATAGCATCAGACCGAGTGAACGAGGAAAGGGTTATGGCACAATGATGTTAGCAGAGCTGCTAAAAAGAGCTGCGGATAGGGGGATTAATGAGGTCATGCTGACTTGTGAGCCGAACAACGTATCTTCGAGAAAGGTTATTGAAGCGAATAAAGGAATATTAACCGGCATTGAGGATGGAAAATGTAACTACTGGGTTAGTCTATAAGCTGGCGTGATGAATAGCGGGATAAGGAGTTGCTGATGGAGTTGCTAATGGGCAGCTCTTTTTTGTCTTTTACAAAAAAACTTGCAGTGCACGCCATGGAGATTCGTCTAAAATGTGAAATAAATTTTAAATTTTGTTGAAAACGCTCTATTCAAACACAAACAAATAGATTAAAATCAAAACAAAGAAAAATAAACAAAAAAATAAACATTCAAAAACGGAGGTATTCGCAAATGGTACAAAACTTATGGGATTCATCTCGGGAAACGGAAATAAACGGGGGATTGGATGCATTAGTGTTCCGCTCCAATCTGCTGGGCGAAGACCGCAGGGTCTGCAATTTTGGAGGAGGGAATACCTCTAGCAAAACGATAGAAATAGATTTCCGTGGTCGTGAGGTTGAGGTCATGTGGGTAAAAGGTAGCGGATCTGACCTAGCTACAATGAAAGCAGGGAATTTTACAGGATTGCGGCTTCAGGATATTGCTCCTTTGTTCGAGCGGGAGGAAATGCCTGATGAGGAAATGGTGGCCTACCTCGCGAACTGTATGATTGATCCTAAGCATCCACGTGCTTCTATTGAGACGCTGCTTCATGCTTTTTTACCATTCAAACATGTAGATCATACGCATCCAGATGCGATTATCAGCTTATGCTGTGCTCATAACGGTAAGGATATTGCGCGGGAAATTTATGGAGACCGTTTCGTATGGGTGCCTTACATCCGTCCAGGTTTCACTTTATCCAAAATGATTGCTGAGGGCGTACTTGCTAATCCACAAGCAGAATTGGTGTTGATGGAGAAGCATGGTCTGGTAACTTGGGGAGATACGCCGGAAGCTTGTTACGCTAAGACGATCTCTATCATAAATGAAGCTGAGCGTTACATCGAAGATAGAATTGAAGATGAGAACCTGTTCGGGGGCCGCAAAGCGGAAGCGCTTCCGGAAAAAGAGCGGCGGGCTGTCGCGGCGGCTGTAATGCCGTTGATCAGAGGCGCAGTTAGTGATGAACGTAAAATGATACTGACCTTCGATGATGCAGAGGATGTCCTGCGTTTTGTAGGTGGAGTTAACTCGGAGAAATTATCCAGTGTAGGTGCAGCCTGTCCGGATCATTTGGTACATACCAAAATGCTGCCACTATTTGTGAATTGGGAACCAAATGCCAGTGATATTGATGGTTTGAAGACGAAGCTGAACGAAGCGATTATCACATACAAAGAGCAGTATAAAGCGTACTTCGATCGCAATAAGCATGAGGGAGATGTAATGTTCGAAGCCGCACCGCGTGTGATTCTGATTCCCGGAGTGGGAATGATTAATACGGGCAAAAGCTGGAGCAACTCCAAAATTAGCGGTGCCTTGTATCACCGGGCGATTGCTGTTATGCGCGGAGCTACCGCACTGGGAGATTTCGTCTCTCTAAGTGAGAACGAATCATACAATGTGGAATATTGGCCTTTGGAATTATATAAATTATCGCTGGCACCAGCAGAAGCAGAATTCTCGCGTAAGGTTGCGTTTATTACTGGTGGAGCTGGAGGAATCGGGAGCGAAACTGCTCGTCGTCTAGTGTCCGAAGGGGCGCATGTTGTGCTGGCAGATCTCAATCTGGAGGGTGCTCAGAAAATTGCCGAGGAGATTAACGATAAATACGGTGAGAATCGTGCGTTCGCTGTTAAAATGGATGTAACGCAGGAGGAGCAAGTTACCGCAGCTTATGCGGAAACAGCACTTATTTATGGCGGAGTAGATATTATTGTTAACAATGCTGGGCTTGCGACTTCCAGTCCTTTTGATGAGACTTCATTAAAAGAGTGGAACTTGAACATTTCCGTGCTAGGAACTGGTTATTTCCTCGTTGCACGCGAAGCCTTCAAGGTGATGAAGGAGCAAAAAATCGGCGGTAGCATGGTATTTATTGGTTCTAAGAACTCCATATTTGCTGGAAAGAGCGTATCGGCTTACAGTTCTGCCAAAGCACTAGAAGCACATTTGGCTCGCTGTATTGCAGCTGAAGGTGGAGAGTTCGGTATTCGCGCCAATACCATTTTGCCGGATGCCATTCTACAAGGCTCAGCGATTTGGAATTCGAACTGGCGGAATGAACGGGCGGCTGCTTACGGGATTGAACCGGATCAACTAGAGGAACATTATCGTAAACGTACAACACTGCTTGTAAATATTTATCCTCGTGATATTGCTGAAGGCGTTGCCTTTTTCGCTTCATCCAAGTCAGAGAAGACGACGGGCTGCATGCTGACGATTGATGGTGGAGTGCCGGCAGCTTTTACTAGATAAGTGGAAGATGGAATATAGATAGATATAACGGAGGGAAGCCATGCTGATTGCAGACAGATATGAAAGAATCGTAGAACTAGTGAATGAACGTGGCAGCATTCGTGTCTCGGAACTGAGTACATTATGCCAAGTGACGGAGGAGACCATCCGCCGTGATCTTGATCGCTTGGAAAAGGCGGGGAGGCTGCTACGCTCGCACGGCGGTGCAGTCAGTCTGCGTGATCGTCAGCCAGAGACGCCCTATGCTGAACGTGAAATTATGAACGCAGCGGAGAAGCAGCAGATTGCTCGTGAAGCAGTGCTGATGATAAAGCCGGGAGATCGAATTTTGCTGGATGCTAGCACAACTGCATGGTATATGGCCTCACATTTGCCGGATATGCCACTAACTGTACTGACTAATTCTATTAAGGTAGCTGCGGAGTTAAGTGGGAAGGAACGAATAGATGTGATCTCAACTGGCGGTCAGCTGAGCCGCAGATCGATGTCCTTTGTTGGTCATTTAGCCGAGCGTTCGCTTGAGTTGTATCACGTGGATAAAATGTTTTTTTCCTGCAAAGGATTTCATCTCGAACGCGGCGCCAGTGAATCGAATGAGCTGCAAGCGATGGTAAAGCGAAAGATGATTTCTATTGCGGAGCAGGTGATCCTACTTTGTGACTCCAGCAAATTCGGAATTCAAGCGTTCACACATGTTGCCACGACTAGTGAACTGGATGTTGTAATAACGGATTACAGCCCTGCCACAGAACAGCTAAAGCAGCTACAGGAGCTGAACATCGCAATAACAACCGTGTAGATAATAGTGTTGCAGGAGGTGAAGACATGAAGGTATCGATGTTTATTACTTGCATCAGTGATGCTGTGTACCCAAAGGTCGGAGAAGCAATGGCACGTCTGCTAGCCAGATATGGCGTGCAGCTGGATTTTCCCGAAGTGCAGACCTGCTGCGGACAGCCTGCGTACAATAGTGGCTATTGGAATGAGGCACGTCAAGCTGCGCTTACGATTTTGCAGGCTTTCGAAGACAGTGACTTTGTCATTGCTCCTTCCGGGTCTTGCACCGGGATGCTTCATCATTACCCGAAACTGTTTCAGGATGATCCGGTTAATTTGGTCAAGGCGCAGAATTTGCAGCGTAAATCCTATGAGTTCAGCCAGTTTATGGTACAGGTGCTTGACGTCACGGATCTAGGGGCAGTATTTCCGCATAAAGTTACCTATCATCCTTCCTGTCATGGCACTCGGATTCTGGGGATTCGTGATGAGCCTATGTTACTTATGCAGAATGTGAAGGCGATGGAGCTAGTACCACTACCTTTTGCTGAGGACTGTTGTGGGTTTGGCGGAACCTTTGCCGTGAAGATGTCTGATATCTCCGGGGCGATGGTTACCGAGAAGTCAGATCATGTGCTGGAGTCGGAAGCCGAAGTCTTAACAGGTCTGGATATGGGCTGTCTCATGAACATTGCTGGGAATTTGCGTTATCGCCACAAACCGGTCCGAGTCATGCATTTAGCAGAGCTACTGTATGAGGGGGTGAGTGGACAATGAGTCAGAATGCCGCTCAGACTAAATCGGAATCGAATAAGGTGAAGCCAGCTACGGTAAAACAGCGTGCAGATTTGGCGCTGAATAATGATTTTTTACGCAAGGCGGTTCGCTTTACTACGGAAAGACTGCGTGACGGGAAACAGAAAGCGGCGAACGATCATGGGCACTGGGAAGAATGGCGCGAACGTGGGCGACAAATTCGCCTGCATACAATCGCTCATCTGGATTATTACTTAAATCTATTTGCGGACAATGCAAGAGCGAATGGCACGCATATTCATTTTGCGGCAACGGGTGAAGAGGCAGTGAAGATTGCTTTAGAGATTGCGCAGCGGAAACAAGCGGCTTCCGTGGTCAAATCAAAATCGATGGTGACTGAGGAGCTGCATTTGAATACGGCGCTTGAATCCATTGACGTGGAGACGATTGAGACAGATCTTGGCGAATATATTATCCAGCTTGCCGGAGAAACCCCGTCTCATATCATTATCCCAGCCATCCATAAAAACCGCTATCAGATTGCTGAACTGTTGTCCAAGGAGGCAGGGGAGGAGCTTTTGCCTGAGACTACAATCCTTGCAGGATTTGTACGGCGCAAGCTACGGGAGAAGTTCCTCGAAGCGGATATTGGGATGACGGGATGCAATTTTGCGATTGCAGAGACAGGTTCCATGGTGCTATTCGAGAATGAGGGCAATGCTCGTATGGTCACCACCTTGCCGAAGACGCAAATCACTTTGATGGGGATGGAGCGGATTATTCCTTCCTGGAGCGACCTTGAGGTGATGGCTACGTTATTGCCTCGTTCAGCAACTGGCCAGAAGCTAACAGTGTATATGTCCGGTATTTCGGGACCCCGTAGGAAGGATGACGGGGACGGGCCGGAAGAGCAGCATATTATTATCCTTGATAATGGTCGATCTGAGCAGCTAGGCGATCCAGAATTTCAGGAGCTACTGAACTGCATCCGCTGTGGAGCCTGTCTGAATGCCTGCCCTGTCTACCGTCATATTGGCGGTCATGCCTATGGTGGGACTTATAGTGGACCGATCGGAGCGGTGTTGACCCCAGCGCTGAACAAAAATGTAGATCAATGGGATGATATCGCGGGTGCATCAAGTCTGTGCGGTGCGTGTTATGAAGCTTGTCCAGTCAAAATCCCTCTGCATGATATGCTTATCTATTTACGTCGGCGTAAGGTAGAGCGAGGTTACGGAGACAAAGCGGAAGGTCTTGGCATGAAAGGCTTTGGTGCGATTATGGCGAAGTCACAGCGATTCAGTAATGTGATGAAAGTAGGCAGAATCGGACAAAAGCTGCTTGTGAGAGACGGCGGAATTCCGTCTAAGTTTGGGCCGCTGAAAGGCTGGAATAACTATCGGATCGCTCCGAAGCTGGCGGATGAATCCTTCCGCGAGAGCTGGAAAGGGCTGCAGGAGGAGTTAGACAATAATATTCGCGAGATGGACCCGTCGATACAGAAACGGATGGAAGATTTATTAGCGAAGCGAAAGCGTGAAGAGCTGAAAGGAGAGCCCGGATATGACTGAAGAAACGCACATAGAATGGCTGGAGCGTATGGACCATGATTCTCGTGAGAAACAGCAGGTATTCATGAACGATATCGCTCGTCGCTTGAAGCATCCAAGAACGACTACGGCTCCTGCACATCCTTTTCGCGGCGCTCCAGATTATTGGCAAGAATTCCAGTGGAGTCCAGAAGAACGCATCGATCAATTTACTGCGAATTTTCAAAGTGCAGGTGGACATGTGTTTCGCGTGGCAACGATGGATGAAGCTAAAGCTTTTATCGTCAATAAAGCGAGTGAGATGCTCGCCCGTTATATTCTTCGGCAAAATGCAGCTGAGCTTGCGGCACTTCGATTAGAAGAGGAGCTTGAAAATACGCGGGTATCTGTCTGGAATACGGATATGCAAGAAGCATGGAAAGCTAGGGCGGCGGAAGCTGATATTGGGATTGTGCTCGCGGATTATGCAGTTGCTTATACAGGCTCAATTACAGTGTTATCTTCTGCGGATAAAGGGCGCTCTGTCAGCCTTTTGCCCACCGCATTAATTGCCATCATTCCGCTCGAACGGCTGAAGACTCGTCTGGGTGAGGTGCTTATTGATTTTGATGAAGCGGGACAATCGGGTCTCCCCGCAGGTATTCACTTTATCTCTGGACCCAGCCGTTCAGCGGATATTGAGAATGATCTGACGATAGGTGTGCATGGCCCGGGAATCGTATTCGCCTTGCTGGTAGGTTGATGAGGAGATAAGGAGTGTTGTTTAAGAATGAATGCTGGGGCGCATAAACAGGGTCAGAATCATATTGCTATTGATATTGGAGCCTCTAGTGGGAGAGTCGTTTGCGGAACCTTGCAAGAACCGGAAGGAAACTTATCATTAACAGAAATCCACCGTTTTAGTAATGGGTTCTCTGAGAAGAATGGTAATCTTTATTGGGACGTCGATTATTTATTTGCTGAAATAGTAAAAGGCTTGCAGAAGGCGAAGTCAAAAGGAATTGAGCAGTGTACCGTCGGAATTGACACTTGGGCCGTGGATTACGTACTTCTGGATCAGAAGGGTACACGAATTCATGAAGTTTTTTCTTATCGTGATTCCAGAACAGATAGAGCGGTACAAAGCCTACATCGTAATATATCAACTGTAAGCGTTTACGGCAAGACGGGGATACAAGTTCTCCCGATTAATACGTTGTACCAGCTGTTTGTGCATGATCAGGCAGATCTTGAAGCAGCACATTCAATCCTGCTGGTCCCTGATTATCTCTATTATCGGCTTACGGGACGCAGAATTAGTGAAGTCACGAATGCTTCAACCACGGGACTGCTGAATCTGCAAACTCGGGATTATGATACTGATTTACTGGCACTGCTTGGTCTTTCAAAAGAGCAATTTCCCCCCTTAACGGAACCTGGGGAACAAATTGGCGGATTGACTGATGACCTGGCGGCACGCGGTGATCTTCCAGATTGTAAGTTCATAGCAGTTGCCACTCATGATACAGCATCAGCTGTACTAGGCGTTCCTGCAAGTAGCGACAAATGGGGATTTCTCAGTAGTGGTACTTGGTCACTCATCGGGGTGGAACGAGCTTCAGCTATCACAAGTCCAGAAGCGATGGAGCGCAATTATACAAATGAATGGGGAGCCTTCGGATCGTTCCGTTTTCTTAAGAACATTATGGGGATGTGGCTGATCCAAAAGGTTCGTGAGGAATATGGTGGTCAATACAGCTTCGGCGAACTGGTGGAGCTGGCAGAGCAAGAGATTCCTTTTAGATCCATCATCTACTGCAATGATGAACGATTCATGAATCCATCCAACATGATCAGCGAGATACAGGGCAATTGTGCGGAAGTCGGACAGTTGGTACCAAAGACACCAGGGGAGATTGCCAGATGTGTGTTTGACAGTCTTGCTCTTTCTTACTATTTCTATGTTCAGGATCTTCAGCTATTAACCGGCGAGAAGTGGGAGCGTCTGCACATTGTAGGCGGAGGGGCGAATAATGGTTTGCTATGCCAAGTTGCGGCGGATTTGCTAGCGATGGAGATTTACGCTGGTCCAACGGAATCCACCGCATTAGGTAATGTAGTTATGCAAATGATCAGCGTGGGTACGGTCGCAAACATTAAAGAAGCAAGAGAAATTATATATCGTTCATTTGATGTAACAATCTACATTCCACATGAGATGGAGGCTTCCCTAAAAACCGCGGCATTGGCTGAGTTTGCTCGGCTGCAGGTCGTTTAAGAGTAACTTTGATTTGGTGAAATAGCTGCGGGTGAGCGGAGAAGGGCGAAAATACCCCACATTGGGAGTGAAAAGCGGAAAGTGAGTGAAAAAGGGGTATAAATCCCTCTCATCGGGCGCAAAAAGCGGAAAACGTGCCAAAGTGGAGCAAAAATCCCCCTAAATGAAATCACAAAGACAATAACAGGAGGCTCAAGCATGGAGCAGAATACAGAAAGCTTAAGGAGCATTCAGACGAGCTATAATGAGGCGAAAAAGCTCTACGAACTGCACGGCATTGACGTAGATAAAGTATTAGAGCAGCTTGCAGCAATCAAAATTTCATTGCACTGCTGGCAAGGAGACGATGTAAAGGGCTTCCTGAATAAGGAAGAGGAACTAAGTGGCGGGATCGCGGTCACGGGCAGTTACCCGGGGCGAGCTAGAAATCCGGAGGAACTGCGCCGTGATTTGGAGCAAGCACTAGCACTTATCCCAGGACGTCATAAAGTTAATTTACATGCTATTTATGCCGATACGGAAGAAACAGTAGATCTTGATGCGTTAGAGCCTAAGCATTTTGAAAGATGGGTGAAATGGGCTAAGGAGCAGGGACTAGGATTAGATTTCAATCCCACTTGCTTCTCTCATGAAAAAGCTAATGATGGCTTCACACTAAGTCACTCGGATCCTGAAATCCGCAACTTCTGGATTGCTCATTGCAAGGCTTCACGCCGAATCTCCGAATCTTTCGGTCAGGCACTGGGTCAGCCTTGTGTAACCAACTTCTG
Organism: Paenibacillus sp. VTT E-133291; assembly: GCF_002264395.1. GTDB lineage: Bacteria > Bacillota > Bacilli > Paenibacillales > Paenibacillaceae > Paenibacillus_AQ > Paenibacillus_AQ nitricinens. Next base: position 150,164 of record NZ_NFVA01000002.1, read on the forward strand.
GGTTCCAGATGGATATAAAGATACACCGATCGACCGTCTGTCACCGAGAGTGCGACTTCAGCAATCACTGGACGAGATCTTCAGCGAGGAGATCGATCAGCAATATAACATTGATGCTGTAGAAAGTAAGCTGTTCGGAATTGGCTCGGAAAGTTATGTGGTAGGTTCGCATGAATTTTATATGGGTTATGCACTAAGCCGGGGCAAAGCGGTATGCTTCGATGCTGGGCATTTCCACCCAACCGAGACTATCTCGAATAAATTATCCTCTTGGCTGATGTTTGGTGATCAATTGTTGCTGCATGTTAGCCGTCCAGTACGCTGGGACAGTGATCATGTGGTAACTATGGATGATGAACTGCTGGAGATTGCTCGTGAACTAGTTAGAGGTCAATTCCTAGAAAGAACTCATATTGGACTTGATTTCTTTGACGGAAGTATTAATCACATTGCCGCTTGGGTGATCGGAACACGTAACACAATCAAAGCCCTGCTACGTGCGATGCTGGAACCGATAGAGCTATTGAAGCAAATTGAACTGGATGGAGATTATACTACTAGACTTGCACTGGTAGAGGAATTGAAATCTTATCCATTCGGAGCTATTTGGGATTATTATTGTGCGACGAATGGTGTGCCTGTCCGAGAAAGCTGGCTGAGCGATGTGAAGCAATACGAAGTAGATGTTTTATCAAAGCGATAAAGTACTTGTAATGGCGGTTACCACACGGTAGCCGCTTTTTATGTTCATGATTCGTACTTATTTGAAAAGATCTTTGATCTCTGGTATGTTTTATCAAAAAAAGAGAGAGAGGCTTTATTATGGAGAAATATGGACCCGATCCGAATGCGCTCTATCCGAATGAACAGATCAAAAGCATCTGTTATATCAAAAATGTGATTACAAGAAACAATATTACGGTTGGCGATTATACGTATTATGATGATATAGACGGTGCGGAAAAGTTTGAGGAGCATGTGACTCATCACTATGATTTTATTGGGGATAAGCTTATTATTGGGAAATTCTGCGCGATTGCTACAGGTATTGAATTTATCATGAATGGTGCGAACCATCGAATGAATTCCGTTACGACCTACCCTTTTAATATCATGTCTAATGGCTGGGAGCATGCGGTTCCAGAACTATCAGATCTACCCATAAAGGGAGATACGGTGATCGGCAACGATGTGTGGATTGGACAGAATGTTACGGTTATGCCGGGTATACATATTGGAAATGGAGCCGTCATCGCGGCCAATTCAACAGTTGTGAAAGATATCCCGGCTTATAGTGTCGCTGGAGGAAATCCATGTAAAGTAATTAGACAACGTTTTGATGACGAACTGATCGAATATTTAGAAGCGCTTAAGTGGTGGGATTGGGATGCCGAGCGAATCTTTAAGAATCTTGAAGCGTTATGCAGCAGTGATTTGAATAAAATCAAAGAAATTAAATGATATTGTGTAAGTTTCATAGAACGAGCTATAGTTTATCTTAAAGATATAAATAATAGCTGAGGGCATACTGACTGTATGAACTTCATATGAACCTTGCGGAGGGAAATTCTAATGAAGAAAGATGATGATAAGATCACCACGGAACTCACAGCAGAGAAGTTTCCATACAGTAAAGAGAACGAGGAGATGGTGACGCGGAATTTTTGGACAAAAACTAAAAAGTTCGCAGGCAAGATCCCATTTACTAAAGATGCTATTGCGATGTATTATTGCGCAGTCGACGCAAAGACCCCTTTATGGGCAAAAGGAATTGCCTTCGGAGCGTTGGCTTATTTCATCTCCCCGATTGATGCGATACCGGATGCGATTCTCGGACTTGGATTTACGGATGATGCTGCAATTATTGCAGCAGGAATCAAAGCGATCTCAGGTCAGGTTAAGGATGAACATAAGGAAAAGGCTGAAGCATTTTTTGAAAAATAGAAGGTGCAGCTTTGAGCTACACCGTAATATCCATACCTTCTGGACAGCTTTCTGCGGAAAGCTGTTTTGTTTTGTAAACCTCTCCCCAGTCTTTCATGAGTTTAATAATAGGGGTCAGCGTCTTGCCAAATTCAGTTAACGAGTATTCGACTTTCGGGGGAACCTGATGGTAGACCTCACGGTGAACAACTCCATCTTCTTCCAGCTCTCTAAGCTGCAAGGTTAACATGCGTTGAGTGATTCCTGGGCATATCCGTCGAAATTCGTTAAAGCGTTTCGTTCCATCCATCAAGTGATAGATGAGGATCCCCTTCCATTTTCCTCCTATAACATCGAGCGTAAATTCCACAGGGCAAGCTTCCTTATTGCTTTCTGGGTGATCTCCGAATCCACCTTTTCGATCACGCATAGCCGTTCAACTCCCACAGTATCATTTTGTATACTACATAACATTAATGTGCGTACTTTTAAAGAAGTGATATATATTCTAATATTATGCATGAGAACGGCAAACAGTCAAATGGGTCGTTGGTTCTAAGCAAACAAAAGGAGTGTTAAATATGGGTACTTTATCATTAAACAAAAATGAAATCCTGTCTGCCTACCAATTCAGACATGCAACTAAAGAATTTGATAGTCATAAGAAAATTAGTGAGTCAGACTTTCAGTTTATTCTGGAAACAGGACGTCTGTCACCAAGTTCATTCGGATTTGAGCCTTGGCGTTTTGTCGTAGTACAAAGTCCGGAAATACGCGAGAAATTACGAACTCATGCCTGGGGAGCACAAAAGCAATTGCCAACTGCAAGTCACTTTGTATTGATTCTCTCCCGTCTTCCTAAAGATATGTCTGCTGATTCCGACTATATTAGAGGGATGATGGAGCATGTCCAGGCGCTGCCTCCAGAAGTGATGGAAGGGAAAGGTAATATGTACGATAAGTTCCTGAAGGTTGATTTCGGATTGATGGAGAATGAGCGGGCAATGTTCGAATGGAGCTGCCGGCAGACTTATATAGCCCTTGGTAATATGATGACATCAGCCGCTTTAATCGGAATCGATTCTTGCCCAATGGAAGGTTTCGATAAGGCGAAGCTAGAGCAGATTCTTACCGAAGAGGGGATTATGGAGGCCGAACATTTTGGAATCTCCTGCATGGTAGCCTTTGGATATCGTTTGAATGAACCGCGTGGAAAAACACGACAAAGCGCAGAGCAAGTCATTCAGTGGGTTTAAATAAGCTGGGATTTCAATTTAGAGCAGCATAACGAAAATAACTAACCTGTAAAGTCTCCGGCGTTCCGGAGATCATACAGGTTATTTTTGTTTAATTCTTACAAGATTCGAAAAGTAATTGAAATTTTCATGAAAACTCTGATACTCTTATTGAGGTGACCCATTTTAAGCTTTATCGAGTTAATTTAATAATGAAGGGATCCTGCATCATGAAAATCATTCGCATAATTATCCAAGTGTTCCTGCTTTATTTGTTCTACTTGGCTGGAGACTTCCTGCAAAAGCAGCTGCATCTTCCTGTTTCTGGGAGTATCGTCGGATTACTTCTGCTCTTTGTTTTATTGCTATTCAAGGTTGTACCAGTGAAGTGGATTGAAGAGGGTGCAACAACAATATTAGCTTATCTTCCGTTATTTTTTATTCCAGCGACGGCTGGGATCGTGAAGCATATGGATATTTTTAGTGGGAGAGGTTTGCTGTTAATCTTGATTCTTATCGTTAGCAGCGTGCTCACTATTGCAGTCGCAGCACATACCAGTCAATGGCTTTCAACCTTGAAAGACAAGAGTAAGGCGGGCTGGAACAGCAAGAGCTTAAGCGAAAAGGGGAAGGAAATATAATGTTTTTTATCGCGACAGGAATTGTCCTGCTTAATGTTGCAATTTATTTATTGATGTCCGTGGTATATAGACGTTTTCGGTTTCCTGTTCTTATTCCCGCGCTAACAGCCACAGCCCTTGTTGTAGCACTACTTCTATACTTTCATATTCCGTATGATACATATATGATAGGCGGTCAGTGGATTAATCAGCTACTGGGACCTGCTGTAGTGGCGCTAGCCTATCCATTATATAAACAACGTAATGTGTTAGTTGAGAATTTTCCGGCGATCCTAGGGGGCGCTATTGTAGGTTTGTTAATAGGGATGTTTAGTGGTTTGCTTTTGGCGGCAGGGCTAGGATTCTCTAAAATATATGTTTTGTCCATATTGCCAAAGTCGATCACCACACCTGTAGCGATACAGATCTCGAATGGTTTAGGCGGGGACTCCTCGCTAACCTCCGTATTTGTAATGATTGCCGGATTTACAGGTGCGATTGGCGGTCCTCTCATTATTAAGCTGTTTAAGATTCGAAGCGAAGTTGGGATTGGGATCGGGTTAGGAACGGGTTCTCATGCACTTGGAACTGCAAAGGCACTGGAATATGGAGAACAGTCAGTTTCAATGAGCTCCGTAGCGATGACCGTCTGTGCTATTGTCGGTTCATGTATCGGTCCGGTGGTAGCTTGGATCATGTACCCTTAAATTCAATCATCATAACTATGTTTGCAAAACACTCCATCGGGTAACTATAACTAAGGAACAAATAAAGCAAAGCACCTGAGGAGGATTTCACATGTCAGATTATTCTCAAGATGAAGCGGAAATCCGCAACAAGGAAAATAAAGACGGCGATTCATTAGCTGAAATTAAGAAGATGGAGAATGGCGTGGACATCGAGCCAGAAGCAGACGATTGGGTAGCCAAGCCTGCAGAGTCCTCTCATCCTGATCCGCTTCCTAACGATTTAGACTAAATGATTCGGAAGACAGGCTGTCCTTCATCGGACAGTCTGTTTTTTCTTGAGATCGTTTTAGTAATTATTGTATAATGGAATCAAGTACAACCTCATCAGAGTATTTTATCCAAGTTCGTCGTTGCTTTTCGCTAATTCCACAGATCTCAGCCATTCTTGTTGCAGGGAGGAAATGAAATGCGTAGTCGGAACGAGAACAGCCGATATCGGCAAAAACGTGGCGAGGCTCTAGCAGGTAACTCTGAGAAAAAATATGGTTCAAACTTTGGCGTAAGAAGTGAGCTTACAATGGATACGTTAAAGAAACAATACGACGATCAGTCGCTGATCCCGGCTCAGAATCCTGAAGAACAACTTAAACCATAAGCGTGGAAGGCTAGAGAATCCACTTTACTCCTTATATTTTGTAATGAAGGCATAACCTATGGGTTATGTCTTTTTTGTTGCGCATATCTCCTGAAGGATTAAGGCATAATAGGGCCGGATGGATATTTAAGAAAATAATGACAACTAGGAGCGGTGTATAAGCATGATGACTTCTATATTTTCTTCAAGCGGAGAACCTGCGATGGCAGTGGCGGGCCAATATTTCTTTTATTTTATGATCTACTCTTTTTTAGGCTGGGTATTGGAGGGTACATATAACTTATATAGTAATGGAAGCTTTCGCAAAGAAGGCTTTCTAAAAGGTCCTTTTAAACCAATGTATGGATTTGCACCACTGCTTCTACTGTTTGCCAGAGACTTAACCCTGCCTTTCCCAATTTTCCTCCTGCTTGCGTTAGTCGTTCCTTCAGCTGTTGAATATGTAAGTGGTTGGTTGCTGAAGACTGTCTTTCAAAAGCAATGGTGGGATTACTCAGGGATGTCTTATCAACTGCAAGGGCATATTTGCCTTCGATTCTCCCTATATTGGTGGGCGCTATCGGTAGCTTGTGTATTTGGGATTCAGCCGTTCATGGAGCTTTTATATTCACAAGTCCATAACGTTTGGGGAATTATTTATCCTTTCGTGGGACTCTATCTTATGGCTGATTTATTGTGGACTTGCTGGAGTCGGTATAGAAGTGAGAAGACCCCCCAATATCAAGATTAATGATGTCTATATGAACAACATAAGCATTCTTTTGTATATGAAGCACAAACATATCAGTTTTGTATAATGGTGATGTGCCGTGTCTGGATGCTCATTTCTTGAAGTGGTATGAGGAAGGACGTCTTGTCCAAAAATGGCTTTAAAGTGTTCGGCGAAGATCAACTAGATGATGTGGAAGTAATAATTGGAACTCATGTTACATAGTGTGTATAAGGGGAACGAAGCAGTGTCCTTGGGAGAGGAAATGCCGTCCGAAGAGCCATCCTTCATTTGGGATTGGAGGCGGACGCAGATGAGTATTGACCAGCTCATTTCATTGCTTGTTCTTGTCATCATGATCGTACAGCTTGCCGGCTACAAAGGGAAACATTAAGCTCAAAGTCTCACCTCATTGTAACTGCTTCCGGACCTCAGAAAGTATTGAGCCGTTCGGAAGCTTTTTTTTGTTCTGCGCTAAGCATATTGCCGAATCTAAAGGATTCCATCACAGAGATGTCTAATATATACATAATGTGGATTTTTGGGAAGCCGGAGGAAAATGGATGATGTTCTATAAAACAGTGTGAGAGGGTGGATGAATAACGTGCCGATGTCTGAGTATTATCAGGAGATCCGAGGAAAAGTGGGTTCAGAGTTATTAATGATGCCTTCCGTAGCTGCAGTAATAAGAAATAAAGAAGATGAAATTCTGTTTATTCGAAAACCTGAAGAGTCCTTGTGGGGATTGCCAGCAGGCGCCATCGAGCCAGGCGAACGACCGGGAAGAACTTTGCGCAGAGAAGTATATGAAGAGACTGGATTAATGGTGCATCCTACTACCATTCTTGGGGTTTTTGGCGGAGGGAAATATAGATACGAATATAACAATGGAGATCAGGTGGAATATACAGTCATCGTATTTGAGTGTTCTATCATCCGTGGAACGCTGAGAGCAATGGATGGAGAAGTCGAAGAATTTAAATTCTTTAAAGAGAGTGAGCTGCCCGAGATGGCCATTCCCTATCCAGTGGAGATTTTCAAGAAAGACCGCGAAGTGACAAAGACGATATTTGAATGAGCTGGAGAGGAGTAATTCATGAAGACTTTTATTTATATGATTAGACACGCCGTATCACCTTTTGTGCTTGGGGATGAGAGAGAACGAGGATTATCTGATAAAGGTCATGAGGACGCATTTAGAATTAAAGAACTGTTGGCGGAGGAAGAGATCACACATTTTGTCTCCAGTCCTTATAGACGAGCGATAGATACCATTAAATATTTGGCTGAAGCTTCGGAGCAAGAAATTGAGTTGTATGAGGAATTTAGAGAAAGAGCCATAGCAAGCATGGAGATCGAGATCAGTGAACAAGAATTTCTTCAGGCGATCCGGACATCATTCACAGACTTAGAATATAAAATGCCGAATGGAGAGAGTACTCAGGAAGCGCAAGAGCGTGCGATCCCCATCATGAAGCAATTGATCCAGCAAAATAAAGGCGGCAAAATTGCACTAGGTACCCACGGGAATATCATGACCATTATCCTGAATTACTTCAATAAAGATTATGGTTATGAGTTCTTTGAGCAGACTTCGAAACCGGATATTTATAGGCTGGAATTTGATGAATTAGAGCTTACTAGTGTGGAACGAATGTGGAACCCCGAAGTACTGAGTAAATGAAATATTTTATTAAGCTTAATTCGTTAAGCGTACTTTATGCCTTTATGTTGTTTGTCGTAATAGAGCTACTAGTGAATATTTATCGTATTAGTAGAATTTCTGGCTTGGAGCTGGATAAAGTAAATAACTTAGAGCTTATCTTCATATTTGTGTTATTTATATTTTGTTCTATTGGGTTTGTTTGGCTGACAAAAAAATATTTGAAAGGTAAAAAATCCAAGTATTTCACTACGATCCTGTGGTATCCATATTTGATTCTGTTCATTAATTTATTCGCAGCATGGTTCCCGATTACAGAAGCTGCGGATAAACCAGTACCAGTAACAGGGTTAATCATAATAGGGGCCATGATTATTTATCCGTTTTATATCGTGATGATAAATATTATAGCAAGCATAAACTTCAAGTCAGACGCAGGATAGAGGATGGAAATGAGAGTCAAGGCTTTAAAAGAAAGTGTTATTTATGGATGCATCTGCCTAATTGTTATTGTACTGGGGTTATGCTCTAGAGCATTCTCGGAACAGCTACCCTTGTTTGTAACGAGACATTTTGGAGACGCGCTGTGGGGCAGTATGGTTTACTTTATGTTTCGCGTTCTGCTAGTGAACCGGAAGCTGTGGATCGCTTTTATGTGGAGCCTGATGTTTAGCTTCGGCATAGAATTTAGCCAACTGTATCAAGCAGAGTGGATCAGCAACATCCGTGCTACCGTACCCGGTGGGTTGATTCTCGGAAAGGGATTCCTATGGATTGACCTTGTACGATATACCGTTGGAATTACGCTTTCTTACGGACTGGATCAATACTTTCGCTCAAAACTGCACCGAATAGATAAATAGTTCTCAATGGAGATGAACCTACAAATGGTAAATAGCTTGATTGTAGTATGCTTGCTTACAATGATTATTCATACAGCAGAAACGTTATCTTATTCGGTAAGATACGCCGGGGTGAAGCTGAACAAGATAGCTATTGCTTTGTCTTTGACAGGCATTATTGTTCTCGTGTCAAGAACTGCAAACATGATTCAAGCTCCACTGACGGCTAAATTCGTAGATTATGCCAAAATACATTCTGATTTCCCACTACTTAATTACCTGAGAATTATATTATTAGCTTCTTCATTAGGGACATTAATAGCCATTGCTATTTTTCCAACCTTCGTAGGCTTGTTTGGGAGAATCATCTCAAAGCTTGAAATTGAAGGTTCTATTCCCAAGCTGCTTACGAGCGTAACGATCGGGCAGTTAAAAAATACTAGAAAATACATAAGAAAACCAAAAGTGAATCTATATAACTTCAGATACTTGGGGATTCCTAAACGTTTTATTGTTATGAATGTTTTTGTTACAGCCTTTTACACCGTAGGGGTCATTTCATCTTTGTATGCTGCTCATCTAATGCCTCAATATAGCACGACTGCTTCTCAAGCCTCTGGATTGATTAATGGAATGGCGACTATACTGCTGACCATATTTATCGACCCACAGCTTGGTCTTATTACCCATAAAGCCACTGAAAATGTAGAATACCGTGATCAGCTAGGAAAAATATATGTGGTATTGATGGGTTCACGATTTCTAGGTACTATATTTGCTCAGCTCCTGATTGTGCCCGCAGCCCAACTAATCAGTATATTAGTGAAGCTGATATGAGCCGGTGGGAGCGAATCATTATGGAAGCTTAGACTCTGCAGATCGTAGAGCTAGGGAGATCTTCTGCTCCCAGCTGTAAATATTTTGATGCATGTCATGAATTCGTTTCATTTGCTCAAAGGATGCTTTCATTTTTATTGCTGCCGTAATCGCATCCCCTTGTTTTACAGCCGATTTATATTGTTTATCTGCTTCTGAACGAACTTTCTGTGCTATAGCGATATTCTTGTTCTCGGCGGTGATTTGCTTCTTCAAAGCTGTGATCGGGGCCAGAGCATCTTTGACAGGCTTGATCTTGGCAGCGGTTTGCTTGCGGGCAGTTGCCAATGCGTCTGTCTTCGCCTTCATTTCAGTGCGAGCGAGTGTTACCGCAGCTTTGAGCTTATTGCGTCTTAGATCCAGGAGAGTGGCTGTCTTAAAATCCTTAGCTTTCTTGGCTGCGGTAGACTGCTTACTGAGAGTGCTGTATTGTTCCAGCAGGGGAGCATGTTTCTTCTGAGCTGACGTAGCTTCAGATGATAAACGACTCAGCAGAACCTTATCTGTTGACTCTATGACAGAATGAATAGATTTCAGTGTTTCATTATTCTGCTTACGTAACATTTGAATTTTTGAGCTATAGGACTTGAGGGCTACTTGAAGTGAGGTATAATTAGCATGGAGACCGTTAATGTCATCTAAGGCTGACTCCCAATCTGTACCTGCTGAAGCTAATGTTAGGTTGATGTTGAGGAGGGCTACTACTAGAATGAATTGGACAAACCGCTTTAAATAACTAAAATTGTGAATAAACATTCATTTCAGCTCCTTAATTAGTCTATGCGCGCAAAAAAGCACCTCCAAGATAGGCATGAATGCCTATCTTGCGAGGTGCTTCTCTCGCAGAAATATAAATGATACACTTACTATAACTTGAAATTAATGGATAGTCAATCTGAAAAAGAACATTTGTTTGCTTTTTGGAATAATGAAACATAAGGAGAGTCAAAGATGAATTCACATCTAGATCGAATGCATGATCGAGTGGCCTTAATAACCGGAACCTCTAGTGGATTTGGACTGCTCACAGCCTTGAAACTGGCTGGACAGGGATTCAAAGTTGTAGCAACCATGCGCGATTTGAGTCGTAAAGGCGCGCTTGAGCAGCAGGCAGAGCAAGCAGGACTCTTAAAGCAGCTTCATTTTATGACTATGGATGTTACCGATAGTGAGTCTATACAGGCGACTATATCCTCAGTACACGAAACATTCGGAAGAATTGATGTTTTGGTAAATAATGCAGGCTTTGCTATAGGTGGCTTCATAGAAGAGCTACGTATGGAGGAATGGCGCCAGCAAATGGAGACGAATTTTTTCGGATTAGTCGCGGTGACAAAGGCTGTGCTGCCAGTTATGCGAGAACAGAAAAGTGGTACGATTATTAACGTGGGGAGTATAAGCGGGTTGTCCGGGTTTCCGGGGTATGCTCCATATGCAGCTTCCAAATTTGCAGTAGAAGGATTCAGTGAAAGTCTGCGTCATGAAATGTCTCCTTATGGAATACGTGTAGTATTAATTGAACCTGGCTCATTCCGTACTCCGATTTGGGGAAAAGGAATGGAACAAATTCGTCCAGCCGAGGATTCTCCTTATAGAGATCGTCTGGATGCTGTGCTACGATATTCCAAGCATACCGCTGAAACTGCACCTGATCCAAAGCAAGTGGCAGATCTCATCGGTCGAATTACTGAAATGAAGTCACCAAGGCTTCGGTATCCTATCGGCAAAGGCACCCGGATCTTGATCTTAGGCAAAACGCTGCTCCCGTGGAAATGGCTGGAGAGAATGATTGCGAAAGAATTGAGGTGATGGAATGGAGCAATCCATAAACTTAACAATCATTAAACTTATTGGATATGTATCCAGTTTGATGACCGTTTTTTTATGGTTTATATTTATATTCATTAATCCGTATGCTGAGGTTACGAATCAATCCAGTATTATAATAAGTATGGTAATGCTGGTGTTGCCTGCCGGATTACTTGCGATAGGTATCTCTTTAGATAGAAGTCCTCTCATGCTTCTCGCCTTTATTTGGAGTTTTCCATACAGTATATATATGTTTTTAACGCCGGGAATCTTCAGGTTGTTCGGGATTACAAGCTTAATGTATTTATTGTGTTTTGCGTTATTTAGAATCATCAAGATCAGATTTTGAATAGAATTGAGGTGTGTCGATGCTAGATTCGTCGGGACTACATATTTGCTTCGATCCAGCAGGCCGTGAAATTGAAATCCTTGATGTTACTCCAGTGGGTAAAGATAAATACCGCATCGAAGAGACTCCAATTTTTAATCCAAGTGTTACAATGGGTGATATTATACGGGTGAAAGAAGAACTAGGGATCTATTACTATCAGGAAACGGTACAGAAATCTCATTTCAAAAGGTACGCTTGGCTCCTCAGTAAAGAGGCTGTTGATTCAACAGCCATTTCTGCTTTTAAACAACGGATCACAGAGAATGATGGGAAATGTGAACAGATCTTTGGCGGTTTGTTGGTCATTCATATTCCTAAGAATACATTGATCGATGTGGATGGGGAAATGAATCGCATTATTGAGCGGTTTTAGAAGTGTGGGTACGTAAATATTAATGAAGTATGAGTAAGAAAAAAATGCTGCGGCATGAAATGCAAGGAAGCTTGCACATGATGCAGCAGCACGGAGAATAGGTGAAACGCGGTTTAGACAATCTGAGCGATACAATCTATATTATTTTATTTCTTTCATAAATGTCTTGAAATTTTCTGCGATTTCTTTTGATTTGGTATGGTGCAGATAATGACCTGCATCAAGTTTTACCAATTTTCCTTGCTTGGAATTTTTGACCTGCTCTTCATGCAATGATATCCAATCTTTTAAGAGAGTATCATCCCCTTGTACAAAGAGCAAAAGAGGAAGATCTTTTGGAAAAGTTGAATTTAGAGCCCCTTTATAATTAGTAGCCATATGTCCCATTTCATTTAAGTGAGTGTAATTATAAGTGTTTCTAAGCGTAAACAATCTCAATTGTTCTTTAGTTTCTTCATCAAACGGCAATCCAGCATAGGGATTTCCACTAGATTTCAATACCAATCTGCCCAAGCCCGATGATCTAAGTAGTTTTAATTTTCCTGTTGGTATTTTAACATCTATTCTGTCTTCCGTTGCAATACTGTTATCAATCCCGACAAATGCACTCACTTCGTTTGGATATTTGTTCACATAATTCAAACTGTACATACCGGAAATAGAGTGTGCCATTAGAATATAACGGTCAATATTAAGTTGTTTTACAGCTTCATGAATTTCACTTACAATATTTTCCGTGGTTCGTTCTTTTTCAGTTCTATCACTTAATCCATAACCGAAAGGCTCAATCGCGACAACTTTGTAAAATGGGGATAGTTCATCTATTAACAGCTTAAAATCAAGTCCCGGTGCCACCGTTCCATAACCAGGTAAGAGCACGACTGTCTCTTCGCCATTTCCTTGAATCAAAACATTCATTTTTTTACCATCGACGCTTACAGACTGACCATAGGGTTTTATTTTAGCTTGGTCCGATTTATTTAAGAAAATATTAGCTACAAAAACAGTCACTAGAAAAAGTACTATTGCAGTAGCTAAAGCCCCTAAGGATATAAGTATAATTTTAAGCGGTTTATTCATCTTTTTTTTAATAACCTCTTCTTCTGGTTTCACTTGCATCTTCTCCTGTTCTAATCGGTTTATTCTAGCTATCTTAATGAGTTGCTAAAGGAAGCTTACCCCATGAAGGTGAACCCTACATGACGACAATATGAACTGAATATGAACGAGCGTAAAAAGCTTCTGCACCGATCAAAGTGTCTATAAAATGAATATGAGGTGAGCAATTATGTTGAAATTTATCAAACAATATTTGCCAAGTGTTGCTATTGCAGTGGTCCTATCTTTGTTTGTAAGAACTTATGTTGCTGAAGCCATGAGGGTTCCTACTGGCTCTATGATTCCTACAATTGAAATTAATGACCGTCTAATCGTGGAAAAAATGTTATGGATGACGACACTCGATCATGGAGATATCGTCGTGTTTACGCCCCCGGTAGCGGGTGATGAGCATAAAAGATATGTAAAGCGGTTGATAGGGTTGCCAGGTGATACCATTGAAATTAAAGATGGAGCGCTTTACAGAAATGGAACGGAGATCAATGAACCCTATCTTAATGAGCGGATGGACTATACTTTTGGGCCCGTTACAGTTCCGGCGGATCATTACTTTTTTCTCGGAGATAACCGGAATATAAGCAATGATGCTCATCTCTGGGCTACTCCTTTTGTAGCGAAGGATCAGTTGATCGGAAAAGTGATAGCGGACTTTAGTATTCCTTTTTAGGTGATGTAGCGGGGGTCTTTTGAACTAATTGTGAGTGTTAATGAGACTTTAACCATATTGTGACTTTGGAATAATTTAGCTATCCTTAAGGTAAAATATACCTATTGATAGGAAGGGTGCAGAATTTTGAAAGCTCATGTCACGGATCTCAAACATGGCGATTGTCTTATGTTGGACACTTTTAATAGTGTTGGTTTACACGTGCTCCCAAAAGGGACAATTGTTTACCAAGAAGAAATCACCCTCCTGATGAGACATCGTATCGATTATGTTGATATTGAACCTCGCAGCATTGCGATGGATAATGAGGGAACGAATCTGGAACAAAGCCTAAATGGAAACTTTGATCTAGCGATCCAAAACTATGAATCTATTTTTCTAGAGGCACTCAGCAAGGGCAGTTTCACGCAGTCAGATGTAGATCTTACGTTGCAGCCCTTGCTGGAAAAAATGGATGAACATAAGGATGTAGTTTCCTTATTGCTGCTCCTTGAACGGGAAGACGTTGGTACATACAATCATTCATTACAGGTCGGACTGCTATCCTTTTACATAGCGACTTGGTTAGGTTATACCAAAGAAGAACGCTACGAGATTAGCCGGGCAGGGTATTTACACGACATAGGAAAAAGTCAGATCGACCCCTCTATCTTAAATAAGACGGGGATCTTAACCCCCGAAGAAACTGAAGAACTAAAGCGTCACACTTCGTATGGATACGATATTATTCTTAAATCTATGAATGACGAGAAGACCGCTCTGGTGGCGCTTCAGCATCATGAATTCGAGGATGGGACCGGTTATCCTAATATGCTTCGTAAGGCGGACCTGCACCCGTATACACTGATTGTGGCTGTTGCTAATGCCTATGTTGGGATGACCTCTGCAAGAGTGAATCAACCCAAACAAGGGCTGATAACTGTTCTGCGCAAGGTGCATGAGCTGGGCTTTGGAAAGCTGAATGGAAATGCGGTACAAGCTTTGATTGGACATTTACTGCCGAACTTTGTAGGTAAAAGTGTTCAGCTTAGCAACGGAGAGCAAGGTACGATTATTATGAACAATCCTTTGGATATTTTTAAACCGTTAGTGAAAGTAGATGAATCTACGTTTAGGGATTTATCCAAGGAGCGAAATTTGACCGTTGAGGAAGTATTTATTTAATAAATATTTTCGTTACGAAAATAAAGGGAAGGCTATCCACTCGATCACTAAGATCGTGGGGTAGCCTTTTTTAAATGCCGATTGTAGCCCTTTTCCTACTTCTCCTTAGGAATTAAAGCGTTTAACTAATTTTTCCTTATGTGCAGTAAATGCCTCTTCTAAAGTGATACCATACAAATCGGCTAACAAGGCTATATTTCCTAGCACATCACCAATTTCCTCAATCAAGTCGTGTTTCAGTTGCTCTGGTGGAGGGGTAGATTCATCTGGGCGATCTCTTCCGATTTCATAGGAGCGTACTGCCCGTGCAACCTCACCGGTCTCTTCCATAAGAAATCCAACCCGTATAAAAGGACCATAATCGGTCCAGCCTCTTTGTCCATAATAACTTTTAATCCATTTCTGCACTTCATTGATCTCCATATTATGTAGCACTCCTTAATCTTTTATATGATTTATTCTCCAACATATAGTATATTAGATGTCGGATATTATCAATATATAGTTTGGAGATGAGGATTTGAAATCAATTTGTGTTTTTGCAGGGTCGAATTTAGGGGTGCATGAGGAATATAAAGCTAAAGCTGTTGAACTTGGTAACCATATGGCTATGAACGATTATCGCTTAATTTACGGGGGGTCAAGAATTGGATTAATGGGTGAAGTCGCTAATGCTGTCTTGAACGGTGGAGGTGAGGTGATCGGAGTTATGCCTAGGGGATTGTTTAATGGAGAGATGGTACATAGAGAATTAACACAGCTGATAGAAGTGGACGATATGCATGGACGAAAAGCAAAAATGGGGGAGCTGGCAGATGGCTTTATTGCTTTACCCGGCGGTTTTGGGACGTATGAAGAGCTGTTTGAGGTTTTGTGCTGGTCACAAATCGGTATACATAAGAAACCGGTAGGGGTTTTAAATATCAGGAATTATTTTGATCCTCTGATGAATCTGATTCAACACAGCATTAACGAGGGATTTTCTAACGCTTCACATCTTAGCTTGTTAAATATAGACCAAGAACCCTCGGAACTATTAAAAAAACTAGAAAGCTATGTCCCTCAAACGTTGGAACAAAAGTGGAAACAGCTTAACTAGAGAACAGTTACTGTAACAGATGAATGGGCTGCCGAGAGGGAGCTCTTTTTCTGCTAATCATTTGTTGTGGTAGAATATGGGTAGGTGAATACCCCATTTGAAATATGGGATTTGCTGAATTTGAATTTCACTAGTGGATTGGCTATGATAAATATAGAGAAAAGCTACAAGAGGAGAAATGGATAATGACCCCCGAGAATCAAATCGAACAATTTAAGAAGCTTAAGCACGAGATCACCCGATTTATGTTGATTTATAAATTTGCACTTGATGAGATGGAGACGAAGATTGAGATCCTCAAACAGGAGTTTCAGTCTCTTCACGATTACAGTCCTATTGAACATACTAAATCGAGAATCAAGTCTCCCGAGAGTATTATGAACAAAATGCTCCGTAAAAATGGAGATTTATCTCTAGATTCTGTGAGAAATTGTATTAAAGACATTGCAGGTCTACGAATTACCTGCTCTTTTATCTCAGATATTTATCATGTAAGTGAAATGCTTCAGAAGCAGGACGACTTAACGGTTCTTGAAGTGAAGGATTATATTAAGAACCCCAAGCCTAACGGATATCAAAGTTTACATTTGCTGATTCAGGTACCTGTGTTTATGTCAGATCGTCAGGAGTTAGTGTGCGTTGAGGTACAAATTCGTACCATTGCCATGGATTTCTGGGCAAGTCTCGAACATAAAATTTTCTATAAATATAATAAGTCAGTACCAGAGAGTATGACGCGTGAATTGAAAAATGCAGCGGATGCCGCTCATGCACTTGATCTGCAAATGGAGCGACTGCATCGGGACATTAAAGAAATCAAAGACGACGATGAAGATGATGATCTTAGTTCCTTTGAGGAGCTTCGCCGTATAGTGATTCACAATCAGCAATTCACACTTCCGGCTAACTTTATTAAGCTGCTTGGAGACAAATAAGCTGATCACATCACCTAGAGTTACCGTTTCTGGTTAACTCTAGGTTTTTTTATTGTAGTTATCATTGCCACGTACAACTAGAATAGAGTATTCTCAACTTGAAAGAGAGACTTGTAATCATTGGCTTCATCAAATTGATATGAAGGAGAATGAAGATGAGTGAGCGTAGACTCCGAACCATCACTGTAAATCAAATCGGATATCCGGTGGGTGGAGAAAAGATTGCAGTGTTTACTGGTGCAGAACATGACTTTCAGGTTGTTGATGTTGATCATGGAAATGTTGTATTTGAAGGGCAGACAGGTGCTCCCAGATTTGATGAGGCAAGCGGAGTAACTGTACATACAGGTGATTTTTCTGAGGTTCATGCAGTGGGCAGATACCGGATTGTGCAAGGTGAGGGGATAGCTTCGGCATCATTTATTATTTCAGATAAACCTTATCACGAGCTTCAACAGGGCTTGCTGAAGGCCTTTTATTATTATCGTTGCGGGGTTGAGTTAACTGAAGAGTATGCTGGCGAATGGAAGCATAAGGCATGTCATACAGCAGAGGGTATTGTGTATGGTGAAACGGAGCGTAGGCTAGATTGTTCTGGGGGCTGGCATGATGCAGGTGATTATGGCAAATACAGCGGACCTGGAGCCAAGGCCATCGCTGATCTATTCCTAGCGTATGAGTTATATCCTTCTGCTTTTGTAAGCGCTATCCCGATTCCTGAAAGTAGGGGGATAACTCCAGATGTACTGCTGGAATGCAAAGTGGAGCTGGATTGGTTGTTCAAAATGCAAGACTATAGAACAGGTGGAGTGTATCATAAACTGACTACACTGAGCTTTCCCGGCTTGGATGTAATGCCAGAGGCTGATACAGCAGATCTATATTTCTCACCGGTGTCATCCACCGCCACTGGCGATTTTGCTGGAGTCATGGCCATGGCAGCACGGATATATGAGCCCTTTGACTCAGCCTATGCGAAGAAATGTCTGGATGCCGCAACATTAGCTTGGGAATGGCTTGTTCAACATCCAGATGCACCAGGGTTTATAAATCCGCCAGAAATCAGCACCGGGGAATATGGAGATGGGAACGACAAGGATGAGCGGTATTGGGCAGCTGCGGAGCTCTATCGTACGACGGGGAAAGAAGAATACCATCATGCTGTTATGCAGCTGGTGGAATTATCTTTTCCAAAATACAGTCTAGGCTGGGCGGATATGGGGGGCTATGGCACACTTGCCTATCTGTTAAATGGTGAAGATCTGTCAGACCGTGCTTTATATGCTTCCTTAAGAGAAGGACTTCTAGCAGAAGCGGATCGGTTAGTGGAACAGAGTCGTGGGGATGGTTATAGGATCTCCTTAAAAGAGGACGACTATATTTGGGGAAGCAACATGCTCGTAATGAACAATGCTATGCTGCTAGTTGTGGCTGAATATTTTAGTGACGATATGAGCTTTGCGGACTGTGCGCTAGATCATTTGCACTATCTGATGGGGCGTAACGTACTGGATATCAGTTATGTTACCGGATTTGGCGATCATCCAGTGATGCATCCGCATCATCGTCCATCTGTTGGTGACCATGTTACTGATCCTGTGCCGGGCCTTGTATCTGGGGGGCCAGATCGTGGGCTTCATGATGAATATGTTGTAGAGCATTTACAAGGGAAACCTGCTGCTCAGTGCTTTGCAGATCATGAGCTTAGTTATTCTACGAATGAGGTAACGATCTATTGGAATTCCCCAGCAGTGTTCGTTACGGCTCGATTTAATCAATAAATTAATTAATATTAGGGAAAGGCGTGTCTCATGGGGGAGATGCCTTTCTCTTTTTTTATGCAGCTAAAATGCTATAATACGAAATGGTATGATATTTTTTCGTTTGGCAATAGGAGGTATGGCATGGCATTGAACAGTATTTTTGAAATTCAAAAACTTGCAAAATTGAACTGGAAAAGCAGTGAACAAGCTTCGAAATATCTATTCTCGGACATCTCTGCTGAAATATCTGAATCGGACCGAATTGCTCTGATTGGTGCCTCGGGTCAAGGTAAAAGCACACTACTTAGAATAATGGCTCTGCTGGATGCTCCAGATGAAGGGGATATGCTTGTCAAGGGCTCTTCATTCAAAAATATGGATTCAAGGCTGTGGAGAATGAAAATCGGGTTTGTGGCACAACAAGCGGTTATGTTGCCTGGCAATGTGGAGGATAACCTTAGAACCGTCAGCAAGCTGCATGACAGACCCTATGACCTTAAATTAGTACAGCGGCTATTGGAACAACTAGGGCTGGAGCAATTGGATTTAAGTAAAAAAGCAGCAGATTGCTCAGGTGGTGAAAAGCAGCGGATTTCTTTGATTCGGTCATTGCTGTTGCGGCCTAATGTTCTACTGCTCGATGAAATTACTGCATCACTTGACATTGACAGTACTCAAAGGGTCGAGGACTTACTAGAACAGTGGCATAAAGAAGAAGGGACTTCAATGATTTGGGTGACCCATGACCTTAAGCAGGCTAGCCGAATAAGTACTACCACATGGTTTATGGGGAAAGGTAAGCTTGAACAACACTTGAGTGAATCTTTTTTTGCTGAATCTGCGGAAGACTTGGCAAAAAGGTTTATTCGGCCGTTAGAAGGAGCGTCATTCATATGAGTTATACTGCACTGAGTTTTACGCTTCTGTTTGTGCTAGGGACCATGTTGGTATCGGTATGGCAAAAGCTCGGACTAGAAAAAGATATTATTGTAGGCACGATAAGGTCGGCGATTCAATTACTTGCGGTCGGATATGTACTGCAATTTATTTTTAAAACCGATCAGATGATCTATGTTGTTTTGATTATAATCTTCATGATAAGTGTAGCCGCATGGAATGCAGCGAAAAGAGGCAAAGGGCTGCATGGATTAGTTTGGAGAATTGGACTTGCGATCGCTACTATGGAGCTCCTAATGATGGGGATTCTACTCGGCTTACATATTATTGAAGCAACTCCGCAATATATCATTCCCATTAGTGGCATGACCATTGGTAGCGCTATGGTTGTCTCCGGTTTGTTCATTAACCATATCAAGCACGAAATACAGCAGAGCAAAGGGGAAATCGAGACCCTGCTGTCACTCGGTGCAACGGTTCCACAAGCGATCCATGAAGTTAGAAAAAGATCTGTGAAATTCAGCATGATCCCTACCATCGACGGAATGAAGACTGTAGGACTTGTTCAGCTTCCAGGCATGATGACGGGTATGATTATAGCAGGCGCTGATCCAGTAATCGCTGTTCGCTATCAAATTCTGATTGTGTTCTCATTCACCGCCTCTGCGGCCATAACAAGTATACTGCTAAGTGTACTGAGCTACCGACTCTTTTTCACGCCTGATCAACGGCTTAGACAATAGATGGAGCAGGAGTCAGGGGTAAATCTTATTTCTCACAAGCGATTCCGTCTTTGTCACGGTCGCTTTTTTTGTTGGCTTCATAGAGCGCCTTAGATACAAAAGGTTTATATTTCGTTTTTCCACCTTTGTTCTTGGTTGAGCTGGAAATGGCGACGCCACCTTTGTAAACTTTATTTAGCTCTGTACAGTTTTTATAGGTTTTCACCTTGGATTCAGCACTTGCTGTACTTACGGTACCGATGGCTAGAGCGAGCAGCAGACCTGCCGATAGACAGAGCCTTAAGTGTTTTTTCATGGGGACATCTCCTCTAAAGTTTAGTTATTAAAATAACCTCTCTTTTTATATTACCAGTTTATTGCACAGGGGGGTATATTATGAAAAATCTAGACAGGTAGTCCTAACATACATAATTATCAGCGACGACGGGGAATAATTAGAATTCAATTTACATGAGGTGAAAAAGCTTTCTATGAGGTGATTCTAATTAGCACAAAGAAATTGGCAGCCACCCTAATCGCAGGGCTGTTGCTTCTGCCGGGAATCGCGATAGGTGCGCCTGATAACAACGGAACGGTGATCCAGTCTAATGGAAAGCTGCTCTCAGCCATGCCTTTGCCAGCCCCGGAGTCTAAACGAATTATATTGCCTTCTGCATTTCAAGCTGCTGAGCTCTACGGGTTCGGTTTGCAGCACCGGAATGCGTCAATTCAATATTCGATCTTTTCCAAGGAGCTCAAAAAGGTTATGTATCCGCAGTTTGTTGAACTGAATTGGGTAACGGGCGTATCCAGTCCGTGGATTACAAAGTACGAGGTTACTAAAGAAACAGTAATTAACCCAAATTCAGAGGTCATAGAAATGCGTATAGATACCGCAACCTCAAATGGTCCAGAACCATCCATGCTACTGACGATCTCACTTGTTAAAGATCATAATAGCTGGGTGATTACCGGAGTGAAGCCGAATCCTTAAATGTCATGCGGAGAATTGTAAAAAGAGCAAGCGTAGTAGGGAAGATTCCCTTACGCTTGCTCTTTTTTATAAGATTTGTAGCACTAGCGATCAACTGCACGCATGTCTCATCATAAGAAATCAGCGTACGCTGACGGCCAACTCAAAAAGTATCTCTTCACTCGAACATTGCGGACCGTATAGCTCTTATTCCCCTTCAATTCCGCATTATTGGAGCAGTTTTGGGTGAATAGCTGCATCTGAGTCCGATAGCTTCGCTAATTTGCTCACCATAATGTCTCTAGTCTCTACCTGCCTTAACCATCAATTCCGCCATCATTTTTGGCTCGGTTCGGACAGTGGTCATATGATCACCTTTGCCTTCGATGAAGCGGAAAACGCCCAAATGACTGGACTGAGTCGGGTGAAACCCATATGGGCCTTGTGGGATAGCCGTGTCTTCCGTCAGATAAAGATAACTTTTAGGGATTTGGAGACTGTAGAATTTCTTGAGATCCAGCTTTTCAAATAGTGGAGTAGCTGGTTCAGGCGGAGCTTGTTTATAAAAGGCTTGTGCCTCTGCAAGACTGGCAGTGTTGACGAAGGTATCCCGGAAAAGCGGGAAAGGGAGCGTGATGGTATTATTACCGGAAGCGTCTCTTAGCTGTTCAAAGGATTTAAGTGACTCAGCAGGAAATTGATCTGCCACACTTTGCCCGTCAAGCGGCGCGAAGGCATCAAAGAACACGATCCGTTTGATCCGATCAGGTACTTGCTGGGAAACTGTTTGAATGACTGATCCACCAAAGCTATGTCCAAGCAGAATAAAATCCTTCAAGTCTTTTTGTTTGATATAGTCGACAACGGACTTTGTGATTTGCTCATGTGTTACATTATTATTCTTATCCGCGCCATGTCCCGCATATTCCGGTGTGTAGACGGTATGCCCTAACTTACGAAGCTCGGCGGCTGTTTCATCCCAAAAACCTGCTGTAGCCCAAGACCCATGAATCAGAACAAAGGTTAATGGAGTCTGTTTGGTAGAGGATTTGTGGTTAGCGGCCGCAACCGTGGAGTGCTGATTCAAAGGCTGCAACCCCATAATAGTGAAGATAGAGATACATAACGCTAATACTATTTTAGTGTGAATCGATTTCATACTTTGCCTCCTGTATAGTGTGAGAATTTAACATTATAGAGGATGCCCCGTTTAACAGGGAAAGATGAATTTTTATTGGAGTCACTGAATCTCCGGCACCTAGGCATAGGCTAACGCATATGTTGTTCTAGGAAATCAAAAATTTACGGGAACAGAAGGGTAGGAATAAACAGTGACTTCATACATGGATTATACGTCCCCTGATACACAATTTACTTTCGATGTGAACACTAATACTCTCTTTAAAAAGGATGCCAACAATTTCATTAACATGCTGTCGATTAAACAACTAAACACATTGGAGAATATTTCACTCCTTGATATTTTCCTCAGTAAATCGAATGTGGTAGAGCCTCATTATCATCAAAATGCGGCAGAGCTTGTCTATTGTATCTGTGGGTCAGCAGTAGTGTCTATACTCAATCCGTTTACAAATGAACTTCTTCATTTCCCAATATGTCCAGGTCAAGTGGCGAACGTGCCGCAAGGCTGGTGGCATTATGAGGTGGCAACCGTCGATAATACACATTTGCTTGCGATTTTTGATGCGCCTATTCCAGAGGTCATCTTAGGCTCGGATATCCTGAGCAAAACACCTGCGAATGTATTAGCTCATACTTACTGTTTGAATGAAGCCTTAGTAAAGGAAGCCTTAGCGCCTATTAAACCTGGAACCTTTATCGGCCCACCTGCCGACTGCTGTGAGGAAGATAAAGTAAAGGGAGTAAGTAATATGGCTCCAAATATGGCTCCGAATATGAAACCAAATATGGCACCAAGTATGAATATGCATGCAAATATGAAACCTAACATGCAACCGAACATGCATCCAAACATGCAACCATACGCTCAAATGCAAGCTCAACCGATCCCTATAGCTTCACAAATGCCCCAAGCTACACAAGCGTTCACGTATCAGCCTTATCCAATGCAAGGATACTACACTCAAGGCTATGAACAGCACTATCGCCAACAGCCTTATGTACAACAACAGCCGAATTATCAATATTCAAATAATCAAGAGTAACTACAAAAACCTCCCGAGATTAAATCTCCCGGGAGGTTTACTTGTTAGGGTTTAAGATAAACGGACAAGCACTCTGCCGCGTGTGTTTCCTTGCAGAATATCTTCCAATGCTTGTGGCAGTTCATTTAAGGTTACTTCACGATCTACAAGGTTCTCAAGCTGTGCAGGCTTTAAATCAGTCGCCATCCGGGCCCACACCTTTTCGCGTAGCTCAGCAGGACACTCTACGGAATCAATACCGAGCAGGTTAACCCCCCGAAGAATAAAGGGAAGGACAGTAGTTGGAACAGAAGTGCCACCGGTCAGGCCGCTTGCAGCAACAGAACCTCTGTAGGAGATTTTACTCAAAATCGACGCAAGTGAGTTTCCGCCAACGGAATCTACGGCACCTTGCCATAGTTGTTTCTCTAATGGTTTGCTAGATCCGCCTGTAACATCTTCGCGTGAAATGACTTCTCCCGCGCCAAGAGTTTTCAAATATTCGTTAGCTTCTTTATTACCAGTGCTGGCCACTACGCTATAGCCTTTTGTGCTAAGCATAGCGATAGCCGATCCACCCACACCACCTGTCGCTCCCGTTACCAGTACTTTGCCTTTGTCTGGTGCTAAGTCATTGTCTTCCAGAGCTTGAATGGACAAGGCTGCAGTTAGTCCAGCTGTACCATAAATCATAGCTTCTCTTAGTGTAAGTCCTACCGGAATTGGGGTGATCCAAGCAGCAGGAATTCGTGTATATTCGCTAAATCCTCCAAAATGAGATACACCCATACCATACCCTGTAGCGATAACTTGCTGTCCTTCATGAAACCGCTCGTCTGTGGAAGAGACCACAATACCGGATAAGTCGATGCCTGGAATAAAAGGGTAGGATCTTACAATTTTCCCGTTAGGGATACTGGCTAATCCGTCTTTATAGTTCACACTGGAGTATGCAACCTTTATTAAGACTTCTCCAGCGGGTAAATCGTCTAAGGTAACTGGATTAACAGCGACGGAGAACGATGAATCTGTTTTGTCGACAACCAAGGCTTGAAATGATTCTGTCATAAGTGTAAGCTCCTTCAACTACGTTATAGGTGAGGCATTTATATAATATTTATTCTGCCCAATTAACTTGTCATTGTCTATGATATAACGCAAGTGAGACTCCGTGAAGGACTTTTTAAATGTGTATTGCAACATTATAATCAAACTCTCCATGTTATTTGTGCAGTGGACATGTTAAGTTCAGACTGCTGATACATAACTTGTTTTTGAGGGAGAATTGTTGAATGTCTATTATAAAATTAATTCGTGAACATGAGATCGAGCCGTACTTGGATCTCTTAGCAGAGGTTGAACATATCCATCTGGATAGAAACAATCGTAACCATGAGCAGTGGTTGAGACGTCGCATACAATCACATTTTCAGCGAGGGGCGTTGTTTTATGCCTATCATGAGAATGAACAATGCGATGCTTTTGGTATTGTTGCCGTTCTGCATGAGGAGGCACCGATTGGTATTCCCGCGCTTGGCGCAAGAGCTGAAGTTTTAGACATTGGAGTAAGTAAAGAACATCGTAGAAAAGGAATAGGAGGTATTTTACTTCAGCATGTAGAAAAGGTTGTTAAGAGTAGAGGAGCTTACTGTTTACTTATGCTGACCTATGCAGAAGATTTTGATGTGATTGCTTTTTACGGTAAAA
Organism: Paenibacillus sp. VTT E-133291; assembly: GCF_002264395.1. Classification (GTDB taxonomy): domain Bacteria; phylum Bacillota; class Bacilli; order Paenibacillales; family Paenibacillaceae; genus Paenibacillus_AQ; species Paenibacillus_AQ nitricinens. The sequence goes on from NZ_NFVA01000002.1 coordinate 175,160, forward strand.
ATGGCTTTGTGCCCGTTGCTACGATCCCTGATGTATTTGGTCCTGGTGCCGAAGGAAATACTATATTAAGAAAAATACTAAGGTGATCTATTCAATAGGAAGAAAGTTTGTTTAAATGGTATAGTATAGTGTATTTGAAATCTTAGGGTTGAAGAAAGAGAGGCTAATTCATGGCTATTGCAACAACGATGATTGTCAGGCTCGAAATTCGGAAATCGGTTGCTTCTTTTGGTGATGTTGCTTCAGGAATTGCCACTGCAGGCGGAGATATCGTCGCTATTGACGTGATTCGTGCAGGTAAGGATGTAACAACTCGAGATATAACAATAAACGTGCAAGATGCCTCGAATGGAGAAATGATGTCTATACTATCGAAGATGCCAGGAGTCAAAGTAATTAATGTATCAGATCGAACTTTTCTTGCTCATCTTGGCGGAAAAATTGAAATCACACCAAAAATGCCTATCAAAAATCGGGAGGATTTATCGCTGGTGTATACTCCGGGAGTTGCCCGAGTGTGTACGGCGATTGCCGAAGATCCAAACAAAGCCTATTCGTTGACGATGAAGCGGAATACTGTAGCCGTTGTTACAGACGGAACGGCTGTACTTGGACTAGGAGATATCGGACCGGAGGCGGCTATGCCTGTTATGGAAGGTAAGGCTATGCTGTTTAAGCAATTGGCGAACATCGATGCTTTTCCACTCTGCTTAAATACTAAAGATTCAGATGAAATCATTAATATCGTTAAAGCAGTATCTCCTGGATTTGGGGGTATCAACTTAGAAGATATCAGTTCTCCGCGTTGTTTCGAGATTGAACGTCGGCTTGCCGAAGAGCTGGATATTCCGGTATTTCATGATGATCAGCACGGTACATCTGTTGTAGTTTTGGCAGGTCTTTTGAATGCGCTTAAAGTAGTAAATAAATCTATCGAAGATGTTAGAATTGTCGTTGTGGGTATAGGTGCGGCTGGTGTGTCCATCTGTAATATGCTTCTGGCGGCAGGTGCTCGCAAAATCTACGCGGTAGATCGTGAAGGTGTTCTTAGAAAAGATCTTCAGTATGATAATCAGGAATGGCGGAAGCTTGCTGATGCAACTAATCCGGAAGGTATTGAAGGTGGACTGACGGAGGTTATGCAGGGAGCAGATGTCTTTATTGGGGTGTCGCGTGGCGGGATTCTATCGGTCGATCATCTCAAGAGTATGGCCAGCGATAACATTGTGTTTGCAATGGCTAATCCGACACCGGAGATTGAACCAGAATTGGCCGAGCCTTTTGTTCGCGTATTAGCGACAGGTAGAAGTGACTATCCGAATCAGATCAACAATGTGCTGTGTTTTCCGGGGATCTTCCGTGGCGCCCTGGATTGCAGAGCAAAAACAGTGAACCTTGAAATGAAGCTAGCCGCGGCAAAAGCGATTGCTTCAGTCGTTCATCCGGATGAGGTTAATGAGCAATACGTAATTCCAAGTATTTTTAACGAAAAAGTGGTAGAGTTAGTGCGTCTGGCAGTGATCCATGCAGCTATTGCAACGGATGTAGCCCGCCGGATCCCTAAGGATATTGATAAGGATATGGAATAAAAGCGATACTATAAATGGACTGCTTTGCTTAGTGAGAGAGCAGTCTATTTTTTATAGATTGACACATATCTGAGAGGCTGTGGCGTATCATAATTAGGGCTAAAAGTATTTATTCCCATTTTAGTAAAGTGGCTGATATAATTACAATAATGTATGAGATGTAGAAAGGGCATCCAATTGGGTGCCCTTAAATTTTGCCTCTAGAGAGGGTAGTATTTAAAAAAGGGTTAAATTAATATAGAAGTGGTGAATTCATGAAAGAGTTTTACAGTCAGGTGAATCGAAAAATCTATTACATTGTAATGTTATTAAACATTACCCTTATGATATCTGGATTAATACTGTCTACAACAGAGTTGAATGGAATTAATTTTGGATACATTGTACATTTTTTGTGCGTGATGATTCTATCCATTAGTTTATGGATCTATCCTAAGTATGAGACATATACTTTTAGAAAGATCATCATTCTTTTTGGATTTGCTTACTTCTATACGCTTTTCTTTTTATATCCACAAACTTGGACCACCTATATTTTGATTTGCCTTATTCCTGCACTTTCTATTCTATTTTTCGATTTAAAATTGTTCTACTTTTCCTTTATTATAAATGGAATATTGATGGTAATTACTTTTAGTTATGTCATTTTTATTGATAAAGGTGAATTATATACTTATTTACATCATGACATTATTGGCAACATTATAAATATAATAGCTGTTCAAGCATTATTATTTTTCATTTTCCATTTATCATTTAAACGGATGAAAAAGCAGCAACTGTATTATGAACAATTACAGCAATCCGAGCGGTTAAAGATGGTAGGACAATTAACAGCTGCTGTTGCACATGAAATTCGAAATCCAATAACCGTGGTTAGAGGTTTTTTGCAATTGTTCAAAGAGGACGATTCATTTGATGGTTCTAAAAAAAGTAAGTTCAACTTAATGATTGATGAATTAAACACAGTAGAACAGATTATCTCTCAATTTCTAACCCTATCCAAACCAAATGGAGATCAAAGACTAGAGAAAGTAGATGTGAAGGATGTCCTTCAAAGTGTTACGGGTCTGCTTCATTCCTATGCCATGTTATCTGATAACCAAATCGATATAAAGGTAGAGGAAGGCTGTTATATTTCCATTAATAAAATTGAGTTTAAGCAGTTACTCATTAATATTATAAAAAATGCGCTGGAAGCCTCGGATGTAGGGAAATCAGTCTCCGTCATAGCAAATAGAAATAATAATTTTATCGAGATCATGATCACCGATGAAGGAAGTGGGATGTCCGAGGCTGAGGTTAAGTCGCTGGGCACACCTTTTTATTCCTTAAAAAGTAATGGAACCGGTTTAGGGTTAATGATTTGCTTTAATATTGTAGAAAAATATGGCGGGGAAATTTATTATAATAGCTCTAAAGGTAAGGGGACAACCGTTACGATTCGCTTTTTATCAGAACCGGGAGGGATCTTTAATGATTAGGAAGCTATCCGCACTGATGCTGTCTGGAATAATCATAGTTCTTCTTGCTGCCTGCAATACAACTACCTATAAGCATAATTATACCTTCTCAGGTGAAGGAGACGTTTGGTCGGCAGAATATGTTCAAAAGGCGACTGAGAAGTTCATCGATAAAAAGGGCGTAAGGTCAGAGTATGAAACCTGGTTTGATTCAACCTTCGAGCTTAAGTATAAAGGTGAACTTACCGATCTTGATAAGATCAGTTCTTTTAAATATAGCTTCAAGGGAACATCAGGTGGAGGAAGTAAAACCTTAGAAGATGTTAAGGGAGTAAGAAAAAGTGAGTTGAAGTCCGAAAGAGCTGGAAGCGGGGCGTTTGAACGCGAGGACTCGATTATTAGGGTTGTTGTAGAGTGGGATGGGCAGAAGGATGAATTTGAACTGAAGGTTCGTAAATAGTGGTGCATATATGAAAAATTTCTTGAATTAAAGAAAGCAGGTTGAACATTCATGGTCGTTATTAAAGAAATAGAAGTGGAGTCTCTTCATGAACTTGGTGATTTATATCAGGAGCTGATGGATCAACCATCGGATCATAACAAATTCGAAGAAGTATTTAAAGTGATTAAGGCAGATCATCGATACATATTGTTGGGCGCTTTTGTGGATGGGGAGTTGATGGGGTCTGTGATGGGGATTCTCTGTCATGACCTAATAGGGGATTGTAAACCGTTTATGGTGATTGAAAATGTGGTCGTTTCCTCGCGGGCTCGTCGTCAAGGTGTTGGTAAAAAATTGATGATCGCCATTGAAGAAATGGCCCGTGGGAAAGATTGTTTCTATATCATTTTAGTTTCTGGAGAGAAGCGTAAGGAAGCGCATATTTTTTATGAGTCGTTAGGATATAGAGATGAGAAGGTGGAAGGTTACCGGAAACATCTAAGCTCTCATTAAAAGGAGGTCTTGATTTGCAAACATTCTTTAAATATAACTGGATGGTTCGTGAACAATGGTACGAGTGGTGTGAGAGTATTTCTGAGGAAGAGCTACTTGGGGCACGTACGGGTGGCGTAGGCAGCATATTGAAGACTCTCTTTCACATTATTGATGTAGAGTGGAGCTGGATTCAAGTATTGCAAGGTAAACCGGATTTTCAGGAGGAATTCGAGCATTACAAGTCTTTGCAGCAGGTAAGAGAACTGGATGCGAAATTCCGGGCCGATGTAGAACCCTTTGTACTTTCTTGGCATGCGGGCTTGGAGCAAAAAATTTTTGAGGATCACTTGGCGGATGGCCGGGTCGTGACTGATACTTGGGGTGAAGTGATGCGTCATGTGATCGCTCATGAGATTCATCATGTCGGACAGTTGTCCGTCTGGGCAAGAGAAATCGGGAGGGAGCCAATTTCTGCTAATTTGATTGGAAAAGGGCTCCGATGATTCGGGAATTAAAGGAATATGGCGTATATCATGTAGTGCTGCAGCTGGAGAGCAGCGGCGGGAACCATACATGTCGAAGATCAACCCAGCCCTGACTATTAAAGCTTACGCCTCGGACAGAGGGGAGATAAGCAGTTTGGGTGGGTTTTTCATACAAGATGTGTAGATGATGCTCCTCAAGAAGACGGTTCTCGATAATCCTAAAGCTCTCAGATCTAGCTTCAGGATTGGGTTCTCTTGCAATGGTATAGAGCCAGCCTTCAATATCTGCACGGGTATGTGGTTCTATATGTTGAGAGAGCGTGAGGTATAAATCAAATAAACGAAGCTGTTCATCCTCATCACGAAATAAAGAGAAAACAATCAGGTCAGATTCCAGCCGAACCGGGCCTTTAAACTCTTCTGGAGACACGGAAACAACCGTACAGGGATAACCTTGATGCTCTAGTTTAGTAGCAATACAATCAGCATCGTTAGCATATTGCGGAATGGTAGTTATTTGCAAAGTGACCTCATGGTCTTCCATCGACTTATGCGATACAGACACTGAATCATCTTTTAAACAGGATACGATCTTTGCCCGAAGAAGGGGGTCGCTAAGCGGTCCTTTTTTTTGCGTGTTGCAGGTAACAAATTTACGAATGTAGGACTCTGAATGAATCCGGCTCCAAGAAGAAGAATTGGTGGATGAAGGATTCTGAATCACATGAAAAGCTGAGCTAGTATCGGAGGAACCAGACTCAGTATCCCACGGAACATACATTATTTCGACTCGATCTAAATGAGCTCGTCCTTGAAAGTAATAAGGAAAAACCTCCAGTACACAAGTGTCCTCATTCATGTCCACAACCTTAAATGGTCCTGTCCCCACCGGTCTACGGCCAAAACTAGGTTCGTCCATGCCTTCTAAATCACGCGGAACAATTGCCGCTCTACTCGTACACAAGAAAGGGAGAAATAGCTCATTGGGCTGTTTAAGCGTGATTTGAACGGTGGATGGATTTAGCGCGGTAACTTGCTGGATTTCTTTGAAAATATAACTATAGAGTGTCCGCTTTGAGGTTTGCATCAGCCGTCCCAAGGAATAGACTACATCTTTTGCAGTCAGTACTTTTCCATGATGGAATAACACTTCTTTGCGTAGAAAAAAAGTCCAAATCGTACGGCTCTCATCCACTTCCCAGGCATGAGCAAGACTTGGTACAATCTTATCCCGCTCTCCGCTGCGTCTCACTAATCCGTCGAAGACATGACTGGAAACAAAGGACTCTGCCAATAGATTCATATGAAGCGGGTCGAAGGTATGTAGCTGCTGGGTGATGGGAAGCCGCAAGGTATCAATCTGTTTGTCACTACGGATTTCGGAATGATGACCAAAATAGGTCAGCAGCCAACCTTGTAAGGTATCCTGCAGCGAGGAAGAGCTGGCATGGGTTTTGATGCCTTCAATGGCTTTGTGAACATCTTTACGGCTGATGGCCTGCATCATAGATTGAAGTGCAATTTCTTCAGAAGGGACAAGGAACTGTAACAAAGAACGACTTCCGCGCCCACGCTTTGGTATCCATTGCACCCATTCGAGCTGTATCATTTTATTTACAATGTGCATGGCATTACGATGTGTACATCCGAAGGTCAATGCTAGTTCATCCATCGTAACTGAGATTTCTGTCGCTCCCCCAAACTGAGAGTGTAGTTTTAAATATTGGCTATGCAGCTTCATGGTTTAGATCCCTTCGTAAAATAGGAAATTATTAAAAAATTCTTTCTCTTTTTTTTCTTATTTTATCATTTAAAATAAGGATAAGAAAGTAAAAATATGGGGGTGTTTACCATGACCGATGAAACGGAGCTTAAGCCTAAGCCTAATCTTAATCGATCACTTGCCGCTTTAATTGTTGCCTTCTTTCTGGCGATTGTTCATCAGTTGTTGTTCTATGGAAATTTGCCGGGTGTTTCTTATCCTATCTTTGTGTGTCTATTTTATGCGTATATGCTTTATTACGCTAAGGCTAAGCTGCGTAAACTCACTAAAATAAGTTACTTCTGGTTCGGAGCGATTTTCCTACTCTCGTTGACCTATGTGTTATTTCATAATCTATTCTACTTTGGGCTCAACCTTTTAGTAATTCCAGTGCTCATTTTATTACATATGACTTATTTACTAAGTGATAAACGCCCCTCTTGGAGTCAGTTCAAAATACTTTGGGATACGCTCGAGCATTTGCTTCCACAGAATTTTCGTCACTGGGGTACGGTGTTCAAGGACATTAAAAGTAACAGTGATAGTAAGGTGAAGGATGAACGCAAGCAAGTGCTGGGGAAAGTGTTCACAGGACTTGCGATCTCTTTACCGATATTGCTTGTTGTGATTACCCTGCTGGCCTCGGCCGATGGTGTGTTTCATCATGTGCTCATTTGGCTGCCAAATATGCTGGATCGAATTTCATTTGGTGAAATTATTGTGCGGACGCTGTGGATACTGCTGTTGGGTATGGGTTTTTTCGGTTTAGTGTGGGGTTTTGTGGACTCGAAGATCTATGACTGGAATGTGCAGCCAAAGGAGTATGGTCCTGCGCTGGCACCTGTCGCCTTTAAGATTGATCCAGTAATTATGACGACAATTCTTATAGCTATTAACACGGTATATGTACTGTTCGTAATCGTCCAATTTTCTTACTTGTTTGGAGCTTGGGAAGGGATGGTGCCAGAGGGGAGTTCCTATGCTGATTACGCTCGCAGTGGATTTTTCGAACTAATGATGGTGACCACGATTAATTTTGTGATTTTATTACTGGCTGTGGGATCGGAAGAAAAGCGGGGCGGGCTGCTCCAAAAAGTCATTAATATTCTGCTGTATATCTTGGTCGGCTGTTCCACAGTCATGTTGTATTCCGCTTTTAGTAGATTAACGCTGTATGAAGAGGCGTATGGTTATACTACGATTCGATTCCTGGTTCATGCATTTATGATTTTTATGGGATTGCTGTTGATTCTTGCCGCTGTGCGGATAGCCGTTCCACGTTTGCCGCTGGCTAAATGTTATATTGTGCTAGGTCTGGCCTCTTATGTGGTAATGAACTATATCGGGATGGATGTCATTATTGCTAATAAGAATATGGAGCGTTATGAGGTAAGTGGTAAGCTGGACGCAGATTATTTGGTCGGTCTATCACCGGAGGTCATCCCTTCTCTGATTAAGTTCAGCCGGAAGGAAGACGGGATGCTGGATCAATTTTTGAAAAACGAATGGTGGAACGGAGCACAACGAGAGCGCAATTGGCAGTCTTTTAATTTTCCAGAATATCGGGCACAGCGCGAGCTGGAGAAATATTTTGCACAGTAAAGGTTAGAAAAAGGTGTGAGGACAATGAGGAAGAAGCCATTTAGTAAAGGTTGGTCATTTATTATCATTTTTATTGTGGTAGGTTTAAGTTATGGGATTTATCATATCTATTTATATAATGCACCAAGGCAAAGTCATTACTCTCGTGTATCCAGCAGTAATCTAGAACAGGAGCGACTGGGAGATATTCAGCTGCTTCAGAGCCTCGAATCACTCAATCAGGTGCCTAAACCACGTGATGACATTGAACGGTATCAATATTATAATTTGGATAACGAGACAACAGTAGCTACTGCGCGTGGTGATCACCAAATCATTCTAATCAGCGTCTATTCCGATCAGAAGATGAGCACTAGCAGAGGGATTCATGTGGGATCTTCTGCTGATGCTGTGATTGAAGCTTACGGCTCTTCTTATTATAAAAGAGGGGAACAAGGGGCTGATATTATCGGGTATGTGGATAAAATCAATTATCGGAGTTTAGAATTTTGGTTACAAGATCACAAAGTGAATATGATCCGATATAGTGTGGACTCTGTTGTGATGTGAGGTGTTTTAGGATATATCTTTAAAAAGGACATATGTCCTTTTTTTGTGGGGTATTCTAAATTACACTTATTTGAGTTTGAGCAAACACTTGAGGGGGCACAACATGCAGACGATAAATGACCGTGAGGCAGTCCGTGCCTTGGCAGTGAAGAACGGTCTGGATGGAATATTTAGTCCGCTAGTAACTTACAAAATGGAATTGAGACGTTATACGGATGAAGAAAAGCTATGTTTGGTTGGAGATCAATTGGATGGAATGTTCATATTAGTCGAGGGCAAGCTCAAAATTCAGACGCTGCTGCCAAACGGCAAGTCTATGCTGGTGCGGTTTACAAATCCTATATCAGTCATAGGGGATGTGGAGCTGCTTCATCGCTTTCCTGTTAAGAATCAAGTGGAGTCTGTGGGTGAGAGCTTGATTCTTTTTGCGGGGAGAAGATTACTGCTGAGAGAGCTTGAGGAAAATACAGCGTTGCTCCGTTTTCTAGTAGGAGAACTTAGTCATAAATTGCATACGCTCGGCCAAGCCTCCGCACTTAACCTGTTGTATCCGGTGGAGAATCGCTTTGCCAGTTATTTGATGTCTTTATTCGCTGATAAAAACGGAGACCGACGAGTGGAGGAGATTAGAACCTCCAGCCTTATAGAAACAGCAGAACTGCTTGGTACAAGCTATCGGCATTTGAATCGAATCGTACGTCGTTTTATTGATGAAGGAATTATTACAAGAAATCGAGGACGCTTAAGTGTGCTTGATGAATCCAAGCTCGCTGAGCTGGCAAATGGAAATTTATACGAATAAAAAAAGATCTCTGAAGACCATTAGTTCCTGCCTGGGCCGGAAGTAGGGGTCTTTTTGTTTTTTTTAAGCAAATATTCAGTTCAAATTCAGAGTGCCTTAAGAAAATGATAGTAGGATAAAAGTACCAAGTAGATATACATACATAGAGATGAGGAAATACGATGACGAAAAGTATTCGTGGAAAAATAGTCCTAGGCTTTGCTGCGGTAATTGTAGTCTTTTTAGTCGCTATAGCCGGAAACACTTTGTTTCAAGGTAAGGTTACCTTACTGACAGATCAGGTCAATCATAACTGGGACAAGCTGTCATTAGTTCAAGACTTAACGGATAAGATTCGTACAGCAGACGAACTGGGTGCCCGTTATGTGATGAGCAACACAGAGGAGGAACGAAAGTCCTATTTGTCTCAGTATGAAGAAATGCTTCCATTGATTGAGAATGCGATTACAGCGCTGGAGAGTGCGAAATTAAGCGAAGCTGAACTAACAGGTGTAACAGAACTAAAGACTAAATGGAATGATTATTTACTAGTATTGAAGGAAGCGTTTGCCTTAGCCAAGGAGGGTAATTTCCCTGAAGCGCAGAAGAAGTTCACGAATCTATCTCTAGATGCTATGGTCGAATCTCAGATTGTGTTTCAGAATATGCTCATGGAGGAAATTCAGAATGGGCAGAGTCAAGCAGATTCGCATCGCAACAACGCCTTGATTACTAGCCTGGGTGTGACCGGTTTGTCAGTCATTCTCGCCGTCATCCTTGCCCTCTTAATCTCTGGGAGAATTATTAAACCGCTTCGTGATGTGAACACACAGCTGAAGGAGATTGCCGATGGGGATGCCGATCTTACTCGTAAGCTGAGCGTCCGTTCTAAGGATGAGATTGGTGAGCTGGCTTCTAATTTTAATAAAATGACAGATAATCTGAGCACGATGATTGAACAGGTCAAGCTATCAGCCAATCGTTTAGCAGATTCCTCTTCTAAGCTTACTTCAGATAGTGGAGTGACGGCAGGTGCTACAGAACGAATATCGGATATTATGGGTGAAGTGGCCTCGGGAACCGCTAAACAGATGAATGATTTACAGACTAATACGATTACAATCTCGGAAATATCGCTAGGAATCGGACAAATTGCTGCCAGCGTGCAGGATATATCCGAAGCCTCCCATCGTTCCGCAGCGTTTGCCATCGCTGGAGATGAATCCATTCAGGCTGCAGGACAGCAGATGGAATCGATTAATTGTTCCATTCAGTCCTTATCCCAGCAAGTCCAAGGCTTTGTGAATCGATCTCAGCAGATCAGCACTATTGTAGGCGTCATAAAAGGAATCGCATCGCAGACGAATATGCTGGCCTTAAACGCGACCATTGAGGCGGCGCGCGCTGGTGAGCAGGGTAGAGGTTTCGCTGTAGTTGCTGACCAGGTTCGAAAGCTTGCGGAGCAATCCGCAGAATCCGCCAATCAAATTGCAGAAATGGCGAGTGGGATTCAAAGTGAAGCAGATGATGCCATGAAAGTCATGAGGAGCAGTATGAGTGAAGTAAAGGGAGGTACGGAAATTATTGAGGAAGCGGGTCGTTCCTTTAGTGAGATTCGCGTATCTATAGATTCACTAGCTGAACAGGTTCAGGACGTATCTGGTGCGGTGGAGGAGATTACGGCGGCATCGGATGAGATCGTGGAATCGATTCGCAGCGTCACGCAGATCTCAGAAACAACTGCAGCGAGTACACAGCATGTATCAGCAGCCTCGCAAGAGCAAATGGCTTCGGTCGAACAAATTGCTTCTTCAGCAAATAATTTAAGTACGATGGCGCGTGGACTGCAGGGTTTGGTAGCTAGATTTAATGTATAACACGAAGCTTCAGAGAGCTAAGGGATTTCATCCCCGCTGTTTTCTCTGAGGCTTTTGTTTTGTTGAACGTAATATCCCACATAGAAAGCATAGAAATCGCCATCGACGGATATCTACCTATAACTTATATTATTACCATTATTAGTTATTTATGGTCAATCACTTGATACATCTCAGAGACTTGTTAAAGTGAGAGTCAAGGATACAGGAGGATGACTGGCAGCTAATAATAGAGAGTGATTGTTAAGTTTCGTCGGAACACTATCAGATCAGTTTTAGGAGGCGAATGTCTATAACAATACTATTTTGAAAGCGTATTCTTAATAGCTGCATAGCTTCACAAAATCTTTGGGAGGTGGTTCTCTAATGATAGCAGCTTCTAAAAAAATTATGGGTAAGTCAGCAGTGATGTATTTTTTAATTGTCATTTTATTTGTAGGTCAATTAGCGTTATATCCCTCGGTGAGTTTAGCGGCGGGGAATTTAGCCCAAGGGAAGACGATTACTTCAAGCTCATTTGGTGATGTATACGTAGCAGCTAATGCTAATGATGGAAACCAAGGAACGTATTGGGAAAGTGCAAGCAACGCATTCCCGCAATGGATTAAAGTGGACTTAGGTGACGTAAACAGCGTCAATCAGGTCGTTCTAAAACTACCGACGAACTGGGAAGCAAGAACCCAAACCTTGTCGGTGCAAGGGAGCTCAGATGACTCAACGTACACTACCTTAGCTGCCTCAGCCAATTATACATTTAATCCTGCAAGCGGATCTAATACTGTAACCATTAACTTTACGGCTGCAAGCGCCAGATATGTTAAATTGGAGTTCACCGCAAATACAGGATGGTCAGCAGCCCAGTTATCGGAATTTGAGATTTATGGCAGCACTACAACACTTCCAACGACAGGATATGAAGCAGAAAACGCCTCTTTATCCGGGGGAGCAAAAGTTAATACAGACCATACTGGTTATACCGGAACCGGTTTTGTAGATGGTTATCTAGTGCAAGGAGCGACGACTGCATTTAGTGTCAATGTAGCCTCTGCTGGAAACTATGATGCTGCATTGAAATATGCAAATGCTTCAGGCAGCACAAAAACAATTAGCATTTATGTAAATGGGACGAAAATAAAGCAAATTTCGCTTATTAATCTAGCCAACTGGAACACATGGTCCACAAAGATTGAAACGCTGGCCTTGAATGCTGGCGCTAACACAATTACTTATAAATATGATGCTGGTGATACTGGAAATGTGAATCTGGACAACCTGATCCTTACTCCATCTTCAGCACCGACAGCAGCCCCAACAACAGCACCAACACCAACACCAACCACAGCACCGACAGCAACACCAACACCGACACCGACACCGACAGCAACGCCAACGCCGACAGCAACACCGACGGCAACACCAACAGCAACCCCAACGCCTGGGACGGGTTCTAATCTGGCGTTGAACAAAGGAATAACAGCGTCCTCCTCGGTCTTTACCTTTGTGCAGACCAATGCGAATGACGGTGATGTAACCACTTATTGGGAAGGGGCAGGGGGAAGTTATCCGAATACCTTAACGGTTAATTTGGGCAGCAATGCCGATATTACATCGGTTGTACTCAAGCTGAATCCTGCATCAGCCTGGTCGACACGTACCCAGACCATTCAAGTGCTTGGGCATAATCAGAATACAACGGCTTTTACTAGCCTTGTACCTGCGACCGTGTATACCTTTAACCCAGCAACCGGCAATACAGTGACGATTCCGGTAACGGCTACGGTTAGTGAATTGCAGCTGAAGATCACCACTAACTCTGGTTCAAGTGCTGGACAAATTGCTGAATTTCAAGTGATGGGTACACCATCTGCAAATCCAGATTTAACGGTCACAGCTCTTACATGGACACCAGCAGCTCCAGTAGAGACGGATGCCATTATTCTAAACGCAACAGTTAAGAATATCGGCACCCTTGCTTCTACCGCAACTATTGTGAATTTTTACTTGGGCACAACACTTGTAGGCACTAGCCCCGTGGGAACTCTAGCTGCTGGCGCATCAACGAATGTGTCTCTGAATATGGGCGCAAAAGACGCAGCTACCTACTCCTTAAGTGCAAAGGTCGATGAGAATAATACAGTGATTGAATCAAATGAGGGAAATAATAGCTTCACTAGCCCGACTTCCCTTATTATTGCACCTGTATCCAGTTCTGATCTGGTGGCTTCCTCCGTCAGCTGGACACCTGGAAATCCAGCAGCCGGCAACGTTGTAAGCTTCTCAGTTGCCATTAAGAATCAAGGTACAGCAGCTTCCGCGAGCGGGGCGCATAACATAACTCTGACGGTTTTAGATGCTACAACTAATGCGGTAGTTAAGACTCTTACAGGCACCTATAGCGGTGTGATCGCAAGTGGCGTAACCACAGCGCCTGTCGCTCTTGGCAATTGGACAGCAGGAAATGGAAAATATACTGTGAAGAGTGAAATTGCAGTAGATGCTAATGAGCTGCCTGTGAAACGGGCTAATAATATTCAGACGCAGTCTCTATTCATCGGTCGAGGTGCGAACATGCCTTACGACATGTATGAGGCTGAGGATGGTGTTATTGGTGGTGGGGCCGTGAAGCTTTCAGCTAATCGGACCATTGGTGATCTGGCAGGTGAGGCTTCAGGCAGAAGAGCAGTTACTCTGAACACCACAGGTAGCTATGTTGAATTCACGACAAAAGCCAGCACGAACACGCTGGTTACTCGTTTCTCGATTCCTGATTCAGCGAGTGGTGATGGCACAAATGCTACGCTTAACATCTATGTGAATGGTGTCTTTAACAAGGCAATTAACTTAACCTCTAAATATGCATGGTTGTACGGTTCTGAGACAAGTCCTGGCAATTCGCCAAGCGCAGGTTCACCGCGGCATATTTATGATGAAGCAAACATTATGTTTGATAGCACGATTCCGGCAGGAAGTACGATCCGGTTACAAAAAGATACAGCGAACACTTCTCAATACGCCATTGACTTCATCAGTCTAGAGCAGGTTTCACCGATTGCTAATCCAGATCCGGCTAAATATACTGTTCCTGCAGGTTTTACGCATCAGGATGTCCAAAATGCGCTAGATAAAGTACGCATGGATACCACAGGAAATCTCGTTGGGGTGTATTTGCCAGCCGGCAACTATCAGACCTCTAGCAAGTTTCAGGTCTACGGCAAGGCAGTGAAGGTAATCGGTGCTGGCCCTTGGTATACAAGATTTATAGCTCCAACCACCCAAGAGAATACTGATGTCGGATTCCGAGCCAGTGATACAGCAAATGGGTCTACCTTTGCAAATTTCGCTTATTTCGGGAACTATACTTCACGTATCGACGGTCCTGGTAAAGTATTTGATTTCTCCAATGTGGCGAACATTACGATCGATAACATCTGGACTGAACATCAGGTATGTATGTACTGGGGTGCCAATACGGATAACATGGTGATTAAAAACTCGCGTATCCGTAACACCTTCGCGGACGGCATTAATATGACGAATGGAAGCACGAACAACCTTGTATCTAATATTGAAGCACGGGCAACAGGTGATGATAGCTTTGCGTTGTTCTCGGCGATTGATTCCGGCGGTGCAGATATGAAAGACAATATCTATGAGAACCTCACTTCCATTTTGACTTGGCGTGCTGCTGGTGTAGCTGTCTATGGTGGATACGCAAATACCTTCCGTAACATTTATATTGCAGATACACTTTGCTACTCTGGAATTACGATCAGCTCGTTAGACTTTGGATATCCGATGAACGGGTTCGGAGCTTCACCTACTACGAATTTTGAGAATATTTCTATTGTTCGTGCAGGTGGGCATTTCTGGGGCGCGCAGACTTTCCCGGCGATCTGGGTATTCTCGGCATCCAAGGTGTTCCAAGGTATCCGAGTCAATGATGTGGATATCATTGATCCAACCTATCATGGCATCATGTTCCAGACCAACTATGTAGGTTCCACTCCACAATTCCCAGTAACAGATACCATCTTTAATAATGTTACAATTACCGGTGCGCAGAAGAGCGGCGATGCTTTTGATAGTAAATCCGGGGTGGGCATCTGGGTGAATGAAGCAGCTGAGGCAGGTCAAGGTCCAGCCAGAGGCTCAGCAACCTTCAACAATCTGAAGATTACGAACACGGTAACGAATATTAAGAATAATACATCTACTTTTACGATTAACGTGAATCCTTAACAATCATTGATACCATGCCAGTAATGAACAGCCGTCTCCGCTTATAATGCGGAGGCGGCTGTTTCAGGTTAGAGGAACGGGAGGTCTGAATCGACAGGAGGTGCCGCTCAAGTTACAATAATGGAAGGAAAAGAATTGAAGGAGGCTCTAGGAATGACATCCCTTGTTGTTAACAATATCACTGAGCTGATTGGGAATACACCGGTTGTGCGACTAAATCGGTTGACCACACCCCAAGATGCAGAACTATATGTAAAGCTGGAATGCTTCAATCCCAGTGGCAGTGTAAAGGACAGAGCCGCTTATAATCTGATTCTGCAAGCAGAACTAGCTGGGCTACTGAAACCCGGAGGGACTATTATAGAGCCGACAAGTGGAAATACAGGCATTGGATTGGCTATGAATGCCGCTGCAAAAGGTTATAAAGCGATTCTTGTCATGCCTGATAATATGACGAAGGAACGAATCAATATTCTAAAGGCTTATGGTGCTGAAGTGGTCCTGACACCTGCAGCGGAGCGGATGCCGGGGGCTATAGCGAAAGCAATCGAGCTGGGGAAAGAAGTGGCGAATAGCTTTATTCCACAGCAATTCGAGAATAAAGCGAACCCTGACATTCACCGGACAACGACAGCGCTTGAAATTATGGAGCAAATGGAAGGAAAGCTGGACGTGTTCGTTGCATCGTCAGGGACAGGAGGCACGATTACAGGAACTGGAGAAGTATTGCGTGAGCAGCTTCCTGATATTCGCATTCTTGTTGTTGAGCCGCAAGGCTCGCCAGTGTTATCCGGGGGAAAGCCCGGACCGCATAAACTGGTTGGAACCAGTCCGGGCTTTGTACCCGCCATTCTGAATACGAAGATCTACGATGAAATCGTTCAAGTTTCGGATGAAGATGCATTGCAAACGTTGAGAACGCTGGCTGCACTGGAAGGGATTCTGCTCGGTCCATCAGGTGGTGCCGCAGTATGGACTGCATTGCAGGAAGCACGGTGCCTCGGACCCGGCAAGCGAGTGCTATGTATTGCGCCTGATGCAGGGGAACGTTACCTGAGCATGGGAATATTCTAACTTCGTTTGGAGGAATAAGAATGAATAAGGTCATGATAAGTTTCTTAATTGTTCTTATGTTGGTGGGTTGTTCTGGAAACAGCTCGTTGACGAGTAATGAGGATCATTTAGACTCTACACCGGAACAAAGTGCGGAAACTGTATCGCCTTCTCCAGCGCTTCCTCCTAGCGAAGAGCCAACGCCAAGCATACAGCAGACAGAAGCTTATCTAGATACCAAGAAGCTGAGAGGGAATTTTGGCTTTGCGGATGCAGAGGGGCGGAATATGCTAGTCACCGGGCACGAAAAAGGGCTGGACCAGGAGATGGCACAATTAAATGAGGCTATTGGTGATCAGGGGAATGTATTAAAGGTTAAATTTAATAAATGGCAGGATGGAACAGAGAACAGTAATGGCCGGGAGATGGCGCATAATTTTGAGAATCTGGCGGGTTATCTTTATACGGTGGAAGAGGAAAGTGCGACCCCGGATGAAACCTACTATTTGACGGATCAAATAGACTTTAAGGTTGATGCGCTTTTGCCGGTTGAAACTTTAGAGGGTCAAGAAGCTTTGTCTACTGTGGAAGTAAGTGTTCGAGAGCGTATTGTAGATACGAAAAAACGTGAAATTCAGAAAATATGGAAGCTGGCAGACCTATCTGCAAATCGGCAGCTGTATCTCGTTCAATTTGTAAGGTTGGATCAGGAGATGTTATTTAGTCTTGTCTGGAAAGAAAAAGATGAATTTACCTTCATGGACTATCCGTCGGTGATTCAAGGCGATGAATATTCAGTTTGGCGGGTGGATGATGGCGGAGAGGTCAGGCCTGAAATGTTCTCCATTCTTTTTGCTGCTGAAACCTCTGAGGGTCCGCTAGTCGGTATGAACTGGTGGGGGGCAGAGGGAGTCAATACATTTTTCTTGCACAAAGAAGGAGATTCATTTAAGGAAATGGACATCCAATATGGACGGTATACTTCGCCGATATAGATAGGAATTCACTGTAAACGTAGAAATGGTTAGGTGCATCGTAAGATGTATCTTTTTTTTGCTACAATATAAGAAAGCTTGCTTATAATAGTATAAATGTCGGCATTCATCTTTTAAAATACTTAAATTTGTAACATTAATAGGTCAATATAGCCCGATCGAGTCATGTGGCTAAGATAAGACGGTGATAATGTTATTCATAAGATGTGCAGGAGGGGACGGCAACGTATACACGAATAAAGTACATGATCCTGTTACTGCCAACGCTAATGGTAGGGATCTGGGAAGTCGTACGCCATCAGTTTCTAATGCCTTATATTTCAATGGACTTGGGGAACTATTTGACGCCGGTTCTTGTGTTTTTGGTCAGTCTTGTATTGCTACTTCCTTTGTTTTCTCTTATGGAGCGAAATCAGCGGGAGCTGGAGCAGGAACGTGCGCTAAAAGACGCAATGAAGGCTCGGGAAGGACTAGCCAAGGAACTGCATGATGGGATGGCGCAATCTTTATTCCTCTTATCTGTCAAAATCGACCGGCTAGAAGCAAGCCGCAAGAATGGTGGAGTCAGTGAGGAAAGTGTGGATCAGATCAAAAAGACGGTCCATGAGGTGAATCGTTATGTGCGGCAGGCCATCGCTAATCTGAAGATACCGGTCTCTGAACAGAGTTCTTTTTCATTGGAACAGTCGGTAAAAGATCAGTTAGCCCAGATGGCAAATGAGATTATGATCGAAGCCTCTCTCGATTGGAGCCTGCAAGATGATGCGCTCTTCCCTTCAGAAAAATCAGAATTGTTATCCTGTATCCGCGAAGCGATCATTAATGTTCGCAAGCATACACGAGCGGGGCTGGTTTCAATTACTGGAGCTGGCGATGAGAAGCGCTGGAGAGTAGTTGTTGCAGACAATGGAGAGGGATTTGAGCATGATCCATTTGAAGTGAGTGGCAGCTATGGACTTCAGATCATGAAGGAACGTGTTGAGGGGATGGGCTGGAAGCTTAGGCTGATTTCTGGTGACACAGGCACCCAGGTTGAAATTATGAAAGGGGAAGTCAGTCTATGAGCCGATACCGGGTTTTAGTTGTGGATGATCATGCGCATGCACGTGAGGCTATGTGTGAGATTTTGTCCATGGATGACAGTTTTGAGGTCATTGGTGTAGTGGAGAGTGGCGCTGAGGCAATCGCTTTTACAGCACAATGGATGCCTGATCTCATTCTAATCGACATTCAGATGCCTGTGATGGACGGTTTGGAGACTACTCGCCGGATCAAGCAGGAATATCCCTATGTCAAAATCGTTATCGTTACGGTATCGGACGAAATTTCCCATCTCCTCGAAGCGCTGAAGCAAGGTGCACAGGGGTATTTGCTAAAGAATCTGGCACCTTCCACCTGGATTCAATATTTGCAGGCCATTGTTAATGAAGAAGCGCCCCTAAGTCGGGAGCTGGCTTTTCAAATCTTGAAAGAGTTCACCGTACCTGCTGTAACGGATGAAGGGGAGTCATTGACGGCAAGGGAGAAAGAAATTTTGAGCTGTGTGTCTTCTGGATCGAAGAACAAGGAGATTGCCTTAAGCTTGGGGATTTCGGAGCATACCGTAAAAAATCATCTGAAGAACATTCTCCAAAAGCTTCAACTACAAAACCGTACACAGCTAACGCGCTATGCCTTGGAGCAAGGGCTTGCTTCACGTAAACGGGATTTTTCTAAAGATGTATAGCAAGAAGTTAAGGATGAAGTTATATAATTATGGATGAGAAGAGGCTAACCATGAACAGATTATCTCGTAAAATAATGACACTATTCGCACCAGCGGCTGCAACGCTACTATTGTTTGCAGCTGTAGCTAGCGCACACGTAACCGTGGCCCCAGCACAATCCAGTACTGGAGCTTGGGAGACTTACACACTTAAAGTCCCTTCAGAAAAAGAAGTGGCAACTGTACAAGTGGATCTACGAATTCCGGCAGGTGCCGAGTTTAAGCAATATGAAGCTACACCAGGCTGGGATGTTACTATTGACGGGAACAAAGTTAGCTGGATCGCTAACGGAGAAGGAATTAAAGCAGGACAATTCCAACGATTCTACTTCACGGCGAAGAACCCTGATGCCGCTGGCGACATCGCATGGAATGCTTATCAGCACTATGCCGATGGAAGCTTGGTGCAATGGTCCGGTGAGGCTGGAACAGAGAATCCGCATTCTATTACTACGATTGTACAAGCCTCCGGTGGTAGTGAGCATTCTCATGGTTCCAGTGACAACGGTATGAGCATGGAAGAGCATAATGCCATCATGGAAAGTGAGAACAACTCAACCAGTGTCAATCCAATGGTCTATATCGCAGTCGGGATATCTTTACTTGCCTTTTTGATAGCGGCCATAAGCATATTGCGTGGTCGGAAAGAGTAAGGTGGAATCGTTGTATTCCGTGATCAGAGTAGGATGAAAAAGAAGATTGAACTTATAACTGTGAACCGTTTCGTAGTGAAGTATGAAACGGTTCACGGTTTTTTTGTGTGGAGCTCACAAATGATATGGGATCATACAAGAAGCCTCCGCGATTAAACGACGGAGGCTTCTTGTATGAATGATTGGATAATAAGGATAACTTTACTGAACTACAGACGTTTCCGCTTATAAAAGGTTACAAAAACTGCGGTCAGCAGCAAGAGAAGGATTGCGACGCCAGTTGTGATGGCTTCACTCGTACTGCCTTTTTGTTGGACAGCACCACCGCCCATACCTCCAGGTATGCCGCCACCAAAGCCGCCACCGCCCATGCCGCCGCCTTCAGGGAATCCAGGTCCGCCCATGGCACCTGGCTCACCGCCTGCACCTCCGTTAAATCCACCTTGGACAGCTTGCCCATTGGTGTTGTCTTGTCCACCTTGGGGAGCCTGCCCGTTAGTAGCGGTTTGGTCAGCTTGATTGGTCTGCCCACCAGCCGCTGCTTGTGAATTACTGCCAGGACCATTGCCGCCTTCAGGGATAGCAGGTCCGCCCATGGCACCAGGTTCGCCACCTGTGCCACCTTGGGGAGCCTGCCCATCCGCAGGTGCTAGCCCACTTTCGGCACTCTGTGCAGTAGCGTCTGTTCCAGCAGCAGCACTGTCCCCGTTAGTACCAGCGGCTTCCGGTGCTGCGCCATTCCTAGCACCGCCACCAAAGCCACCGCCGCCCATACCACCACCCATACCGCTTCCCGATCCGTCACCGGAGGAAGGGATGGTGCCGTCGAGCTGCTGTTGGATATTTTTTGCCATGTTCGACATGAAGGTCTTAACAGACTTAATCCCTTCTTCATATTGCTCAAAGGTATAGAAAGCAGATGGATCCGCTTTGACATAGCTGGAAATCATCATGTCCAGCTGATCCATCCGAGTTTGGAAAGTGTCGCCTGCTAGATAGCCATTAATCATCTCGCTGACAATCTCGTGATATTTCGCTTTGTATTCGTCGTTAGCAAGCAGCTTCGCAATCAGCGGACGTTCTGCCAATGTGCCTTGAGTGGGCTCGTCAATCAGCACATCTGCACTACCCATACCCCCAAAGGCCATATTATAATCCCATGGCAGTATGGAGAAGACTCCATCATCTTCATACAGGTAATAATTTTGCTTATTACCACCTAAATAGCTGTCCATATTAGCCGTTACCGCATTTAGAGCGATATACTTCAAGGATTCCTCTACGTCGATGTATTTTTCATAATCATTGCCGTTATTAAGCTCATCCAGCATGTCGATGAGAATATCATCGTTGGATTTATCCGATTTCATTTCTAGTCCGGTATATAGCGATGGATCATCGCCAAGCCAAGTCAAATCACTGCCCTGGCCAGTCATAACGCCTTTATAAAGTGCTCCATAAGCGTTGCCAAAATTGCGTTCCAGATAAGCATCACCGATCTGTTCCACCGCGAGATAGAAGCCCTTTAGTTCATCGTTGACATATACATTGACGAAGGAATATTTCGGTGTTGGGAGTCCGACACTTTCAGCGAGCTCATAGGTTAGAAACTCACGCATATAAGAAGCATCGCTGTAATTATTATTCAGGTTGATCTTTGTAATGCCAAACAGATTCTGGTTCACATACTCATCAAAAGATATTTTGAAGCTGTAGCGATCAGAGTCTGTCATTTGCACTACACTTCTGAGACTAAGATTTCCTTTGGTCCGTACGGCCACGTTATCAAATTTAATGCCATTGTACTCCACGGATGCGGCTTTATATTCTTCCGCGCTGGCATTATCCAGCATATCCTGAAAATCATCCAGGTCCAGAGTGATTTTGACATCGACGACCTTGTCTTTTGGAAAAATCTGATCGTCTAAACTTTTCTCATCGCTTGAAATCACCTTCTCCTGCGTATCTGACGCATTGTTATTTGTTGCAGATGGACTTGTGTTCTGGCAACCAACTACGGCGATGACCAGCAGCAGGCAGCAAAAACTCAGCAGGATTGATTTACCTCTGGTTTTCATCTGTGGCACCGTCCTTCATCTTGTTGTAATAATTAAGATACATAGTCGCCGCTATAGCTGATCAGGAGTGCATTTTTGACACCTTTAAGATCGGAGACAGTGTTGACAAAGCCGCCTACTTTATCATCCAAACGAAGCTCCAGTGTCAATTCAATATTGTTTGCGGATACGGTTTTTTGCTTCACGTTGTAGCGCTTCACAGATTTGGTGATATGGCTGTGAACTTCACGTTCACTTTCATCACTATCACAGTTAATGACCAGTAAGTAGGGTGTTTCGATAGCAGAATGTTTGATGAACAGAAATAGAATTAGACCGATGATGATCGAACCAACAATAGCTAAAGTGAAGAATCCTGCGCCAGTTACGATCCCTGCGACAGCGGCCCAGAATAAGAAGATCAGATCTGTCGGATCTTTGATCGGCGTTCTGAAACGAACGATGGACAAGGCACCGACCATACCGAGGGACAGCACAAGGTTAGAGTTGATGGCAATGATAACAGTGGCTGTAATCATGGTCATGCCCATTAGGGAGACATTGAAGCTTTTGGAGTACAATACTCCGCTAAATACACGTTTGTAGAGCAGATAGATGAAGTAGCCGATCAGAAAAGCTACACCCAGCGTGATGAGCATTTTCGAGATGCTAATATCGGATACAAAGTTGTCCATCACCGAATTTTTAATAATATCTGAAAAAGTATTTGTGGTTGTATCTGAGGTTGCAGTTGCTGCTAGCGATGCAAGTGATGCATTCATAATCAATAATCCTCCCAAGTGTTGGTTTTTAGAAATTTGCGGCAGATCACATATTTTGAAGCGGACTGTCTGTTCAGCCCCTCTAACTGCAGCGCGATTTTAATGTATTCCGGAATGTACTCATCGAATTTCACTTCGAAAATAATGAAGTTCTCATCCATTGCCCGAATCGGATGCAGATCTTTATCAAAAATATCCGTCGAATGCAGACCGGTACGTAAATCCTTATCGAACGTAATCCGTACATTGCCGTTATGGCAAACATAGGGCTCGCGAACATAATCCACGATAACCTTCGGCCGAAGCAGGTTATGGCGCATTTGATTGTATAATTCCATGAACAGTGGACTGTCTGGGACATTTAGGACCTCATAGTTGCCTGCCATGATCTCGTCGTACATTTGACGGGTCAGCGGCTCTTTGATTTTGGCGATGTAATCGTCCATTTTTATTTTTTTCTCAAAGTGAATGATATGGTCCTGAATGTTGTAAATTCTAATCCGATATTTGGCGCGTTCTCTGAGACCACCAAGTTTGTCGGCAAGCGCTGTATTGTTGATGTCGTCAAAATACAAACTGCGAATATGATATTCGCCACTCTCATTGGCGTGTTGGTCTGTATCAATCAAGCTCTGTAATCGCTGGCGCAATATAAGGTATTGATGATAGTTAATAAAGAACTTTAGCTCATGCCGGAATTGCAGCTTGTTACTCATTTTCCCACCTCGTTTCTATCTCTATCTCTGTTGTTGGCTAACCTTCTTGCACAACTAATTCTAGGAGACAGACCTTATGTTTAACTTAAAATAGACTGAATGTTAGCTGAATGTTTTACACTGCGTTAACAAAAGTATGGATCTATGAATTTGACTTCTGACTTTCTGGAAGGCTATCTTAGTTAGAAGACTAGAGAGTGGACTTAAGGAGGAACCGTGATGAAAGACTATAAATTCGCCATCATCCTAGGGATCTTAGTGATTGTATTACTCTTGGTGGCTGTTGGGATGGAGTGGTCCAAATCCGGGAGTTCCGCGAAATCATCAACCCCGTTTGATCTGATCACCACCTTTAAGGGAGATGCGGGCACGAGCCGTGCGTTTACTTGGTATACTAATGATTCCAATGCCGCAGGAATTTTGGAGTTCGTAAAGGGACAGGTCGCCTCTTTTGCAAATTCGGATGTATTAAGGGTAGAAGCAGATAGCAGTTCTATAAAAACAGATAAGGGTACCAGAGGTGTTCATAAAGCTGAGGTAACCGGACTTGAGCCTGGGACGTTATATTCTTACAGGGTGGGCAGTGGTATTGAGGGGGAATGGAGTACAGTTGCAGAATTCACCACAGAAGAGACAGGACTCGATAGTGTTACGTTTATCAACGTTACAGATTCCCAAGGAGAGTCTGCGGAGGATTTTAAACGGTGGGGGAAGACAATGAATAAGGCTTTTCAGACATTTCCAGAAGCCAAGTTTATTGTACATAACGGGGATCTGACGGAGAACCCGGAGGATTCGGCGGGCTGGGATGAGTTTTTTAGCAATATTCAGGGCTGGATTTCAGGGATCCCGTTAATGCCAGTCACAGGCAATCATGATGAGGTGGATGATGACGCGAAGTATTATATTTCACATTTCAACCTGCCAGATAACGGGGCAAAAGGCTCCATTGCAGGCACCTCGTATTCGTTCGATTACGGACCTGTGCATATCACAGTATTGAATACAGAGAGTAATATTAAAAAACAAACAGAGTGGCTCAAAGAAGATTTAAAGAAAACAGATAAGAAGTGGAAGATAGTCACTATGCACCGCCCGGCTTACGGGGGGAATTCGTATAAGAAAGTAGAAGATTGGACAGGTATTTTTGATAAATATGAGGTTGATTTGGTACTGCAGGGTCATAATCATGAGTACTCCAGATCCTACCCGTTGCGAGGCGGAACAATCGTTCCAGAAGGCGAGATTCCTAAAGGGGCTTACCGAGGGACTGTATATGTGGTGACCAATGCCTCCGGAAGGAAATTTAACGAGAAAAAAGAGGATCAGTTCTATCATGCGGTACATTTTCAAAACTACAAGCAAATGTTCGCAGGGATTAGTGTTACCAAGGATAGTTTAACTTATCAAGCTTATGATGTGGATGGAAAAATGCTGGATGAATTTGTGCTTACGCATTAAGTAGTAATAGCTTTTGCGCAACAAATCAATAAAGTAAACCATCGAGAAACAGATGTCATCTTATAAGGTGGCGTCTGTTTTTTTGTGAAATGTAAGCTATGGTGTGAAAATGGTACGATTTTTAGTGACAAACTTCATAAAGAGATAACCATTTTCTCTCGATAATGAAAAAGATTGACATTATAATGAAAGCGTTATCAGTATTTTTAGAAATTCATGTTTAGGGGGAGGGGTGAAGCGGGGGATTAAGAGTAGGAGAAAAGAAAAAGCAAACCAATAAAATTGTAGGAGGCGTAAAACGTGATTCGTAACCGTATCCGAAAAACAGGACTATTAGTCCTGCTTGGCGCGATGGTAGGCTCTTTATTCTCTGCATTCCCAGCTACTACCCATGCAGCTTCAAGTGAACCGTATACCTGGAAAAGTGTTGTAACGGGAGCAGGCGGGGGCTTTGTGCCCGGTATTATTTTTAATCAGTCTGAACCCAATTTAATTTATGCCAGAACAGATATCGGGGGTGCCTATCGCTGGAATCAGGCTACCTCTAGTTGGACTTCAATTAGTGACTCCGTAGGCTGGGTGGATTGGAATAAGAATGGCGTGGATGCCCTTGCTACAGATCCTATTGATCCAAACAAAGTCTATATGGCAACAGGCACTTATACTAACTCCTGGGATAATAACGGTCAGATCATGCGCTCTAGTGACCGGGGAAACACTTGGCAAACCACTCCACTGCCTTTTAAGGTAGGTGGCAATATGCCGGGCCGCTCTGCGGGTGAACGCCTCGTCATCGACCCGAATAAGAATAATATTTTATTCTTCGGAGCCAGAAGTGGTAATGGACTATGGAAAAGTACGGACTCCGGTGTGACTTGGGCGAAGGTAACCTCTTTTACGAATGTAGGAACATATATTCAGAATCCGACACTGGATTATGGAAATGATCTCGTTGGCTTATCCTGGATCACGTTTGATAAAAGCACAGGAACACTTGGCAATGCGACTCAAACGATATATGTAGGGGTTGCCGACACAGCAAGCAGCGTTTATCGCAGTACAGATGGAGGCGTGACTTGGACAGCTCTGGCAGGACAACCTACGGGCTACTTGCCACATCATGGCGTGCTTTCATCTACAGGCGATCTATATATTACTTATAGCAATGGTGTAGGTCCTTATGACGGAAGTAAAGGTGAGGTTTGGAAATACAATAAAACAAGCGGTGCTTGGACGAATATCAGTCCTTCAACCGGAACGGATAATTGGTATGGCTTCGGTGGTTTAGCTTTGGATGCTCAAAATCCTAACACAGTTATGGTATCCAGTTTAAACGCTTGGTGGCCTGATGAAGTGATTTTCCGCAGTACGAACGGTGGTGCAACATGGAGCCGGATTTGGGACTGGGGCAATTATCCAGAACGAACTTATAAGTTCAGTATGGATATCACAGCAGCACCTTGGCTCGATCATGGAACGACTTCGACCTCGCTTGATCCTTCACCGAAGCTCGGCTGGATGATGGGCGATCTGGAGATTGACCCATTCAACTCTAACCGGATGATGTATGGTACGGGGGCTACCATTTATGGCTCGAACAATTTGACCTCATGGGATACCGGAGGCAAGGTGAATATCTCTGTTATGGCAAAGGGTGTGGAGGAAACGGCTGTGCTCGGACTGATAAGCCCGCCAACGGGAACCTCCCATTTAATCACTGCACTTGGTGACGTTTCTGGTTTCCGTCATGAGGATTTGTCGGTAGCTCCAACTAAATTCCAGACCAGTCCTTCATGGGCAACAACAATGAGCATTGATTATGCTGAGTTGAGTCCGTCTATTATGGTACGGGTAGGCAGCGCAGATAAAGAGAAGACACCAAGTATGAAATCCATTGGTATCTCTAACGATGGTGGAGTGAACTGGTATATGCCAAATTCCGAACCTTCAAATGGGACCAAAACAACAGTAGGGCATGGACAAGTTGCAGTGTCTGCAAGTGGGAACTCCATACTGTGGAGCACCTCGGATATTGGTGTGTACTACTCCAAAACTTCAGGGAATTCTTGGACAGCTAGCACAGGATTACCTGCAGGAGCAAAAGTAGCATCTGACCGAGTGAATGCTAGCAAATTTTATGGATTTTTTGCTGGGGTCTTCTATGTTAGTGTGGATGGCGGAGTTACATTTACTGCCACTTCAGCTTCAGGATTCCCAACGAATAATGTAGCTGGATTACAGCCGAATGAAGCTCAGATCAGTATGAAGGCCGTTCCCGGTATTGAAGGTGACCTCTGGTTTGCTGGAGGAAATACGACTGAGAATAAGTATGGTTTGTGGCACTCCACGAACTCTGGTGCGAGCTTCACAAAGTTAAGCAACGTACAAGAAGCTGATCTCATTGGTTATGGAATGGCTGCTCCGGGTCAAACTTACATGGCACTGTACACGGTAGCGAAGATTGATGGCGTGCGGGGTGTCTTCCGTTCTGATGATGTTGGCGCAACTTGGGTTCGTATTAATGACGGTGCCCACCAATACGCCAAGATTAATATGGCGATTACTGGTGACCCAAGAATTTACGGACGTGTATATCTTGGAACGAATGGCCGAGGCACTTTGTATGCTGACCCTGTCAATCCACCAGCTACAGGCTCAACCA
Source organism: Paenibacillus sp. VTT E-133291 (assembly GCF_002264395.1). Lineage (GTDB taxonomy): Bacteria > Bacillota > Bacilli > Paenibacillales > Paenibacillaceae > Paenibacillus_AQ > Paenibacillus_AQ nitricinens. Next base: position 202,588 of record NZ_NFVA01000002.1, read on the forward strand.
TTACTCCAACAACCGCAAGCTTTGATAAGAAAACAGTGAATCAAGCAGATGTAGCACTAACCATGAC